>NZ_JBEXSW010000018.1:0-154053 GCF_040613775.1 Streptomyces sp. NPDC006208 | reverse complement strand
CAGGCTCTCGCCTCGGGCTCGCGGGTGGCGGTGCAGGCGCTGCGGGGCCGTGGTGGGGTGGGCAAGACGCAGCTGGCGATCGAGTACGGTCACCGCTTCGCCGGGGAGTACGAGCTGGCCTGGTGGATCCGCTCCGAGGAACCCGCCCTGATCCCCGACCAGTTGGCCCAGCTTGCGGTCAAGACCGGGGCCGCGCAGGCCGACACCTCGCCGACGGAGGCGTTGGAGGCACTGGCGGAGGAGCTGCGCACGCGGGGGCGGTGGCTGCTGGTCTTCGACAACGCCGAAGACCCCGCCGCCCTGGCGCCTTACCTGCCCGGCGGCCATGGACACGTGCTGATCACTACCCGAAACCCCCACTGGCACAACCAGGCTGTGGCGGTTGAGGTGGACGCCTTCGCCCGCACCGAATCCCTCGCACTGCTTCAAGCCCGCGTCCCGGGCCTGGGCGAGGCCGATGCGGACCGGCTGGCGAAGGAGCTGGAAGGCCTGCCGCTGGCCCTGGTTCAGGCCGCCGCCCTCCTCGCCGACGGCCTCACCCTCCCCCAATACCTCGACCTGTTGAAGAAGCGCATCAGCGAGGTCCTCGACAAGGGCCGCCCCAACGGTTATCCGGTGTCCCTGGCCGCCCAGATCCGCCTCAGCACTGGCCACCTGGCAGACACCCAGCCCGCCGCGCTGACTCTGCTGCAGGCTTGCGCGCTGCTTGCACCCGAACCCTTCCCCCTGCACGCCTGCACCCGTCCTGTCACCGACCCGGCGCCGGCGCTGGCCGGGCTGCTGAGCAACCCGCTCGCAGCCCGCACGGCCCTGCGGGCCCTTGCCGGACAGGGCCTGGCCCGCATCCAGGACGGCACCGTCCAGCTGCACCGCCTCACCCAGGCCGTGATCCGCGACCAGCTCACCCCGCCCGAGCACGCGGCCGCGGTCCGGGCCGCCGAAACCCTCCTGACCGCCGCCTACCCCGGCGACGCAGCGGACCCGGCGACCTGGCCCGCCTGGCCCGCGCTGATCCCCCACCTCCTCACCCCCGATCCGGCCGACCTGACCACCGACGCCGGCCGGAACGCGGCGCGTGAGGCCTGCTGGTACCTCATGGACCGCGGCAACACCCCCACCGCCCTGCCCCGCCTGCAACACCTCCACCACACCTGGACACAGCAACTGGGCCCCGACCACGAGCACACCCTGTGGGCCGCCCACTGCCTCGCCCGCGCTTACAACGAGACCCAGAACCACACCCAAGCCCGGGCCCTGGACGAAGACACGCTGGAGCGTCGGCGGCGGGTGCTGGGCGAAGACAACCCCAACACCCTGACCGCCGCTACCCGCCTGGCCATCGACCTGGCAGCGTTGGGGGAGGTGGAGGCTGCCCGCGCCCTGGCGGAGGACACGCTGGGGCAGCAGCGGCGGGGGCTGGGCGAGGACAACCCCAACACCCTGATCAGCGCCTCCAACCTGGCCATCTGGCTGGCGGATTTGGGGGAGGTGGAGGCTGCCCGCGCCCTGGGTGAGGACACGCTGGACCGAATGCGGCGGGTGCTGGGCGAGGACCACCCCGACACCCTGCTCACCGCCTCCAACCTGGCCACCCGGCTGGCGATTTTGGGGGAGGCCGAGGCCGCGCGCGCCCTGGCCGAGGACACCCTGGAGCGGCAGCGGCGCGTGCGGGGCGAGGACCACCCCCACACTCTGCGCACCGAAAGCACCCTGAACTGGCTGCGCGGCGATGCCTGATTCCCAGCCGCTCGGCAGCCCGGTTCCAGACCGAAGGAGATGCTGTTGACTCACAGGTCCCGCCCGCGCGTGCACCTCCACCCCGGTGGACCTGCGTGGGAGGAGCGGCAGGTGAAGGCCAGCGCGGCGCCCAAGCTGACGAAGAAGCAGAGGCGGCGAAACAGGATCTGGCCAGGCACACGGCTGACCTGAAGGCTGCAATGTCCCGCCGCGACTGGCCGGCCGCCAGGAGGGCTAGGGCCGCTGCGTGGGATGAGGTGGACAGGCTCGCTGACAATCTGACTCGCGACGAGCGGCGTGCGCCGTGGAGGTACAGGAGATCTGTCAAGCCGGTGAGGAGGAAGCGCGTCAGACTCGGCGCCGTAGCTCTCCCGAGCCTTCGCTGGTCTGGGTCGGCCTGCTGACGCTGCCCGGATGCAGGCCCAGCGTAAGAAGGCGGCGGCTCAGGCGAACTTGCCCTCTCTCGGAAAGCGTCGCTGAGTTTCCATGTGGCGGGTGCGGTGTGTCGCCGTAGGCTGGCTCTGCTCGGGGCTTGCAGTGGAGGTTCGTCATGCCGCGCCCCGTCTGGTCCGGCGCGATCAGCTTCGGTCTGGTCACCATTCCGATCAAGGTGCTGTCGGCTACCGAGGACCGCAGCATCAGCTTCCGGCAGATCCATCTCGAGGACGGCGGCCGGATCCGCTACCGGAAGATCTGCGAGCTGGAGGACAAGCAGGTCGGCGACCACGAGATCATCAAGGGCTACGAGCTCGACCGCGACACCCTCGTCCCCGTGACGGACGAGGACCTCGAGGGCATGCCGCTGCCCACGGCCAAGGCCATCGAGATCAGCGCGTTCGTGCCGGCCGCCAGTATTGATCCGATCCAGATCGGCGCCTCCTACTACCTGTCCGCCGAGGGCGTCGCGGCAAAGCCGTACAAGCTGCTGCGCCAGGCCCTCGAACGCTCGAGCAAGGTCGCCGTGGCGAAGTTCGCCTGGCACGGCAGAGAGCGCCTCGGACTGCTACGGGTCAGAGGCGACGTCCTCGTCCTGCACGCCATGCGCTGGCCCGACGAGATCCGCTCACCCGATGAGCTCGCCCCGCCGCCGGTGGAACTCGGGGACGCGGAGGTCGACGAGGCGCTCGAGCTCATGGACGCCATGACCGAGGAGCACATGCCCGACTTCACCGATCAGTACCGTCAGGCGCTGGAGGAGGTCATCGAGGCGAAGGCGCACGGCGAGCAGCTGCCGAAGCCGGAGCGGGAGGGGCAGCCGGCCGGGCAGGTCGTCGACCTGATGGCCGCGCTCAACGAATCCGTCGCGAAGGCGCGCGCGGCCCGCGGCGAGGACGCCACCGTGCACGACATGCCGAAGAAGAAGGCGACGAAGAAAACCCCCGCCAAGAAGACCACGAAGAAGACCGCGGCGAAGAAGACCACCAGCAGGAAGCGCGCGGGCTAGTCCAGCACCCCCAGCTCGGTGGGAAGCCGGTGTTCGCTCCGCCCAAGTGCGACAAGGAGCGGGACGTCCCCCTGCCGATGTCGGTCGCGAACTCCCTGCGCGCGCACATGGACACGTACAAACCCGTAGAGGTGACGCTGCCCTGGAGGAAGCCGGACGGGCCGCCTGTGGCAGCACAGCTGCTGTTCACCAACACCGCGGACTGGGTGGTCTGGCGCAGCAACTTCAATCTCCAGGAGTGGAAGCCCGCCATCGCGGCGGCCGGCCTCATCCCGGAGCCGGAGGAGGGCATGCCGTACGAGTCCGCGCGCGAGCACGGGATGCACGCCCTGCGGCACTTCTACGCGTCCGTACTCCTGGACGCCGGCGAGAGCATCAAGGCCGTGTCCGAGTACCTCGGCCACTCCGACCCAGGACTGACACTGCGGGTATACGCGCACCTCATGCCGTCGTCCCGAGCGCGCACCAGAAAAGCCATCGACGACGCCTTCACACAACCCTGACGTCCTAGCACCGCGGACCATCGCACATCAAGCATCGGGCTTGCTCTGTTAGCAGCCTCGCGAAAGCAGAGCAAGCCTGGCCTGACGAACCGCTCACACTTGGAACTTCACGTCATTGAGTCGCTGCAAGGCCGCCTGCAGACCGAACGAAATCCCTGGGCGTGCGCCCATTCCTCTGATCGCCTGCTCGGCGAGTGTCGCCCACATGTCAAAGAACCCGTCAGGTGAATCGACCGCCGCTCCGGAGGAAGTAACTCGCGCACCAGACGGAAGAGACGCTGGCAGCGTTAGAGTCTTTTGCGCTACGGGACGCAGAGCCTCATCCGTCTTTCTGCGCGCCTCGTGAAGGGCACGGAGGTCCTCGCCAGCAGAAGCCAGAGTGTGGCGTTGTGCGCTTCTGGCATGGGCCGTCCATGCAAGGAGATCATCTGTGGGGCGCAAGTGAATCACCAACGGTGTCTTGCGGGTACGCGATGTGGCAATGATGTGGGCAACCGTCTCGGAGTCTCCCGTATCCGCTGCCCACACACGCATGCGTCCAAGATCGCTGCCTTCAACGTATGTGCGCGCAACTTCCAACCGATCGCGGTCCCGGAACCGGTCGTTGTAGTGATGATTGAGCCGTGAGAAGGCGCGAGAAGCAACGAAGGCAACGTGGCTGTAGTCGTAGTCGAAGGCATAGCCCAGGAAGCTTGCGACGTCAGCGGATCCCGCCCAGTGTCCTCCGACAACGGCGATAGACCGTGGTGCACCATGGAGGGGGTTACCAGATCCTCGACGTAGGGCAACGAACCGCGGGACGTTGATTGTCAGTGCCGTCGCACCTTCCTTCCAGCCCTCAGTAAACCCCGCCCCAAACCAAGCGAGTTCATCGTAAAGAGCCGCCTCGACACGCGTACGGGCGGACTCCGAAACTGGGCCGCCATGCAGCGGTCGAAGCACAACACGGTCCGCGTAGTGTCGTCGCCAGTCCCCGGTACCCAAGAAGACGGGACGCATGGAGACTTCGAAGTTGCCTTCCGAAAGGGCCGTGTTGGCGATGCGGGTTGCACCGGAGAGAGGATCGCCTGGCAGGCGCTTGGCGGAGTGCTCCATCCGCTCCGCCTGTTCCTCGATCTGATCGAGGTACGCCAATAGGTTCGATAGGCCTTCCAAGTAGCCGGCCAGAGCGAGTAGTCGCAACTTCGGGTAGTTCAGAGCCTCGGCTAGACGGGCTGTGTCATCCATGCTCGGCTTCACATGGCCACCGAGGATGTCCTGCACCTTAGCCTTGCTCATGTGGGCGGTGTCGGCGAGTTGCGCGCGAGTCATGGTTCCAGCCGCGGCACGGAGTTCCTGGCACCAGGGCTCGTCGAGGTGGCGCGCAGTCTTCTTCGATGCATCACTCATAGAGACATCGTGATGCTCTGTCAGCCCTGGTCACCAGGGCGATATCAGATACGCAGCACGCGGTACTGGCCGTGTGGTACGGGCAGGAGCTGGTCGTACCAGTGAAGCAGTACGGCGTGCGACCGGTACGGCACCCCCAGACTGACGGGATGACAAACGGGCCATACCTCGAACGCTGGAGTTATGGGGACTCCGGCTACTAAGGGGGGTGGAACCTCATCATGAAGGAAGAGTCGCGTCACAACAGGCGGCAAGAGACGGAAACGTCCATTCCGTGGCGCAAGGTGATCGCTGCGGCCGTCGTACGGCTGCTCACCGCCGTGGTCATCATTCTGCTGCATCACGAGGAGTAGGCCGCGCCTGCCGGGAGGGGCTCACGGGTCTCTCCCGGCACCTGCCTCGACAGGTCTCCAGCTTGGTGAGACCTAGCACGGCGGCGCAGGGAATGTGTGCGGAGAAGGACCACGGCACACAGACGGCCCGGACTGATCGAATACGCGCGCTCCTTGGGAAAATTCCCTGGTCAGGGGCGTCTGGCCATCTCCTGACATGAGTTCTCCGGGCTTGGGCATGGTGCTACCGGTGTCGCAGACAGAATCTGGTGACCTGCGGGCCTTGATGCTCACGGTGGTCGTCGTCGATCGTCACCGGTCGCTGTGGGGCATCCACGGGCGGCCCAGAAGGCCAGGCGTTCTCGCCGGCCAGGCGCCGAAGCCCGAGAAGGCCGCGGCGATGAAGACCAGCAGCAGGAAGAAGGAGGCGTCCTGACTCCCGAGCCTGGTCTCCGGGCGGCAGATCTCGCACGGCGTGACATCCGGCAGCGACAGCGCGATCAGCGCTTCCTCCCGGCTCAGCAGGCCCGTCGGATACTCGGCGGGACAGCTCAGGGACCGGGCCGGACTTGGCGGGACGTCTCTCGCTTGCAGGGGCTACGCGGCCACGTCGACATTCAGGGCGGGTATGGCGGCCGGCTTGGTGTCCGCCTTCAGCCGCATCCGCTCGTCGACGACCTTCTCCCGCTCCACACCCGCCCAGTACGGATGCGTGGTGACGGTGAGGGACAGCGCGACGCACTCCGCGCGCAGCCGGTCCACCGCCTCACGCTGCTCCCCGGTCCAGCCGGGGCTGTCCTGACGGCCACCAGTCACGACACCGGTGTGGGGATGCGCCTCCCCCTCCCAGCCGGGCATCGGCTCGACGGACCACGGCAGGGTCCGGCACAGCGCCGCCAGCTCCGACGACGCCTGATGGAGCCGGACCTGTGCCACACGAAGATCGTCCGGGAACGCTTTCTCAGCCATACCCAAAACCATACGCCTGTTCGATTTCATGTCGCGAGAGGCGCACCCGAGCACACGGGCGTCACGCATCACCGCGACGGGCCCGGCGCCATTCGGTGCCGGGGCCGCCGCGGATGCCTCGCCCCGACCGGTAGGACGGTCCCGCCGCGCGGAGCCGGCAACGGTGGCGCCCGGATCACTCGGTGCGGGACACGCTGCGGCCGTGGAAAATGAGACTCGGGTGCGGTCAGAGAGTGAGTACTCGGACGAGCAACACCACCAAGGTGCCTGCCGTGAACACCGACCCCAACACGGTGAACAGCCGGTCGACCGTCGCTACGTCCCAGCCCTCGATCGCAAACCGGCGCGGGTCTTCCGGATCGTATCGGACCGTGACAAAGGCCCCCACGCCGAAGACGCCTCCGACGGCACCGCGGCCGAACCTGGACGAGTACTCGCACTCGCGGCCGTCCCGGGTCGTCCAGGCTGCGACCGGGTGGTAGAACGTGGCGCCTTCGCTGCCTCGACTGACATCGTGGCGGACGATCCGGGCCTCTGCGGTGACACCTGTGCGGCGCAGCGCGCCGGCACGGCGGAGCCCGTACACGCCGAAGCCGAGGAAGGCCACACCGATCGTCAGCGGGATGAGCGAGAAGAGCCATTCACGTTCCATGCGTTGTGCGACGCGCACAAAGGGGTCTCGGTTGCGAATGGGGCGGCTGTGGCAGCCTGCCTGCCGCCACCGTTCCGCGTGCTCGGTGGCATCAGGGCCGACAAGGCTGGAGCCCACCTTGACGCCCCCCGGTCGTCACCAGGGCCGGACCCCGATCTAGAATCGAACTTGTGTCCGAAAAAATGGCTCGTCCTGAACGCCTGCGCAGCGTCCGCGAATGGCTGGTCCGGCGACTGCGCCGTACGGACGGGACCATCGCGGAGCGGGAACGGCAGGAGGTGGCCGCTGTCCGTGCCGCGCACACGCTGCCCCGTACGAGCAACTGCCGCATGGCCGGCCGGCACACGAGGCCCATGGCACGCGAGCAGGCCCGCCGTGCGATCGCCGAGGACGGCATGGCAGCCTGCCCGTACCACCGACCGGACACAGAGCTCGGTGCGCCGTGAACCGCGGACCATCGCAGCCTGAAGACCTGAGCGCTGCACCTATCGTCGTTCATCGCGCGGTGGGCCCCGGCGGCCGCCGCGTGACGATCCGCACCCAGATCGCCGGCCTGGCCCGCAGCGACGCCGATCTGGTCGAGTTTCTGCGACGGGCGGGCCTGCCGGACGCATGGGATCTGCTGGACGATCCGCGTTGGGTGAAGTGGCAGGGCGGCCGGTCGCACGAATACGACGCCGCGGGCTGAGACGCCGACGGACCGGAGCGGCCCGCCGGCCGTGGTGCCTCGCGGAACAGCTCACAGGAGGCCGCTACGGGCCGCCCACCAGATCACAGTCAGCCGCAGGCAGCAGGCTCCGGCGCCCGTCAGCCGGCCGGCAGGGAGATACCGAGCATCCGCGCGCCCGTCTCGGTACGGGGCCGATGCCGGCTGCCCGCGGCGAACACCACATACGTACCCGGCCCGTAGCGATCCTCCCCCTCGATCACTTCTCCGCTCAGCACGTAGTACCGCTCCTCTCCGGTGTGCACGTCGACCTCCGGCCACTCGGTGCCCGCGGCGAAGTCGATCAGCCAGCCGCGGGCGTGGTCGGTCGCCGGCAGCCTGCGGCGCACGATCCCAGGAACCACCTCCTGCGGCGCGACCTCGTCAACGTGGACGACGGTCATCAGTGCGTTCATCTCGGTGTCCTCGCTCATGCAGCCACTGTGGCTCGCATCGGGAATCCGAACGAGTGTCTGGAATGACATCTGCAGGTACTTTTCTGCCATGCCCCGTCATGAGGTGGTGGCGCTGCTCAACGAGCCGCAGTCGCCTTTCGAACTCGCCTGCGCCACCGAGGTCTTCGGCAGCATCCGGCCGGATCTGCCGGTCCACTACGACTTCCGGGTGTGCGCCCAGCAGCCAGGGCCGCTGCGGACCACCGCCGGGTACTCGATGCTCGTCGACGCCGGTCTGGAGGCCCTGCGGCGCGCGGACACGGTGATGGTCCCCGGCTGGCAGCCGCCCGGGGCACCTGTCCCGCCGGCCGTCCTCGACGCCCTGCGGGCCGCGCACCGGCGCGGATCACGGATCGCGTCCATCTGCACGGGCGCTTTCGTCCTCGCCCAGGCGGGACTGCTCGACGGCCGCCGGGCCACGACCCACTGGCGCCGGACCGCCCAACTCGCCGCTGCCTTCCCCCAGGTACAGGTCGATGCCGACGTGCTCTACATCGATCACGGTGATGTGGCCACCAGTGCCGGTAGCGGCGCCGGCATCGATCTGTGCCTGCATCTCGTACGCTCCGACCACGGCGCGGCATACGCCGCTCAGATCGCCCGGAGCATGGTGCTGCCGCCGCACCGGGAGGGCAGCCAGCTCCAGTACGTCGCACAGGCCGCCCCCGCCGGCACGGACGAGTCGCTGGCTCCGGTCCTGCAGTGGGTGCTCTCGCGGCTGGACGCAGAGCTGACCGTCAGCCGGCTCGCCGAACGCGCAGGCCTCTCGAACCGCACCTTCGCCCGCCGGTTCAACCGGCAACTCGGCACCAGCCCCGGGCAGTGGCTGCTCAACCAGCGCCTCGACGCGGCACGAACCCTGCTGGAACAGACCAGCCTTCCAGTGGAGGCGATCGCGAACCGAGTCGGGCTCTCCTCCGCGGTCAACCTCCGGCGCCGCTTCCGAGCCGCGTTCGGGACAACCCCCGGGGCCTACCGACGAATCTTCGGAGAAGCCCGGACCATGCACTCGACAAGGGGCGGTGGTCCTGCCGACTCCGAATACCGGTAAGCCCGTTGGGGGCCGCGAAGGCGGCAACGGGGGTGCCGGCGCGGCCGGCGCAGCCGAGGTGACCTGGGGGCCGTGACGCCGGGGGCGGGCGCCGCCGGTCGTTGCCGGTCGCGCCCAGCCCCCGTCACGGGATCCGTCACCCGGGTGGAGCCGCCTCCCGCCGCATGTTCACAGGGTTCACAGGCGGCATTTCATCGGCGGCCGGGACTGCCGGCAGCTGCGGGAGTACGGTCCGGGTACAGGTCGCGGTGGACGGCCTTCGCCACTCGCTCGATCGTGTCCATGCCGTAGTCCCACCCCACACCCGGTGACTCGCCGTCAGGGACCCTGTTGTTCTCGGTGAGGACCACGAGACCGTAGTCGTAGGCGCGCCCGGTGAACGCACCCATGCTGTTGACCTTCCAGTCCCCACGGTCCCAGGGGTCCTTGACCCTCTCGGAACGCTGAAGCCATCCGTTCTTGACTTGTACCGCAGCGCCCGAGGGGGCACCGGCAGGCGCTCCCCACCGTTGATCCTCCTGCACGTTGCGCATGAGGCCCAGGATGTAGGCGCGCTCTTCGGCATTCAGGACCGAGTTGTCCTCACCGGTGAGCAGCTCAAGCAATGTGGCCTGATCCCTCGCAGTGACCTGAGTCAGACCCATGAGACCTGCTTCGTCGAGGATGGTGTCCTCCATTCCGGCCTTGTCCAGAAATTCCTGGATGCTTTCGGTCCCAACGCTGTCCCACAGGGTGTACGTCGCATCGTTGTCCGAACTCACGATCATCTCCCTGGCCAGTTCCTGCTCATCCTCGGACAAGCGGTCGCTTCTGGCCAGGAGCAGAGCCCCCAATATGATCGGCTTGACTATGCTCGCGGAATCGTAGTGCTTGTCCGCGCCGTAGGCGCAGGAGGTATCAGTGGTTCGGTCATACAGCACCATCGAGGCTCGACTGGAGCGATTCGCCAGCGACCTTGCTATGTCTCGGGCCAGGGCATGTGCCAGTTCGGGCTTCGGGGACGCACATTCAATCAGCCCGCCCTTGAGCCGCTGAGATGTGCTTTCCATTTCCCCCGCCTCATGGGCTATGGGTTCCGCCGGGGAAGGTTCGACGATCCAGGAAGAGGTCGCAACGACAACGTAGGCGGCGACGAAAACTGTTCCTAAAGTCACCCTTGAGGTCGTCTTACTGAGCTTCAATTCGAACCCTTTCCGTTTTCCGGCACCACCCGTACGGACACTGCAACAGACCCGGCCCCCGATTTCATTCGAAGCGGGGTTCGACAGGTATCTTTCCGGCGTTCAGGCGCAATCCGGCACTTGCGGTCCGACATTACAAGCCGGGGATGGGCGGGGCCTGCCGGGCCAGCCAATAGGCCTAGGGTGAAAGGTGAGTCCTCCGAATGGACCCTCTTCGCTGGATATCGCGCCGCATCTGAGGTTCGGGACGACAGGGTTGAACAGCGCGCCGATTCCTCAGAGGGTCGGCGCAGCGCTACTCGGCCACCGAGCCGGACGCGGCGGTGGGCGGCCCGTCCTCGGAGTCCGCCGCGTCCGCGGCGCCGAGAACACCGAGGGCCACCAGGACGACCACGACGAGCACGAGGACGAGGGCCACGGAGCCAGGCGTGGGATATGGCCACAGGAACAGAACGAGCGCTCCGGCTGCGATCACGATGCCGGTGGTCAGGGGGCGGTGCGTGTGCAGCCAGCGCCCGACGCCGCCGGTGCGCAGCCCCTTCCGGGCGAGAGCGTGACCGGCAGCTCCGGTGCTCCGGCCCACGGCGGAGCGCACCACGCGGGCACCGCGGCCGGGTCCGTACAGATACCCCGCGACCGCGATGATCAGCATGGTGACGAGCACCGTGACCGCGGCCTGCTGGAGGAATCTCACCAGGGTGTCGTAGACGGTGGCCGCGGCGTTCTGCGTCTCGGCGTCCGGGGGGACGGCATCCAGAGCGACCACGCGCATGACGGCGAGCGAGACGAGCAGCAAGCACATCATGACGCCGATGGCTGTGCTCCCGGCGATCAGCGCCACCCGGGGTGACGGTGCCATCCACACGCCCAGGCCGGCGAGGACGACCACCGTCAACGGCAGCCAGCTGCCGAGGATGCCCAGCAGGCGGGCGGCGTCCTGGGCTTCGCTCAGCTTGTCGCTGCGCGCCAGCACGACCGACTGGTCGACCCCGGGGATGCTCTTCGCGGAGACGATCTTCGAACCGATCAGCTCTTCCTGCATCTCGTCGATCACGACGGCAACGTTCAGGACGATGGTGTCGCCCTTGGCCTCGACGGCTCCCCCTCCCTCACCGGTGAGGACGCTCGAGACGGCGGTGTGGGCACGCCGGTTCACGTCGTCCCATGCCGTGGCGAACTGCTCGCTGGTGACCACCTTCCGCACCACGTAGCTCACCGCCGTGGTCACCCCGCTCTTCAGCGGGCCGTCCAGCTTCCTGGCCGCGTCGACGACGAAGGCGGGCGCGTCACGGTCGGCCAGGACGTCGGCGATCTCGTCGCTGACCTTGCGTACATCGATCTCGGCGACGACCCGGTCGGTGACGCGGTCGATCACCAGATTCTGCACAGCGGCATCCCTGGCGAGAGGCGCGACGGTCTGCTCGTACCGGGCAGTGTCGGAGATCTCGGAGTCCACCCAGGTGGCGACCACGCTGAGCGGCGCCAGCAGGACGGCCAGCACCAGGAGCACGGACGTCCCGAAGAGCCGCAGGCGGCGATGCCGCATGCCCGCAGCATGGCGCAGGCGGTCGTATTCCGCCCGTTCGGCATCGTTCAAGGGTCCGCTCGGCATCTCGTGCCGGTGGGCCTCGGGGCCGGAGGCGGCGGACGGGTCCATGCGTGCTCCCCTCTGCGCGCTTGCCGCGCGCTGGCGGGGTGTTCGCCCTGCAGATGCTTCGGGAAGCCGCACGACCGGCCGGCCCCTCTCGATCCATCGTCAGCCCTCGGCGGCCGAAGCGCACCCTTCGCCCCGATCCGTCCCGGCACCGCCGTCACACGATTCCGCGACCGCGCACGCCGCCGGTCGGCGTGACGTGGGGTCGCGTCGCGCATCCGGACGTCAGCGGTCACGCTGAAAACGGGGACTCCGGCCGTCGGAAGGGTTCGTCTATGAAAGCCGTGGCCGATACCGCAGGGGGCCGGTGGCTGGCCGGTGCGCTCGACAACCCCGTCGTGGGGATGTCTCCGTGGATCATCTTCTCGGTCCTTGCCGGTCCCGGTCGCTTCGGGTTGGCGGTGGGGCTCGCGCTCGCGGTCTCGATCGTGCTGGTCGTCCTGGGGCGGATCCTGCATCCCGGCGAGTCGCTGAAGGTCCTCGAAGTCGCGGACGTGTTCTTCTTCGCGGTTCTGGCGATCGTCGGGGCGTTCGCCGACGAGGGCACCCACCACTGGCTGGAGCTGTACGCGGACGAGGTCACGAACATCGCTCTGGTGGTCATCGCGCTCGGCTCCATGGCCCTACGGATGCCCTTCACGTTGCAGTACGCCCGGGAGCGTGTCGACCGCGCCTTCTGGGACTCCCCCGTCTTCAAACGGGTCAACTACGTGATCACGGGGGTCTGGGCAGGTGCCTTCCTGGTGGCCGCTGTCGCGGGCGGCTACGGCGACCTCGTCCTGCACAACCCGAACAACATCTGGACCGAATGGATCATCCAGATCCTGGCGATCATCGCGGCTCTCAGCTTCACCGAGTGGTACCCCGACTACGCGCGGGCGAAGGCGCGCGGCAGCGAGCAGATCCCGTCCGTCAACGGGCTGCTGGTTCCCCTGGCCGGGATGCTCATCCCCGTGGGCATCGCCGTCCTGATCTTCGAGGACGCGGCCACCTGGCTCGGGATCGGGCTGATCGTCGTGGGCGTCCTCGCGGCAAAGATGCTGTCAGGCAACGCCGACAAGGAATCCGGCAAGCGCCCGGTCCAGTGACCCGGCCGAAGAACGCGGGAACCGGCGAGGGGCCCACCGGTCGGTGGGCCCCTCGCCGTACGACCGCAGGATGTCAGCCGGAGCCGACGAACACCACGAGCAGCAGCCACACCACCGGGGCGGTCGGCAGCAGAGAGTCCAGCCGGTCCATGATGCCGCCGTGGCCCGGCAGCAGCGTGCCCATGTCCTTGATACCGAGGTCCCGCTTGATCATCGACTCGCCCAGGTCGCCCAGGGTGGCAGTGACCGCGACGGCCAGACCCATGAGCAGGCCCTGCCACCAGGTGCCGCCGTCGATGAGGAACTGCATGCACAGCGCTCCGGCCACCATCGCGAACGCCACAGCGCCCAGCAGGCCTTCACGGGTCTTCCCGGGGCTGATGCGCGGAGCGAGCTTGTGCTTGCCGAAGCGCCACCCGACGGCATACGCACCGGTGTCGCTGACCACGGTGAGCAGCAGGAACGTCAGCACGCGCTCGGGCCCGTCGTCCGCGGTGAGCATCATCGCCACGAAGGTCGCCAGGAAGGGCACGTAGAACGCGGCGAAGACACCGGCCGTGACGTCCTTCAGGTAACCCTCGGGCGGCTCGGTCATGCGCCAGACCAGGACCGCGAGCGCGGTGAGCGCCATGGCGACCCAGGCGCCTTCCGGGCCGCGCACATAGCCGGCCACGACCATGGCCGCGCCGCCGACCGCGAGCGGCACCAGCGGCGCCTTGATCTGCTTGCGCTCCTCGAGCCGTGAGGTCAGCTCCCAGAGTCCGACGACCACGGCGACCGCTATCACGCCGACGAACACGGCCTTGACGAAGAAGAGCGAGGCGACGATCACCGCTCCCAACCCGACGCCGACCCCTATGGCCGCCCGCAGATCGCGCCCGGCGCGCTTCTTCTGCGGCGGCTGGGGCGCGGAGGCCGGGGGCGGGGTGTGCATGGGCTCCTGCGGCTTCTCGTCACGGAACAAAGGGCCGCTCAGCCGAGCGGCCCCCCGGTCGCGGTCGTCACGGGCGTCGCCGCCGTCATGGTCCTCGGCGTCTCTGCCTGCGTCGGGAAAGTCCGGCACGATGGGCATGGGCCGAGTCTGCTGTGCGTCATGCCCGGCGTATGCGGGACCCGCCGGTATGGACGCCTGCGCCTGGTCGGGCGGTGGCCACGCCCCGGCATATCCGGTGCTGTGCGGGGCCCCCGCCCCCCAGGAAGAGTCGTTCATCAGACCTCGAGCAGCTCGGCTTCCTTGTGCTTGAGCAGCTCGTCCACCTGCGTGACGTACTTCGCGGTGGTGTCGTCGAGCTCCTTCTCCGCGCGGCGGCCCTCGTCCTCACCGACCTCGCCGTCCTTGATCAGCTTGTCGATGGCTTCCTTGGCCTTGCGGCGCACGGAACGGATCGAGATCTTCGAGTCCTCGGCCTTGCCCTTGGCGACCTTGATGTACTCGCGGCGGCGCTCCTCGGTCAGCTCGGGGAACACCACCCGGATGATGTTGCCGTCGTTGCTCGGGTTGACGCCCAGGTCGGAGTCGCGGATCGCCTGCTCGATGTTGCGCAGCGCGCTCTTGTCGAACGGGGTCACCACGGCCATACGCGGCTCGGGCACCGAGAACGACGCCAGCTGGTTGATCGGCGTCAGGGCGCCGTAGTAGTCCGCCACGATCTTGTTGAACATCGCCGGGTGCGCACGCCCGGTGCGGATCGCGGCGAAGTCATCCTTGGCGACCAGGACGGCCTTCTCCATCTTCTCCTCGGCTTCGAGGAGGGTCTCTTCGATCACCACTTGCTCCTGCGTGTTGTGGAATAAGGCCCGGCGCACAATCTGGGCCGGCGGAACCTGTGTCGCGTCTTCCCTGCACGGTGTCCGACCGGCAGGACTTTGTCCATCCCTGGAGGAAGCCCCCGGGTCAGGCCCGGGTGTCCCGGTCGCTCACGAGCGTGCCGATCTTCTCACCCTTGACCGCCCGAGCGATATTGCCTTCGGTGAGGAGTTCGAAGACGAGGATCGGAAGAGCGTTGTCACGGCAGAGGGTGATCGCGGTGGCGTCCGCGACCTTCAGGTTGCGGGACAGCACCTCGCTGTACTCGAGAGCATCGAACTTCACCGCGTCGGGGTTGGTCTTGGGGTCGGAGTCGTAGACCCCGTCCACCCCGTTCTTGCCCATCAGCAGAGCCTCGGCGTCGATCTCCAGGGCTCGCTGGGCAGCGGTGGTGTCGGTGGAGAAGTACGGCATACCCATACCGGCACCGAAGATGACCACGCGGCCCTTCTCCAGATGCCGCACGGCACGCAGCGGGATGTACGGCTCCGCGACCTGGCCCATGGTGATGGCGGTCTGAACGCGGGAGTCGATGCCTTCCTTCTCCAGGAAGTCCTGGAGGGCGAGGCAGTTCATGACGGTGCCGAGCATGCCCATGTAGTCGGAGCGGGCCCGGTCCATGCCGCGCTGCTGGAGCTCGGCACCACGGAAGAAGTTGCCGCCGCCGATGACGACCGCGATCTCTGCGCCATCGCGCACGACCGCGGCGATCTCACGGGCGATGGCGTGTACGACGTCGGGGTCGACGCCCAGACCGGTGCCACCGGAGAAGGCTTCACCGGACAGCTTCAGCATGAAGCGGCCGGCCCTCTGCCCGGTGTGGTCGCGCTTGGCGTCGGCAGACTGATTGGCGTCCGCGCCCTTGTTCATGGAGATCTCCTCGTGCACATACGAAGAAGGCCATTGCCGGTGGGTGCTGGTTCCCTGTCGGCAATGGCCTCCTCGTCAGATCTGCGGTCGTCCGGCGCATGCGACCGGCGACTGCTGGCAACCCTGGCGGGCTCCCACGTCGATCGCGTTCCGGCTCAGATGCCGACCTTGATGCGGGTGAAGCGCTTCAGGGTGACACCGGCCTCGTCCAGGATCTGCTGGACGGACTTCTTGTTGTCGAGGGCGTACGGCTGGCCCAGGAGGGTGGCCTCCTTGAAGAAGCCGTTGACGCGACCCTCGACGATCTTCGGAAGGGCAGCCTCGGGCTTGCCCTCCTGGCGCGTGGTCTCCTCGGCGACGCGGCGCTCGGCCTCGACGACCTCGGCCGGGACGTCCTCGCGGGAGAGGTACTTCGGGGCGAAGGCGGCGATGTGCTGCGCGACGCCCTTGGCGATCTCGGCGTTCTCCTTGTCCAGCTCGACCAGGACACCGATCTGCGGCGGGAGGTCGGGCATGGTGCGGTGCATGTACGCGGCAACGTAGCCACCGGTGAACTGCGCGAAGCGGTCCAGGACGATCTTCTCGCCGAGGTTCGCGTTCGCCTCGTCGACGTACGCCTGGACGGTCTTGCCGGACTCGATCTCGGAGGCGAGCAGGGCCTCGAGGTCCGCCGGGTTGGTGGCCGCGACGTGGGCGGCGAGCGCGCCGGCGACGGACTGGAACTTGTCACCCTTGGCGACGAAGTCGGTCTCGCACTTCAGCTCGAGCAGAACGCCGGAGGTCTTGTCCTCGGAGATGAGGGAGACGACGGCACCGTTCTCGGCGGAACGGCCCTCGCGCTTGGCGACGCCCTTCTGGCCCTTGATGCGCAGCGCCTCGACGGCCTTGTCCACGTTGCCGTCGGCCTCGTCCAGGGCCTTCTTGCAGTCCATCATGCCGGCGCCGGTGAGCTCACGGAGCTTCTTGACGTCAGCGGCGGTGTAGTTCGCCATGTCCTTGAATCTCTCTCGGAATCGAAAGTCGAAGATCTACGGGTGAGCGGCGGGGGCCGGTGCTTGTGGCACCGCCCCCCGCCGTCAACTACCGAACTGTGCGGTCAGGCCTGCTCGGCGTCCGCGGCCGGCTGCTCGGCCTCGGCAGCCGGAGCCTCGGCAGCCGGAGCCTCGGCAGCCGGGGCCTCAGCGGCCGGAGCCTCAGCAGGCTTCTCGGCCTCGTCAGCCTTCTTCTCGCCCTCGAGCAGGTCGCGCTCCCACTCGGCGAGCGGCTCAGCGGCAGCCTTCTCGCCCGGCTTCGAGTCGCCGGTGGCGGCGCCGGAACGGGCGATGAGGCCCTCGGCGACGGCGTCGGCGATCACGCGGGTGAGCAGGGTGACGGAGCGGATCGCGTCGTCGTTGCCCGGGATCTTGTAGTCGACCTCGTCGGGGTCGCAGTTGGTGTCGAGGATCGCGACGACCGGGATGTGGAGCTTGCGCGCCTCACCGACGGCGATGTGCTCCTTCTTGGTGTCGACGATCCAGACGGCGCTCGGCACCTTCTGCATCTCGCGGATACCACCGAGGGTCTTCTCCAGCTTGGCCTTCTCGCGCGAGAGGACCAGGAGCTCCTTCTTGGTGAGACCGGAGGCGGCCACATCCTCGAAGTCGATCTGCTCGAGCTCCTTGAGGCGCTGCAGACGCTTGTAGACGGTGGAGAAGTTGGTGAGCATGCCGCCCAGCCAACGCTGGTTGACGTACGGCATACCAACGCGCGTCGCCTGCTCGGCGATGGCCTCCTGGGCCTGCTTCTTGGTGCCGACGAACATGATGGAGCCGCCGTGGGCGACGGTCTCCTTGACGAACTCGTAGGCGCGGTCGATGTACGACAGCGACTGGAGCAGGTCGATGATGTAGATGCCGTTGCGCTCGGTGAAGATGAAGCGCTTCATCTTCGGGTTCCAGCGACGGGTCTGGTGACCGAAGTGGACGCCGCTCTCCAGCAGCTCCCGCATCGTGACGACGGCCATGGCCGTATCTCCTTGGGTTTCTCGGTTATGTCCTGACGCCCCGACGCGCCGTGCCACAAGGGACCGAGGAGCGCGGCCACCGTGACCGTAAAGGGTTCGGTGGCGGGGCGTGCGAAGTCGACCCGGTGACCCGGATCGCCAGAAGAAGTGTACGGGACCCGGGCGGTGCCGGGTGACGGCGCTGTCCACAACCGGCCGGTTGTCCACAGTTCCGGACCATGATCGGCGCGGATCGGGCGCGCACGGGACCGTGGATGCCATGAACTGCAGACTTTCCGTTTCCTTGGGTGTGCGGGTGCTTGTCGTGCTGCTGGTCGCGGCGGTGGCTGCCGGGGCGGCTCCGGTCGGCGCCTCGGCCGGGGCTCGTGGCGGGGCCGGGGAACCCGGTCCGGCCCCCGGCGGGGCTCGCAGCTGGCCTCTGGGGCCTCCGCGTCCGGAGGTCGTGCGCGGGTGGGATCCTCCGGCCTCTCCCTACGGCAGGGGCCACCGCGGTGTGGACCTGGCGTCGGCGACAGGCGCGCCGGTGCGGGCCGCGGCGTCCGGACGGGTGTCCTTCGCGGGCCGGGTCGCGGGCCGTGGAGTGCTCACCATCAGCCTCACCGGTACGGGTGACCCGCCGTTGCGCACGACGTACGAACCCGTCGAGCCGCTGGTCGAGGAGGGCACGGAGGTCACCGCGGGCCAGGTCGTGGCTGCCGTTGCCCGGTCCTCCCACTGCACCACGGGCTGTCTGCACTGGGGGCTGCGGCGCGGCACGGAGTATCTGGACCCGCTGTCGCTGCTGCCGCCCTGGATGCTGCGCCGTGCGCCGTCCCGGCTGCTCCCCGTCTTCGGTGTACCCGTGCCGCCGGCGGCCGCAGTGCCCGCCGACGCCCTGCCGGCGCCGGCAGGGCGTGCCGTCGCCGGCACGGCAGGAGTTCTGCATCTTGCACTGCTGACGGCCGTCGCGGTCGTGGCGCATCGCGCCCAGCGCCGTAGCGGGTGCGGCCTCAGCCTCGTACGCCCCGCAGCGCCATGGCGACCGCGGCGTCGGCGACGGTAGCCGGATGCTCGGCGGCGCCGAGCTCGATCCGGCGGACGGCCGCGTCCACGACGCCCTGCAGGAGCATCGCCGCGAGCCTCGGCTGTTCGTGGCCCAGCTCCCCCAGGGCCTCGACGATCATGGCGATCAGCCCGCCGTGCGCGGCGCGGATCTTCTCCCGGGCCCGGTCGTCCAGCTCGCTCGCGGAGATGGCGACGACGGCCCGGTGCCTGCGGTCCCCGACCAGCTCCAGCTGGCGGCGTACATACGCCTCGACCTTGCCCTCTGCCGTGTCCGCACTGGCCATGGCGGCTTCGACCTCGGCCGCCCATACGGGGAAGTCCACTGCGCAGAGCTCTTCGACAACCGCTGCGCGCGACCGGAAGTACTCGTAGACGGACGACCTCGCGAGGCCGGTGCGCTCGGCAAGAGCGGGGAAGGTCAGCGCCTCCGTACCGCCTTCGGACAGAAGGGAGCGCGCAGCATCCAGCAGGGCGGTTCGCTGCATCGTCCGGTGCTCGGCCACGGAGGCCGCTCGAATCCTGGGCACGCCTCCACTGTACGGATGAGGCCGGGACGATTCAGCGTCAACGTCCTACGTCGGCCAGCTTCGCCCGCAGCTGCAGCACCGACTTGGTGTGGATCTGGCTGACCCGGCTCTCGGTCACTCCCAGCACATGGCCGATCTCGGCGAGGGTGAGGCCCTCGTAGTAGTAGAGCGTGACAACGGTCTTCTCCCGTTCGGGGAGTGTGTTGATGGCGCGGGCCAGCAGCCTGCGCAGCTCCCGGTCCTCGGCGACCTCGACGGGATTGTCCGCCGCGGTGTCCTCGAGTGTGTCCATCAGGCTGAGCCGGTCACCGCCCTCGCCGCCGACATGCAGCAGCTCCTCGAGCGCCACGACGTTCGCAAGCGACAACTGGCTGAAAACCGCGTGCAGTTCGTCGACGGTGATACCCATCTCCGCGGCAACCTCGCACTCCGACGGAGTCCGTCTGAGCTGCGCCTCGAGCGTGGCGTACGCCCGCTCCACGGCTCGGGCCTTCTGCCGTACGGAGCGCGGAATCCAGTCCAGGGCACGCAGTTCGTCGATCATCGCGCCACGGATACGGGTGATGGCGTAGGTCTCGAACTTGATCGAGCGCTCGATGTCGAATTTCTCGATGGCATCGATCAGCCCGAAGACTCCCGAGGAAACGAAGTCGGCCTGCTCGACGTTGGCCGGCAGCCCGACGCTGACCCGGCCCGCGACGTACTTCACCAGCGGTGAGTAGTGCAGGATCAACTGCTCCCGCAGCCGCTCGTCACCCGTGGCCTTGTACGACCGCCACAGCTCCTCGAGCGACGAGGGAGCTGGGGGCCGCACGGTGCCACGGGCAGCGGGTGGCGCTGCCGCGCGGTCAGACCCGGAGGTGTGCTGGGGCATGCGTTGCCTTGAGCCGTTCTGCTGTGAGCGGGTGACGGGTGCGGGTTGGGCCGTTCGGGCCGGAACCCGGTGAGCGTAGCGTGAGTGCGACGCCGCGGTGGCCGAAGAACGCGGGAACGAACCGGTGGTGGTATCCGCCCTCGTCCACACCTTCGAACGAGGGCCGACGCCTCGCGCGCCGGCCCTTCTGGCGTCGCAGACTGGACTCCGAAGGTCATCGGCCTCACTTTTTCACCCGAATGCTCCGGGTCAAGTACCGCCTCGCCGCGCGTTCGAACCGCGACTCGTCCGGGGCGTCAACCGCCATCCCTCATGCAACCGTTCGACGAACCCCAGTGAGTGCAGTTCGTACAGCCTGCCGAGCGTCTCGTCGGCCGTCGTGCCCGCACCCCGCGCCACCTCCGGCACGGCCATGGCGCCCCGGGCCGGCATTGCTTCAAGGACCCGTCTGCTGCGGAGATCCAGCAGGTCCCTGGGCAGTACGGGCCCCCGGCGTGCGGGTGCCAGATCGCCCATGCCGCCGACCAGTTCGATCACTTCGGCCGCGTCGGTGACCAGCACCCCCTCCCCGCGCAGCAGCTCGTGCACGCCTGCCGACAGCCCGCTGGTCACCGGGCCCGGAACGCCCATGGTGAAGCGCCCCAGCTGCTGAGCGCTGCGCGCGGTGACCAGCGAGCCGCTGCGGTACTCGGCCTCGACGACGACGGTGCCCCGGGTCAGCGCGGCGATCACGCGGTTGCGGAGGACGAACCTGCTCGGCGTGGGATGGTCGCCCGGCGGCAACTCGCCGACGATCAGGCCCTGTTCGGCGATGCGTCCGATCAGTTCGGTGTGACCGCGCGGATAGACGACGTCAACTCCGCAGGCGAGCACGGCGACCGTGGCCCCGCCCGCGCCGAGTGCGCCACGGTGCGCGGCGCCGTCGACCCCGTACGCACCACCCGACACGACCACCCAGCCGCGTTCTGCGAGCCCTGTGCCGAGGGCCGAGGCCATATGTGACCCGTACGGTGTACAAGCCCTGGCGCCGACCACGGCCACCGAACTCAACGCCCATTTCCGCAGGTCGGGTCGGCCTCGCAGCCACAGTCCGAGGGGCCGGGCATCTCCCAGGTCGTCGAGCTGGCTCGGCCACTCGGCATCGCCGGGCACGATGAACCGTCCTCCGAGCGCACGCACCGCGTCCAGATCCCGCTCCGGTATCACCCCCGCGGTCCGCGCCCGCAGCCCGCGCAGCCGTGTCTCCGTGACGCCGGGCAGTGCGCCTTTCCGGCAGTCCTGCGATGTCAGCAGCGCCAGCACGCCCTCCGCGCCGAACTCTCGCAGCCACCGTCCGCCGCGCTCGTCCCCCGGCTCCAGCACCCGCGTCAGCGCGGCCCGCGCCGCCCGCTCCCCCTCGCTCACCTCACCGGACACGATCCACCCCCGTGTGCCCCTGCCCTCCGCTCACAGCGCGGCCCCGATCTGGGCGGGGATCCCCCGGGCGATGCCGGTACGCAGCTCCAGGGCGAGCGCCACATCCTGGGCCTCGGGGCGGTCACGCCCGGCCAGGTCGGCGACCGTCCAGGCGACCCGCAGCACCCGGTCCAGACCTCGAGCGGTCAGCAGGCCCCGTTCCACGTCCCGCTCGGCCGCGGCCAGCGCGCCGGGGGCAGGCCCCCAGCGGGTACGCAGCTCATGGCCCGGCACCTCGCTGTTGACCGTCCACGGCGTGCCCTCCAGGCGGGTGGCCGCCCTTGCCCTGGCCTCCTGCACGCGGGCGGCGACCACCGCCGTCGACTCCCCGCGGCTGCCACCGCCCGCACCGCCCAGCAGATCGGACCGGCTCACCGGCTCGACCTCGATCCGCAGATCGACCCGGTCGAGCAGCGGCCCGGACAGCCTGGCCTGGTAGCGCCGGATCACCGCGGCCGGGCATTCACAGCCCGCCCCGTGCAGGGTGTGCCGTCCGCATGGACAGGGATTGGCGGCCAGCACCATCAGGAATCTCGCCGGCAGCCGCACCACGCCCGCGCTCCTGGCGATCACGACATGGCCCGACTCGAGCGGCTGGCGCAGCGCATCGAGCGCCTTGCCGGAGAACTCCGGCGCCTCGTCCAGAAAGAGCACTCCCCGATGGGCCAGCGAGACCGCCCCGGGTCTCGGCAGCCCGTTGCCTCCGCCCACCAGTGATTGCATGGTCGCCGAGTGATGGGGTGCGCAGTACGGCGCCCTGCGCACCAGCGGTTCACCCGGCGGCAGGATGCCCGCCACCGAGTGCACCGCCGTGACCTCCAGGGATTGCCGCCGGCTGAGAGGCGGCAGCACGGCCGGCAGCCGCTCGGCGAGCATCGTCTTGCCCGCACCGGGCGGACCGGACAGCAGCAGATGGTGTCCGCCCGCCGCGGCGACCTCCAGCCCGGTGCGCGCCCGGTGCTGCCCGGCGACATCCGCAAGATCGGGGGCGTCCGCCTGTTCCGCGGCCGGCCCCGCGCCGAGGCCCGCTCCCGGCACCAGCAGCCCCGCGAGCATCGCGTCGGGCCGGCCCTCCTCCACCGGCTCCTCGTCCGGCACCGGTTCGTCGGCCAGCACGGCGATGAGCTGGCGCAGGCTCCGAACGCCCAGGACCGAGATCCCCGGTACGAGGGACGCCTCCCCCGCTGTCCGCTCGGGGACGACCACCTGCCGGTACCCGGCTTCGGCCGCCGCGAGTACTGCGGGGAGCACCCCGCGCACCGGTCTGACCCGTCCGTCGAGTCCCAGCTCCCCGATCAGCACCAGATCCGCGATCCGGCTGGGGTCGATCCGCTCGGCCGCACCCAGCACTGCACAGGCCACGGCCAGGTCGAAACCGCTGCCGCCCTTGGGCACGGACGCCGGACTGAGCCCGACAGTGAGCTTCTTCTGCGGCCACTCCGCGCCGGAGTTGACCACCGCCGCCCGCACCCGGTCACGGCTCTCCACCAGGCTCTTGTCCGGCAGCCCCACGAGCGTGAACGCCGCCACTCCTGGTTCCAGGTCCGCCTGGACCTCGACCACCACGCCCTCGACCCCCACCAGGGCCACGGAGCATGCGCGTGCGAACCCCATCAGGCCACCCCCTTGGCATGCTCCACGAGGGCCGCGCCGCGCCTGGGCAGCACCACTCCCACCAGGTCGACGCGCACTCCGCCGTTCGGCGGTCCCCCGTGCCGCTCCAGCCAGCACGCGGCGAGCTGCCTGAGCCGCTGCGCCTTGGCCGGTGTGATCGCGGCCATCGGATGCTGGAACGATCCCGCCCGGCGGGTCTTGACCTCGCAGACGACCACCGTGTCGCCGTCCCGGGCCACGATGTCGATCTCGCCGACCCGCCCGCAGCGCCAGTTCCGCGCGAGCAGTGTCATACCGGTCCTGGTCAGCAGCCGTGCCGCCAGGTCCTCGCCGTACCGTCCCAGTGCCCCCGTCGCGTTCATTTCGGCACCACCTCCGGCACCGACTGTGACGCGTCCGAACCTCACTTGTGGATCTTGGTGGACAACCCTCCCGCTGTGGACAACCCCGTCACCCGTAAGAGGGATCAACAGCCCGGGCGCCGGAGACGGCAGCTCTCAGGCCGGCCACGGAGAGGCACGGGCCGGGCGGCCGGACGGCCGGCAGCAGCGGGGAATCAGCTGCTCGGAAGCTCGAGGTCGCTCTTGTTGAGCTCCTCGATGTTCACGTCCTTGAAGGTCAGCACACGGACCTGCTTGACGAATCTGGCCGGTCGGTACATGTCCCAGACCCAGGCGTCGGCCATGGAGACTTCGAAGAAGACCTCGCCCTGCACCGAGTGCACCTGCATCTCGTAGTCATTGGTGAGGTAGAAACGACGCTCGGTCTCGATCACGTATTTGAACAGCCCGACGACGTCGCGGTACTCCCGGTAGAGCTTCAGCTCCATCTCGGTCTCGTACTTCTCGAGGTCCTCGGCGCTCATGGCATGTTCCCCTTCAGCCTTGCGTCCCCCTATTGTGCTCCAGCCCCCGGCACCCCTAGACGATTTCGGGAGCCAGGATCACCGGCGTACTCGGAGGACCCTCGTCGAGCAGCGTACGCAGCAGTTCGGCGAGCCTGGTCGGGTACACCGTCTCACGCGCCGCCGACAGTTCGGCGGAGGTCCACCACCTCAGCCCGGCAACACTGCGCTGCTCCAGCTCGGTCAGCCCGCCGGGCGCGGTCACCGTCTGCGCGGTACGTCCCAGGAAGTACCACTCGTCCTGGTCCCAGCGGCGGCCGTCGAAGGGGAACGAGCAGTGCCGGCGCCACAGCACGGGCCCCAGCTCCACCTCTGTGATGCCGGTCTCCTCGGCCAGCTCGCGCAGGGCGGCCTCTTCACGGGTCTCGTCGCCCTCCAGACCACCGCCGGGAGTGAACCACCAGCTGTCGTCCGGATCGGCCGGCTCGTACCCGTGCAGCAGCAGAATGCGGTCGTGGGGGTCGAGCAGTACGACCCTCGACACCTTCCTCAGGCCGGCCCCGCCTTCGGCCCGCGCATTCTCAGCCGACACCGGCGAGGGCCTTCTCGCGCCGCCGTCCGCCGAACCTGCCGGCCAGCGGCCCGTACGCGGCGCCGCCCACGATCAGCACGGCTCCGGTCACCACCGCACCGACCATCAGTTTCACCGGCCCCGGCTGCGAGATCCCGCCCTCCAGCACAGCGAAGCCCTCGGGCCGGTCCAGCATGCCGCGGTTCAGCGGCCAGGCCACGGCGTCCAGCCTGGCGTCCACGGCCGAGCGCGGGACGGAACCCTGACCGGGGTCCTGCAGATGCTCCCGGGAGTCGATCGAGCCCTTGCGCGCGTCGCCGAGCATGAACAGCTGCCCCTCGGGCACATCGGCGTTGAACTTCTGCGCGGCGGGCCCGGAGTCGTGGAGGTACGGCTCGTCGATCTCCTTGCCGTTCACGGTCAGCCGACCGCCGTCGCCGCAGCAGGCGATCGTGTCACCGCCGACACCGACCACCCGCTTGACCATGGGCATGTCGCCCCACTGCTTGTCGCGGAACACGACGATGTCCCCGCGCCGGACCTCGGCGCCGTCTATCCGCTCCCCCAGCACCCGTTCCCCCACCTGCACGGTGGGGGACATCGAGTCGGTGGGCACGGTGTACGGCTGGTACACGAGGGCTCCCCAGACGAAGCCGCCGAGGAAGAGCACACAGCCGACGGCCACGGCCAGCCCCGACAGCACACTGCCGAGACGGCCGTGGCCGTCGTCGTTACGTCCGGTTCCGCTCATCCCAGCGCTCCTCTCCTCGGAGGTCCGATCCCGTGGGTCGCCCCCGGGGATCGGTGTTCTGGGACGGCACCCTACCCGGCGGTACGCCCGCTGGTCAGCCTCCTCCGCCACAGCACGATCGGCAGCGCGCCGACGAGGCCCATCGCCGCGGGCGCGGCCGTCGTGGCGGCAGCAGCGGCCTTGTTGATCCCGGGCTGGTCGAAGGTCTCGGGCACCGGCAGGGTGGACCAGCGGCTCAGCGGCCAGGCAACCACGACAGCACGTCCGACGACCTTGTCGACCGGGACGAAGCCGCCGTTCTTGTCCTCCATGTGGTACCGGGAGTCCTGCGAGTTCTGCCGATGGTCGCCCATGACCCAGATCCGGTCCTTGGGCACCTTGAACGGCCCGAACGGCTGGTCGTCGCAGGGCGTGTTGCCGGGGTAGATGTACGGCTCGTCGAGTGCCTTGCCGTTGACCTTGACCGGGCCGCCCTTCTTGCACTCCACGGTGTCACCGGCGACCGCGATGGTCCGCTTGATCAGGTCCTTCTCCTCGGAGGAGGGCATGAGGCCGATGAAGCTCAGGAACTTCTGCAGGACGTTCGGGGTCGGGGTGGGTTCACCCTCGAGCCAGCCGCCCGGGTCGTGGAAGACCACGACCTCGCCCCGCTCCGGTTCGGAGCCGAACCACGGGGTGAGCTTGTCCACCAGCACGCGGTCGCCCCGCTGGAGGGTGTTCTGCATCGAGGCCGAGGGAATCGAGAAGGCCTGCACCAGGAAGGTCTTGATCAGGAGCGCCAGCAGCAGCGCGATACCGATCAGGAGCGGCAGTTCCTTCCAGAAGGATCGCTGCTTCTTCTGTCCCGTACCGCTGCCCTCCGAGGATCCGTCGTCGCCCCCGGTGGTGTGCTCCGAGTCGTCCGTCACTGCCGACGTCGCCCCCGGGTGTCGCCCAGGCCTCTCATCGGGTTCATCGTGTCCGGAACGCGCGTCGACCGCCACATCCCCCACATCCACTCCTCACTACTCCGTGCGAACCGCCTGCCCGCGAGAAGGAGCAGACCCACCACTCCCATAACGAGCGGGAGTTCCGCAGGGCTCGGGAGCAGGATCATTCGATGGTGATCCTGAGTGGACACACTATGCGACGAGGACAGCGCCGCCGTCGCCCCGCCGCGCGCGTCGGGCACGGATGCGTAGGTGTCGTTCTCCTCCAGCTTGCGCCAGTGGTTCAACGGCCAGGCGATGACGACCGCACGGCCCACCACCTGCTCCTCGGAGACCGTTCCCTGGCCCACCTCGTCGAGGTGGAAGCGGGAGTCGGCCGAGTCGGACCGGTGGTCACCCATCACGAACAGCCGCCCGGCCGGGACCTGCACATCGAACTTCAGTGTCGAAGGAACGTTTCCAGGGTGCAGATACGGCTCATTGAGCGGTACGCCGTTGACGCTGACCCGCCCGCCGCTGTCACAGCAGACCACCCGGTCCCCGCCGACGGCGATGACACGCTTGATGAGGTCCTTCTCGTTGTCCGAGGGCAGCAGTCCGATGAAGGTCAGCCCCTGCTTGACCTGCTTGACGACGATCGGGTCCTCGGCCTTCTTGGCCTCGTCCGGCGGCAGCCAGCCGCCCGGGTCCTTGAAGACGACCACATCGCCGCGCTGCGGCTTCGAGCCGAACCACGGGGTGAGCTTGTCCACCAGCACGCGGTCCTGGATCTGTATGGTCTGCTCCATCGAGCCCGAGGGGATCACGAAGGCCTGCACCAGGAAGGACTTCAGCACCAGGGCTATCAGCAGCGCCACGGAGATCAGGAGGGGGACCTCCTTGACCGCCGAGCGGCGGCGCTTGCGCTTGACCTTCTGTGCCAGCCGGCGTCGCTCGGCGCGGCCCGGCAGCGGCCGTGCGCCGTTCGTCGGCCGTGTCCCGGTCGGCAGCCGGGTGTCGGACCGGTGGCTGCCATGGCGGCCGCGGTTACCCATGGCCGCCGCCCGGCGTCCGTGGCACCTGAGGCACGTCCGCGAAGGCGGCGCCGGAGTCGAGAGAGGTCCAGCGGCCCACGGGCCAGGCGATCCAGTCCGCCCGGCCGATCACCTTGTCGACGGGCACCATGCCGCCGCCCGGCTCCCCGAGGTGGTCACGGGAGTCGCGCGAGGCGGTGCGGTGGTCGCCCATGACCCAGAGGGTGCCGTCGGGCACCACGATGTCGAAGGGCACCTCCGACGCGGTGCCGTCGGGGTGCAGATATCTCTCCTCGACCGGTACGCCGTTCACCTCGACCCTGCCCCCCTTGTCGCAGCAGACAACCCGGTCCCCGCCCACACCGATCACACGCTTGATGAAGTCGGTCTCCGCGGGCTCGGCGAGACCGAGCGCGGCAAGCCCTTCGCGTACGGTCGCGCTGACCGGGTTCTCGGCCACCCCTTCCTGCACGAAGGAGCCCGTACCGTCGAAGACGATCACGTCTCCGCGCTCGGGTCCGGAGCCGGATCCGTAGGCCAGTTTGTTCACCAGCACCCGGTCACCGACCGCGAGGGTGGGCTCCATCGAGCTGCTGGGGATCTGGAACGGCTGCATCACGAAACTGCTGAGCAGCAGGACGAAAACGGTGCAGGCGACGCCGATCAGCCCGGCCGTGCGCAGGGACATACGGGACGTGGAGCGGCCCGGAAAACGCGCGGAGCGCGACCGCACCTCCTCATCCCCGGCTTCGGGGGTGGAGGTGCGGTCGCGCTCCGTGTGCTTTGCTTCGGTGTCCATCAAGGGGGAAGCCTATCCGGCCACCCTATGTGGGTTACATCAGAAGCTTGCGCGCACGCATGAACCGCAGCTCAGTTGTCGCGCTTCTCCTTGATCTTCGCGGCCTTGCCGCGCAGCTCGCGCAGGTAGTACAGCTTGGCGCGACGGACGTCACCGCGAGTGACGAGCTCGATCTTCTCGAAGATCGGGCTGTGCACCGGGAAGGTGCGCTCGACGCCGACGGAGAAGCTGACCTTGCGGACCGTGAAGGTCTCGCTCACGCCCGCGCCCTGACGGCGGATGACAACGCCCTTGAACTGCTGGATACGGGAGCGGTTGCCCTCGATGACACGCACGTGGACGTTCACGGTGTCGCCGGGACGGAAGGCCGGGACGTCGGTGCGCAGCGAAGCGGCGTTGACGTTGTCGAGCAGGTGAGCCATGGTGGTCTGCTTCCTCGCCGATGCCACAGGTCATCAGCGGAATGATCGGGATGAGATGTCGGTGCGCTGTCCACGTCGGGCGGGCGTCGTTCCCCCTGTGGCAGGGGCGCCGGCCGGACGCACAGCAGCGGCTCATTCTTCCATGGCCTCGGGCCTGCGCCAAAATCGGCCGCCCGGCTCGGGCGCCCAGCCCAGCATCGACAGGATCTCCCGGTCCTTCTTGTCGAAGCCGGCGGCGTCGCAACGCTCGATCAGATCAGGCCGGTTGAGCGCGGTCCGGCGGAAGGCCTCGTCCCGCCGCCAGCGCGCGATCTTGCCATGGTGGCCGCTGACCAGGACGTCGGGGATCGTGCGGCCGCGCCAGGTCGGGGGCTTGGTGTAGACGGGCCCCTCCAGCAGATCGGCCATCGCACCGGGGGCGAACGAGTCGTCCCGGTGGGATTCGGCGTTGCCGAGGACTCCGGGCAGCAGCCGGGCCACGGCCTCGGTGATCACCAGTACGGCCGCCTCGCCGCCGGCCAGCACATAGTCCCCGATCGACACTTCGTGGACCGGCATCCGGGTCGCGTACTCGTCGACGACCCGGCGGTCGATGCCTTCGTAGCGGGCGGGGGTGAAGATCAGCCAGGGGCACTCGGAGAGCTCGACGGCGAGTTCCTGGGTGAAGGGGCGCCCGCTGGGCGTGGGCACCACCAGGACCGGCTGCCGCGCGCCCGACTCGTAACCGTCGGCCAGGATGTCGTCGAGGGAGTCGCCCCAGGGCTCGGTCTTCATGACCATGCCGGGGCCGCCGCCGTAGGGGGTGTCGTCGACCGTGTTGTGGCGGTCGTACGTCCAGGTCCGCAGATCGTGCACCTGCACGTCGAGCCGGCCGCGTGCGCGGGCCTTGCCGACGAGGGAGACGTTCAGCGGCTCCAGGTACTCGGGGAAGATCGTGATGACGTCGAGCCGCATCAGTTCTCGTCCCTCGACGGCTCGTCCCGCGTCGAAGCGACCTCGGCCTCACTGTCGTCGATCAGGCCGGGCGGCGGGTCGATGACGGCCTTCTGCTCGGTGAGGTCGATCTCCGTGACGATCTCCTCGACGAACGGGATCATCACTTCGCTGCCGTCGGGCCGCTCCACGATGAACAGGTCCTGCGAGGGCAGATGGCTGATCTCGGTGATCCGCCCGATCTCGGTGCCGTCGGCGAGGACCACGTCGAGGTCCATCAGCTGGTGGTCGTAGTACTCGTCAGGCTCCGCGGGGAGCTCCTCGGGGTCGACCTCGGCGATCAGCAGGGTGTTACGCAGCGCCTCGGCCGCGTTGCGGTCCTTCACACCCTCGAAGCGCAGCAGCAGCCGCCCGCTGTGCACCCGGCCGGTCTCGATGGTCAGCGGTCCGGTCCCGGCCGGGTCCGTGGCCAGCACGGCGCCGGGTCCGAGCCTCAGCTCCGGCTCGTCCGTGCGCACCTCGACGGTGACCTCGCCCTTGATGCCGTGGGCGCGGCCGATCCGCGCGACTACCAGCTGCACGCTTGTTTCTCCTTCGATACGACTACGGGCCGGGGCGGGCCCGTAGGCCCTCCCCGGCCCGAGCCGGTGTTCGATCTGTCAGCGAACCTGGTCCACGTCGACGAGGTCGACGCGGATGCCACGGCCGCCGATTGCGCCCACGACGGTACGCAGGGCGCGAGCGGTGCGGCCGTTGCGGCCGATCACCTTACCGAGATCGTCGGGGTGCACCCGGACCTCCAGCACGCGGCCGCGGCGCAGATTGCGCGAAGCCACCTGCACATCGTCCGGGTTGTCGACGATGCCCTTCACGAGGTGCTCGAGAGCCTCCTCGAGCATGCTCAGGCCTCGGTCGACTCGGCGGGAGCGGCCTCGGCCTCGTCCGCCTTCTTGTCGGCCTTCTTCGCCTTCGGGGTGATGGCCTCACCCTTGGCGTCGTCACCCTCGAGAGCCTTGGCGAAGGCGTCGAAGGAAGCGCGCTTGTCCTCCTTCGTCGCCGGCTGCAGCAGCGGCGCCGGGGCCGGGAGGCCCTTGTGCTTCTGCCAGTCGCCGGTGAGCTTCAGGATGGCCATGACCGGCTCGGTCGGCTGGGCGCCGACGGACAGCCAGTACTGCGCACGCTCCGAGTCGACCTCGATGCGCGACGGGTTGTACGTCGGGTGGTACAGACCGATCTCCTCGATGGCCCGGCCGTCACGGCGGGTACGGGAGTCGGCGACGACGATGCGGTAGTGGGGCTGGCGAATCTTGCCGAGACGCTTCAGCTTGATCTTGACTGCCACGGGAGTGGTGTCTCCTGGTCTTGACGTGGTTGGGCACAACGAGATGCCACGTGGGGTTGCGGTACTCGGGGTGCCCGATGGACGCGTCAGCCGGAGGCGAGAGGGTTCCTGTGCGGCTGTCGAGTACAGCTAGCCATTGTGCCATACGCCCAGAACACATCCTCACCGGGCCGGGGCCGGACGCCCCTGTGGGGGATCCCCGCCGAAGGGAGGGGAGGCCCGGATGCGGATGTGGATGCCGTTGGCGCGCTTACTCCGGCTCGATCGCACCGGTGCGGGCGATCAGCTCGCCGCGCCCACCACTTCCGGGATGCGGAAGGGTTTGCCGCATCCGCCGCAGACGATCGGCGCCTGGGCGAGGACCGACGGAACGACTCTGACATTGCGGCCGCAGTCGCAGACGGCCTTGACCCGCACGCCGCCGCCCGAGGAGCCGTGCCGGGCGGCCGGCCCGCGGAAGGTGCGCTTGGTGTCCGATGCCGTGGCAACGGTGTGTGCCTTCAGGGCACGCTGCAGCCGCTCGATCGTGGGGCGGTACCGCCGCTTCGCGTCGGGATTGAGCGTGACCAGGGAGAAGCCGCTGCTGGGGTGCGGCTCGTCCGAATGGTCCAGGCCCATCTCCTCGGCGATCGCAAGGAATCGGCGGTTGTGGTAGCGGCCGGCGCGCGAGGTGTCACGGACACCCCTTGCGGCGGCAATGCCGTGGACTGCTTCGTGAAGCAGTCGCTCGAAGGAGAGCTCGGCGCCACAGGCGGACGACGACTCTCCGATCAGGGACTCGGGCGCGGCAAGATCCGGCAGCTCAGGGTGGTGCCGCTGAATGTCGGCCCACGCCTGTGCCAGCTCTGCGGCGAGAACAGGTGGTGTCGTGCTCACGTCGTGATAACGAGCCGAAGTGCCCCCGGGTTCCATTCCGGGCCATCCCAAATAATTTGCACGTACCCGTCAGTTGCCTTGATGGGGACCGACGAGGGCGAGTGCGCTGATCTGCGCAGATCTCGGGAGAAGCAGCGCTTCTCCCACCAAGGTGGTGCGATCCCGCACGTACGCCCCGGCGCGTGCTCCCGCGTGCCACCGGGCGGCCGCCGCTCCTCCGCGACACCCGCCCGGCAGGGCGGAACGTCAGTAGGCGCGGGCCACCAGAGCGACGGTACCCGGCGCGTCGTCGGCGTCGGGCACCGACCCGTCCTCGGCCACCAGACACCGCACCGACACGGCCTGCTCCGCGAGCCTGGCCTCCCCGTCCTCACCCAGTGCGGCCCACGGCATACGGGCCCAGCCGCCGGCGACCGCGGCCTCGGCGGCCTCCTCGATCGTCGTGACGTCGCTGGTACGGGCCTCGCGACGGGACCGGGACTGCTCGAGCAGCAGCGCCTGGTCGTCCTCGAGGATCTTCGGCAGCAGAGCGACGAGCGACTCGATGCTCACCGGCTCCTTGCCCCCAGGGATACGGCGGGCCAGCATCGCGGTGCCCGCCTCCAGGTCCCGCGGGCCGATCTCGATGCGTACCGGAACGCCCTTGAGCTCCCAGTCGACCGCCCGGCGGCCGAACGGGGTGTCGACGCGGTCGTCGACGTGCACCCGCAGACCCGCCGCCTTCAGCGCCTCGCCGAGCTCCCGGACCTTGGCGACCGCCTCGTCACCCTTGATGGCCATCACGACGACCTGTACGGCTGCCAGCCGCGGCGGGACGCGCAGGCCGTTGTCGTCACCGTGCGACATGATCAGACCGCCGACCATGCGCGTCGACACACCCCAGGAGGTCTGCCAGACCAGCTCCTGGTGCCCCTCCTTGGACAGGTACGAGGTGTTGAACGCCTTGGCGAAGTTGGTGCCGAGCTCGTGACTCGTCCCCAGCTGAAGGGCCTTGCCGTCGCCCATCATGCCTTCGAGCGTGAGGGTGTTGATCGCCCCGGCGAAGCGCTCCTTGGGCGTCTTGCGGCCGAGCACCACATCGATGCCCAGCACATTGACCATGAAGTCCGCGTACACCTCCTTGTGGATGTACGCGGCATAGTCGCGGGCGTCCTCGTACGTGGCGTGCGCCGTGTGGCCCTCCTGCCAGAGGAATTCCGTCGTCCGCAGGAAGACACGCGGCCGCATCTCCCAACGCACCACGTTCGCCCACTGGTTGATCAGCAGCGGCAGGTCGCGGTAGCTCTGCACCCACTTCGAGAAGTAGTCGTTGATGATCGTCTCGGAGGTCGGCCGCACCACGACCGGCTCCTCGAGCTCCTTGCCGCCACCGTGCGTGACCACCGCGAGCTCGGGCGCGAAGCCCTCGACATGCTCAGCTTCCCGGGTCAGGTAAGACTGGGGGATGAAGAGCGGGAAGTAGGCGTTCTGAGCGCCCGCGTCCTTGATGCGGGCGTCCATCTCCTGCTGCATCCGCTCCCACAGGCCGTAGCCGTACGGTCGGATGACCATGGTGCCGCGCACCGGGCCGTTGTCCGCCAGTTCGGCCTTGTTGATCAGGTCCTGGTACCAGCGTGGGAAGTCTTCCGCCTGGGGCGTGAGAACGGGTGCCTTAGCCATGGCGCGCATGGTACGGCGACACGGGACCTATATGTGAATCGTCCAGGCTGCCGGGGGCGTACGCCCCTGGTACACAAGCCAGTGGCGCACGACCCCTGGACGCGGGGACACATGCGCAGTTCTCTGGCATACGGGGGAGCGCGAAGCGTACGCGCACGGGGGGCGGTCCTTCAGGGCACAACCGACCTCTCGGCGGATTGGGGCGCTTTCGATGACACCTACGCTCGTCCGGCACCGACCCCGTACGGCGTCGGCAGCCGAGTCCTCGGCGGAGGCGTGCGCACGGGCCCGTGACTGGGCCGAGATCCAGGAACGCATGCTGGTACCGCTCTACGAGGCGGTGTACGAGCGCCTGGAGGTGGGCGCCGGAACCCGGCTGCTGGGCCTCGGCTGCGGTTCCGGGCTCGCCCTCGTCATCGCCGCGAACCGCGGCGCGCACGTGACCGGATTCGACACCGACCGCACGCGCCTGGAACTGGCACTGGAGCGGATGGCACCGGACGGGGCCGCAACCGCCGCGGCCCAGCTCTACGACGGAGATCTCCCGGCGCCCGGTGAGCCCGGCCCCGGGCCGTACAACCTCATCACCGCATTCCAGCCGATCGGATGCAGCGCGGGCGACGCGGAGGGGCTCAAGGCGGCGCTCGGGGCCGCGGTCGCGCACTCGGAACGCGGGAGCGCCGTGGTGCTCACCGGCTGGGGCCCGCCCGAGCGGTGCGCCACCTCGGGTGTGCTGCGCGTCGCGGGACGGCTCACCGAAAGGCTGCGCAGCTCCAGCCGCTGGCGTCCCGCACTGCGCGACGACCTGGAGAACGTCGCGGCCGGGGCCGGACTCAGGCCGGACGGCTCGGGACGGGTGGCATGCCCCTTCGGGTACGCGGACCTGGACAGCGCGGTGCGCGGGCTGCTGTCGACCGGCCTGTACGACGAGGCGGTGCAGGAGACGGACCGGGAACAGGTCGAGAAGGAGATCGCCGAAGCCCTCCACCCCCACCGCAGGCGCGACGGCACCGTGTGGATGCCCAACGTCTTCCGGTACCTGATCGCCCGGACACCGTGAAGGCCGGGCGCCGGACCGGCGTCAGACGTCTGTGTCCTTGACGAGACGGGTGATGCCGGCGGCCCGGTAGGCCGCCTCCTCCTCCAGCGTCTCGTGCTCCAGGAGCGCCGCCGCCAGTGCGTCCAGTTTGCCGCGCTCGTCACGCAACTGGCGGCACGCGCTCTCGTAGCACTCGTCGACGATGCGCCGCATCTCGTGCTCCACGGTGTCCAGCGTCGCCGGCGCCGCGGACAGACCGTACGCCTGCTGCACGTCGCCCGGGATTGCGGTCAGCCGGCCCACGCGCTCGCTCATGCCCCAGCGGCCGACCATGCCCCGCACCAGACCGGTGACCTGCTCCAGGTCGCTCTCCGAACCGGTCGTCACCACGTCGAAGACGACGTGCTCGGCCGCCATCCCGCCCAGTGCCCCGATGATCCGCCCGCGCAGATACTCCTCGGTGTACGCGTACCGGTCCGCGTCCGGCGTCGACAGCGTCACGCCCAGCGCCCGGCCGCGCGGCACGATGGTGATCTTGCGGACCGGGTCGGCGCCCGGCTGGAGCATGCCCAGCAGGGCGTGCCCGCTCTCGTGGTAGGCCGTGCGCCTGCGCTCCGGCTCGGGCATGACCAGCGGGCGCTCCGCGCCGAGCTGGACCTTCTCCAGGGCGTCGGACAGATCGCCGCGCGTGACCGCACTCCGCCCGCGCTTGACCGCGAGGAGCGCGGCCTCGTTGGTGAGGTTGGCGAGCTCAGCGCCGGTCATCCCCGGCGTCGTACGCGCCACCTGGACCAGATCGACGTCCGCGGCCAGCGGGATCTCCCGGGTGTGGATCCTGAGGATCGCCTCCCGGCCGCCGCGGTCCGGCGGCGACACCTGCACGATGCGGTCGAACCGGCCCGGCCTGGTCAGCGCCGGGTCGAGCACATCCGCCCGGTTGGTGGCCGCCAGCACGATCACGCCCTCCGAGCCGCTGAAACCGTCCATCTCGGTGAGAATCTGGTTGAGAGTCTGCTCCCGTTCGTCGTGCCCGCCCACCCCCGCACCACCGCCGCGCGCCCGGCCGATGGTGTCGATCTCGTCGATGAACACGATCGCCGGCGCCACCTTGCGCGCCTCGGCGAACAGTTCCCGCACCCGGCTCGCACCCACGCCGACGATCATCTCGATGAACTCCGAGGCCGACGCCGAGAAGAACGGCACACCGGCCTCGCCCGCCACCGCCCGCGCCAGCAGCGTCTTGCCGGTGCCGGGCGGACCGGCCAGCAGCACGCCGCCCGGCATCCGCGCACCCATCGCCCGATAGGCCTGCGGATTCTTCAGAAAGTCGACGACGTCGTTCAGCTCGCCCTCGACCTCGTCGATGCCCGCCACGTCGTCGAACGTGGTGCGCCTGCCCATCTCCAGTTCGACCGGCTTGGGCGGAGCCTTGCGGCCCAGCGCCCCGGCACCCGCGCCGCCGCGCATCCGCCGGGCGATGAACACCCACAGGAGCACCAGCAGCACCATCGGCGCGAGGGAGATCAGCAGGTTCGACAGGAAGCTTCGCTGCACGACGACGGGTACGGCCGTGACGGTGACCTTCTGCTCGGTCAGCTCCGCCCACAGGTTGTCGTCCGCGAAGGCGGGCCGCTGGGTCGTGAACGTCGTGTAGTCGCCCTTGCCGTCCGGGAGGGGAGCCTTGTTCTTCAGCCGGCCCTGGATGGCATCGCCCTTGGAGTAGATCTTCGAGACGTTGCCGTCCGCGACCTGCTTGCTGAACTCCGTGTACGAGACGGTCGGCTCGTCGCCGTTGTTGACGTAGGACAGTACGAGGAGGGCGCTCAGGAAGACGACCAACGCCGTGATGGCCAGCCCGACCCAGCCGCCCGGCATCCTGCGGCGCGGCGCCGGGGACGGTGCACCCTCCGAGCGCCATGGCTTCTCCGGCGTCTGACGCGGCGGCACGGAGTTGGTCATACCGGGACGTTAAGCCAGAAAAACGACGCGGGCACCCGCTCAGCGGGTGCCCACATCCGTCCCGGGGAGATCAGCCCATGAACTTCTTGAACTCGTCCGGCAGTTCGAACTCGTTGCCCGGCTCGCCGGCCGGCAGGCCGAAGGCGTTGCCCTGCGCCGCCGCCTCGCGACGCGCGGCGGCGGCCTGCTCCTCGGCCTTGCGCTTCATCGGGTTGCCGCTCTTGCGCTTGCCCTTGGCCTGCTTGATCTGCTTCTTCTGCCGGCCGGGACCGCCGCCCATGCCCGGGATGCCGGGCATGCCGGGCATCCCGCCGCCCTGCGCCATCCGCGACATCATCTTGCGGGCCTCGAAGAACCGCTCCACCAGGCTCTTGACCGCGCTGACGTCGACACCGGAGCCCTTGGCGATTCGGGCACGGCGCGAGCCGTTGATGATCGTCGGCTCCTGGCGCTCGGCCGGGGTCATCGACTTGATGATCGCGGCCGTGCGGTCCACGTCGCGCTCGTCGATGTTGTTGATCTGCTCCTTCATCTGGGCCATGCCGGGCAGCATGCCGAGCAGCTTGGAGATCGAGCCCATCTTGCGGACCTGCTCCATCTGGGCCAGGAAGTCGTCGAGCGTGAAGTCCTTGCCCTTGCTGCTCGCCAGCTTGGAGGCCATCTTGGCGGCCTCTTCCTGGCTGAAGGTCTGCTCGGCCTTCTCGATCAGGGAGAGCATGTCGCCCATGCCGAGGATGCGGGACGCCATGCGGTCCGGGTGGAACGCGTCGAAGTCGTCCAGCTTCTCGCCGTTGGAGGCGAACATGATCTGCTTGCCGGTGACGTGCGCGACGGAGAGCGCGGCACCACCGCGGGCGTCGCCGTCCAGCTTGGAGAGCACCACGCCGTCGAAGCCGACGCCGTCGCGGAAGGCCTCCGCGGTGTTGACCGCGTCCTGACCGATCATGGCGTCGACGACGAAGAGGATCTCGTCGGGGCTGACCGCGTCACGGATGTCCGCGGCCTGCTGCATCATCTCCTGGTCGATGCCGAGGCGGCCGGCGGTGTCGACGATGACGATGTCGTGGACCTTGGTCCGCGCGTGCTCGATGGAGTCCTTGGCGACCTGGACGGGGTCGCCGACGCCGTTGCCCGGCTGGGGGGCGTAGACGGCGACACCGGCGCGCTCGGCGACGACGGCGAGCTGGTTGACGGCGTTGGGGCGCTGGAGGTCACAGGCGACGAGCAGCGGGGAGTGTCCCTGGGCCTTGAGCCAGAGACCGAGCTTTCCGGCGAGGGTGGTCTTACCGGCACCCTGGAGACCGGCGAGCATGATCACGGTCGGCGCGGTCTTGGCGAACCGCAGACGGCGGGTCTCGCCGCCCAAGATCGTGACCAGCTCTTCGTTGACGATCTTGATGACCTGCTGGCTCGGATTCAGCGCCTTGGAGACCTCGGCACCGAGCGCCCTCGTCTTGACCTGCTTGATGAACTCGCGGACGACGGGAAGGGCGACATCCGCCTCGAGCAGGGCGATACGGATTTCCCGGGCTGCGCCATCGATGTCGGCCTCGGAGAGGCGCCCTTTGCCCCTGAGGTTCTTGAAAGTCGCGCTGAGGCGGTCGGAAAGCGTATCGAACACGGTGGTCGCGAATCCTCGGGTAGGGGCAAGGTGGACGACCCAAGGGTATCGGGCGCCGGAACATATATGCCCCCGCCCGTTGTACGGCAGGCGGGGGCCGAATCCCCGCAGCGGCGGGGAGCATGCCTTGACGGTCTTCATGACCCGCTGAGCAGGCCGGCCGATCCCCGCATGTGCGGGAAGCACGTCCTGCTCAGCGCCCCTCCCGGCCGGGCATCACTCCGCCGGCCGGCGCAGGCCTTCGTCCACCGCCCGTACGACGTCTACGGCAGCCTGCGCCGACAGGGGCTGTCCGTTGACGCATGTCACATAGAAGGCGTCCACGGCGTTCGAGCCCAGGGTCGAGACATGTGCGCTCCTCACCCGGACCTTCGCTCCCTCCAGCGCCCGCCCGATCCGGTGCAGCAGGCCCGGTGCGTCCTGGGCGCGGACCTCCAGCACCGTGGCCAGGTTCGAGGCGGTCGGGGCGACCGTGACACGGGGTGGCGGGGCCGTGACCCCGCGCCTGCGCGGATACGCCGCCTCGCGTTCGGCGAGTCTGGCCGGGATGTTCAGCGAGCCCTCCAGAGCGCGGACGAGGTCGGCGCGGAGCCGGGCCGCCTGAGGCAGGGAGCCGTACTCGGCCGCGACGCGCCAGTTCAGTACAAGCGCCTGGCCGGACCCGATCTCGCTCGGGAGCTCGACCGCGCGCAGGTCGGCGGCGCGGACGGTCAGCCGGTGCAGGGCGAGTACGCCTGCCGCCGCGGGGAGCACACCCGGCTGGTCGGGCAGGGCGATCAGCAATTCGACGCCGACGGGTTCCGGTTCGCCGTCCGGCTGCGGGGTCCCGGTCTGGGTGTGCAGCGCGAGCACCGGCTCACCCGTGCGCAGCGCCTCGATCGCGAGCCGTTCCTGTTCGGCGCTGGGAGCGGCGGGTTCCGGTTCGGCCGGGGCGTCCCCGGCGAGGACGGCCGCGGCACGCTTCACGAGCTCGGTGACGAGTGAACCGCGCCACGAGGACCAGGCCGCGGGACCGGTCGCGAGGGCGTCGGCCTCCGTCAGGGCGTGGAGCAGCTCCAGGGTGCCCACCGACCCGACGGCCGCCGCGACGGAGGCGACGGTGGCGGGGTCGTCCAGGTCGCGCCGGGTGGCCGTCTCGATGAGCAGCAGGTGCTGCCGTACGAGGGTGGCGATGACGGCCACATCGCTGCGGTCGAAGCCGATCCGGGTGGCGACGTCGCGGGCGATGGTCTCGCCGGCCACCGAGTGGTCGCCGGGCCAGCCTTTGCCGATGTCATGGAGCAGTGCGGCGACCAGCAGCAGGTCGGGGCGGCCGACGCGGCGGGTGAGCGCGGACGCCTTGACGGCCGTTTCGACGAGGTGCCGGTCGACGGTCCAGGTGTGCACGGCGTTGCGCTGCGGCCGGCACCGGACCCGCTCCCAGTCGGGAAGCATCCGGGTGATCAGGCCTTCGGCCTCGAGCGCTTCCCAGACGGCCACAGCGGGCTCGCCCGCGCCGAGCAGGGTGACCAGCTCCTCGCGGGCTTCGGCGGGCCAGGGCACCGGCAGCGGTCGGGCGGTGGCGGCGAGACGGCGTACGGCGTGGAGGGAGAGGGGCAGCCCGGACTGGGCGGCGGCGGCAGCGGCGCGCAGCGGGAGCACGGGGTCGCGTTCGGGGCGCGCGGTGCGGGCGAGCACGACTTCGCCGTCCTGTTCCACGACGCCTTCGGCGAGGGGGACACGTTCGGGCTGCGGCGGGCGGCCGCCGCTGAACATGGCCCGCAGTCTGGGCCGTACGGACCGCGCCCTGAGCACCCGGTTCACCTCGCGCCAGGTGACGTCGGCGGCGTAGGAGACGGTGCGGGCGGCTTCGTAGACCTGGCGCAGCAGGGTGTCGGCGTCGAGCAGGCCGAGTTCGGCGGCGACCTGGTCCTGTTCCTGGAGAGCGAGCCGGTCGGTGGCCCGTCCGGTGGTCAGATGGAGGGCGTCGCGTACGTCGAGCAGGGTGCGGCGGGCTTCGCCGAGTCCTTCGCGGGGTGCGTCGGCGAGCCAGGAGGCGGCCACGGCGCGCAGTGCGGTGGTGTCCCGCAGTCCGCCGCGGGCTTCCTTGAGGTCGGGTTCGAGCAGGAACTGCAGCTCCCCCTGGCGTTCGGCGCGCTCCCGGCAGAGCTCGTCGAGCTCGGGCAGCCGCTTGGGGGCCTGGTTGCGCCAGTCGGCGAGCACGGTGGTGCGCAGCGCGGCGACCAGTCCGAGATCTCCGGCGACGGGCCGGGCGTCGAGCAGTCCGAGCTGCACCTTGAGGTCCTCGCCCGCGGTCCTGCGGGCTTCGGCGGGGGTGCGCACGGAGTGGTCCAGGGCGAGTCCCAGGTCCCAGACGGGATACCAGATCCTGTCGGCGAGGGTGGCGATCGCGCTGGACTCCGCGCTGCCGTCGTGGAGCAGCAAGAGGTCGAGGTCGCTGCGTGGCGACAGCTCGCCGCGGCCGTAGCCGCCGACGGCGACAAGGGCGACACCGCGTACGTCCGCCGCCTGCACGGCGGCGGCGAGGAGTGCGGACAGCCAGTCGTCCGTGAGCTCGGCCAGCGCAGCACGGCGCGGCGGCCCGGACTGCGCCTTCTCGGTGAGAAGGCGCAGCCGGGCCGCCGCATAGCCGCTGGGTCCCGAGTCTTCCGCTTCGGTGGTCACTTCGGGGCTCGTCACCCAACAGCTCCTGTTCTGCCCTGCGCTCAGAGCGCGTCCGGACCGCGCTCGCCGGTCCTGACCCGTACCGCGGTCTCGACCGGAACGCTCCAGACCTTGCCGTCACCGATCTTGCCGGTGCGGGCGGCCTTGACGATCACATCGACGAGCTGCTCGGCGTCGCCGTCCTCGACCAGTACCTCGATACGGATCTTGGGGACCAGGTCGACCGTGTACTCGGCGCCCCGGTAGACCTCGGTGTGGCCGCGCTGCCGGCCGTAACCGCTGGCCTCCGTGACCGTGAGGCCCTGGACGCCGAAGGCCTGCAGGGCCTCCTTGATCTCGTCCAGCCGGTGCGGCTTCACGACTGCGGTGATGAGCTTCATGCGTCCACCTTCTTGGATTCTGCGGCTGCCACGGTGTCACTCGGCGCGGGTGCGGCCTTGCGGGAGCCGGCTCCTCCGCCCGCACCACTGAAGTCGTACGCGGTCTCGGCGTGCTCGACCTGGTCGATGCCGGAGACCTCGACGTCCTCGTCGACCCTCATGCCGATCGTCTTGTCGAGGAGGAAGGCGAGGATCGCGGAGACCACCAGAGAGTAGGCCAGGACCGAGAAGACACCGATGGCCTGCTTGGTGAGCTGGTCGACGCCGCCGCCGTAGAAGAGGCCCTTGACGTCGCTCTGGACACCGCCGGTGGCGAAGAAGCCGACCAGCAGGGAGCCGGCCACACCGCCGACGAGGTGGACGCCGACGACGTCGAGGGAGTCGTCGTAGCCGAACTTGAACTTGAGGCCGACGGCCATGGCGCAGAGCACACCGGCGATGGCACCGACGGCGATCGCGCCGAGCGGGGAGACCGCGCCGCCGGAGGGGGTGATGGCGACCAGACCGGCGACCGCGCCGGAGGCCGCACCGAGGGTGGTGAAAGCGCCGTGGCGGATCTTCTCGTACAGCAGCCAGGCGAGCATGGCGGCGGCGGTGGCGACCTGGGTGTTGACGAACATCACCGCGCCGACGCCGTCATCGTTGCCGAGCCACGAGCCGGCGTTGAAGCCGAACCAGCCGAACCACAGCAGACCGGCGCCGAGCATGACCAGCGGCAGGCTGTGCGGCCGCATCGGGTCCCTCTTGAAGCCGATGCGCTTGCCGATGACGAGGATCACGCCGAGGGCCGCGGCACCGGCGTTGATGTGGACGGCGGTACCACCGGCGAAGTCGATGACGCCCAGCTCGAAGAGCCAGCCGCCGGCGCCCCAGACCCAGTGCGCGACCGGGAAGTAGACGACGGTGACCCACAGGGCGACGAAGATCGCCCAGGCGGTGAACTTCACGCGGTCCGCGAGCGCACCGCTGATCAGGGCGGGCGTGATGACCGCGAACATCAGCTGGAACACGGCGAAGACGTAGATCGGGATGGTGTAGCCGTCCCAGAGCTCGTTGAGACCGATACCGCTGAGGCCGACGTAGTCGGAGCTCCAGCCGATGACCGAGCCGACGTCGGCGCCGAAGGCGAGACTGAAGCCGTAGAGCACCCAGAGGATGGTGACGATCCCAAGGCTGATGAAGCTCATCATCAGCATGTTCAGGGTGCTCTTGACGCGGACCATGCCTCCGTAGAAGAAGGCGAGGCCGGGGGTCATGAGCATCACCAGGGCGGAGCAGATGAGCATGAAGCCGGTGTTGGCAGCAGACAGCGTCGGCGTGTCTGCGGCAAGGGTCGAGATGCCTGGGGGCATCGGCGTCTCCTCGTCGTCGTGCGGCCGCGTGCGGGCGGAGCCTGAGCGGAATGGGCGGGCCGGTTATGCGCCATGAGGTTGACGCAGCGCCGTTTCGGCGGATGCCGCACGATGTTTCGCGGCCGTGACGAAGAGGTCCGGCGTGTTACGTCACCATGAACGGAATGATCGCCCGAAAGGGGCGGGCGTATCCTCCCCGGACGCAGACCGGCCGCGGCACTCACCCGGATGACCTGGCGGGGGAGCCGAGTCGGGCTGTTCAGGGTGAGTGTCGCGGCCGGGGTCCTGGGTGCCGCGGTCAGACCGCCTCGGCGGCCTCGGGCAGCTGAGCTGTGAGCAGGTCGGTGAACTGGGCGACCTCGGGGACGTCGCCGAAGTCCCGCGCGGCCGTGTCGACGGTCTTGCGCAGCCGGGTGTTCACGCGCTCGGAGCGCACCCGCTTGGCGACGGCGAGTGCCTCGCCGGCCAGCACGGTGGACTGCTCGGGCTCCCTCTTCAGCAGGTGCACCGTGGCCATGCCGATGAGGTTGAGTGCGTACGACCGCTGGTGCACGTCGTCCTCGCGGAACAGGTCCACGGCCCGCTCCATCACCGGCTCGGAGAGCGAGGCGTAGGTGGGGCTGCGGCCCGCGACATAGGCCAGGTCACGGTAGGAGTGGGCGTTCTCGCCGTTGAGCTCGGCCTCGGAGAAGAACCGGATCCAGTCGGGCTCGGGCTCACCGTCGAGACCGGCGTCGGCGAAGGTGTCCTCGGCCATCCGGACGGCTCGCCGGCACTTGCTGGGCTGGCCCATGTTGGCGTATGCGCGGGCCTCCATCGCATACAGCATGGCCTGGGTGCGCGGGGTGGCGCAGTCACGGCCGCCGTACTGGGCCAGATGGATGAGCTCCAGGGCGTCCTCGGGGCGGCCGAGGTGGATCATCTGGCGGCTCATCGAGGACAGGATGTACGAACCGAGCGGCTTGTCGCCCGCCTCCTTGGAGGCGTGCAGGGCGAGGACGAAGTACTTCTGCGCCGTGGGCTGCAGGCCGACGTCGTAGCTCATCCAGCCGGCCAGTTCGGCGAGCTCGGCGGCGCATTTGAACAGCCGCTTCTCGGTGGCCGCGGGCTGCGGCTCCTGGAGCAGGTCGGTGACCTCGTGCAGCTGGCCGACCACGGCCTTGCGCCGCAGTCCCCCGCCGCACTGGGCGTCCCACTGGCGGAACATGGCGGTGGTGGACTCGAGCAGGTCCAGCTCGGGCTTGGACAGCCTTGACGAGCGGCGCTGGGCAGGGGGTGCTTCCTGGGGTCCCGGTTCGGCGGCCGGGCTGGGCACGAGCCAGCGCTGCATCGGCTCGACGAGGGCGGGTCCCGCTGCGAGCGCCAGCGATGTTCCGAGGAAGCCGCGCCGGGCCAGCATCAGGTCGCTGCGCGAGAACTCGCTGAGCAGGGTGACGGTCTGCGGGCCCGCCCAGGGCAGGTCGACGCCGGACACGGAGGGCGACTGGTGCACCGACCGCAGTCCGAGGTCCTCGATGGCGACGACGCTGCCGAACCGCTCGGAGAAGAGCTCGGAGAGGATGCGCGGAATCGGCTCGCGCGGCTGCTCGCCGTCCAGCCAGCGGCGCACGCGCGACGTGTCCGTGCTGATGTGGTGTGCGCCCATCTGGCGCGCCCTGCGATTCACCTGGCGCGCGAGCTCGCCCTTGGACCAGCCACTGCGCACGAACCATGAGCTCAGCTGCTCGTTCGGGCGCTTGCCGGTGGTCGTACCGTCTGCGCCGCTGCCGCCCACTGGAACGCCTCCATCCGTCGAAGCCTCGTTGCTTCGAACCCCTACCAGAATGCCGTGAATTGCGACTGCCGGTGGGGACCTTGCACCCACTCGAACAGGAAACCTGGTTGCCGTTGGCATACCCAAAGACGCACAGATTCCCAGGGTCCGTGCACCGAAAGTAATCCTACGATCACCGCCCCGGCGAGGGAGATTGCAGAAACGCCACCATTCGCCACCCCTTCGAATGAACTCGCCTACCGCCAGGCGCGATTCACTTGACACGGGACAATCGGGAGGCAGTGGAACGATGCACTTACAGGCGCGCGCCATCGTTCGCGCTCCCCCGCCGGCCGTCGCGCGCCGCCGTCACCCGGATCGGGGACGACGGAGCGTCACAGGAGAACTCCGAGTCGTAACCACCGGCGCGTTGGACCCGTTGGAGGGGGCATGGGCTTCACGATCGGCGGCACCCGGGGGATCAGTCAGATCCGGTCCGGCTCCCGGCGCCGCGGGCGCACGACGGAGGCCACTGCGGTGGCCGAGTACACCGGCCTGTGGGGCTGGCCGGTGGTTCCTGGCGCACGCGCCGCGGCGGGCCGGTGCTCCTGCGGCGACGAGGGGTGCACGGCCCCGGGCGCGCACCCCCTCGACTTCGCGCTCGAGGTCCCGGCGGGCGCCACGCTCGACGAGGCGAGCAAGGCGTGGGCGGAGGTACCCGGCGCCTCGCTGCTCCTGCCCGTGGGACGCAGCTTCGACGTCCTCGACGTCGCGGCTTTCGCGGGCCGCCGTGCACTGGTGCGGATGGAGCGCATGGGGCTGCCGATCGGCCCGGTGTCGCTCACCCCGGACGGCCGCTGCCAGTTCTTCGTGGCGCCGGGAGCGGCTGCGGAGCTGCCCCAGCTGCTCTACCGGATGGGCTGGGACGACGCGGATCTGGATCTGCACTGCCTGGGCCCGGGCGACCATGTCACGGCCCCGCCGTCGGACCGCGCGGGCCTCGGCCCGGTGCAGTGGCTGCGCGCCCCGTCGCTGGACAGGGCGGCCGCCCCGCCGCAGGCCCGGCTGCTGCTGGGCACGCTGGCCTACGTCTGCCACCGCTCCCACCCCTGACCGGGAGCGGGGCACGGCCGGGACGGGCCCGGACAGCAGAATTGCCCGGCCGCGTCGGTGACGCGGCCGGGCAATGGCGTTCAGACCGGCGTTCAGTCGCCGATCAGCGCGTCGACAAAGGCCTCCGCCTCGAAAGGCGCCAGGTCGTCCGGGCCCTCGCCGAGTCCGACGAGCTTCACCGGAACGCCCAGCTCCCGCTGGACCGCGATGACGATGCCGCCCTTGGCGGTGCCGTCCAGCTTGGTCAGCACGATGCCGGTGATGTCCACGACCTCGGCGAACACCCGGGCCTGCACCAGACCGTTCTGACCGGTCGTGGCGTCCAGGACCAGCAGGATCTCGTCCAGCGGGCCGTGCTTCTCCACGACGCGCTTGACCTTGCCGAGCTCGTCCATCAGGCCCGTCTTGGTGTGCAGCCGGCCGGCGGTGTCGATGAGCACGACATCGGCGCCCTCGGCGATGCCTTCCTTGACCGCGTCGAACGCGATGGAGGCAGGGTCGCCCCCCTCGGGGCCGCGTACGGTACGGGCGCCCACCCGCTCACCCCAGGTCTGGAGCTGGTCGGCGGCGGCGGCACGGAAGGTGTCGGCAGCGCCGAGCACCACGGAGCGGCCGTCCGCGACCAGGACGCGGGCCAGCTTGCCGGTCGTGGTGGTCTTGCCGGTGCCGTTCACGCCGACGACCATGACCACGCCAGGAGTGTCGACTCCGCTCTCGGTCCTGACGGAGCGGTCGAAGTCGGTGCCGAGCAGCGTGAGCAGCTCTTCGCGCAGCAGGGTGCGCAGCTCCACCGGGGTACGGGTGCCGAGGACCTTCACGCGCTCGCGCAGCCGCTCGACGAGCTCCTGGGTCGGCGCGACACCGACGTCGGCGGTGAGCAGCGTGTCCTCGATCTCCTCCCACGTCTCCTCGTCGAGGTGCTCGCGGGACAGGAGCGTGAGCAGCCCCTTGCCGAGTGAGCTCTGCGAGCGGGCGAGCCGGGCGCGCAGCCGGACCAGCCGTCCGGCGGTCGGCTCCGGGATCTCGATCTCGGGGGCGAGGGGCTCGGCGACGACCGGGTCCTCGAGGGCGACCGGGGCTTCGACCGCCTCTTCGGCGGTCGGGAGGTCGACCTCCTCGATGGTGCGGCGGGGTTCGTCGCGCGGTGTCTCCGCCTCGTCACCGACGTGCGGTTCGGCGGGCGGAGCAGTGATGGTCGGCGTGCTCGACGGCGGCCGGGGCGGCAGCTGCTTCTTCTTGCGGCTGCTGACCACGAGCCCGCTGATGGCGCCGACCGCGACCAGGGCGATGACTACAGCAAGGATGACGATTTCCATAACGCGTCCAGTATGCGTGACCCCTCGCCGCACGCCCGGTTCCCCGAGGCGGGACGCGCAACCGCCGCGGTTCCGGGTCCGGAACCCTGCCGATCTGACGCTACGTCAGCTACTGTCCCTCCTTGCCATGTCCACACCCGGCGGAGGGGGACGTTCCCATGGCATTCACCGTTGTCCGCTTCAACCTCGTCGACCCCGGCGCCACGGCCGAGACGCTGGCGGCTCGCTACCGGTCGGCGCTGGAGATGGCGGCGTACGCCGACGAACGCGGCGTCGACACCGTCCAGACCGAGGAGCACCACGGAGCCGCCGACAACTGGCTCCCTTCCCCCTTCGTCTTCGCGGGGGCCGTGCTCGGCGCGACGCGCCGTATCGCGGTGACCGTATCGGCGATCATCGGGCCGCTCTACGATCCGCTGCGGCTGGCCGAGGACATCGCCGTACTCGATCTGATCGGCAAGGGCCGGCTGGTCACCGTCGCAGGTATCGGCTACCGGCCGGAGGAGTACGAACAGCTGGGCGTGGAATGGGGGCGGCGCGGCGCGCTCCAGGACGAGCTGATCCACACGCTGCTGGCGGCCTGGACCGGTGAGCCGTTCACGTACCGCGGGCGCACCGTGCGCGTCACTCCCCGCCCGTACACGCAGCCGCATCCGATGCTGCTGGTCGGCGGCTCCTCCCGGGCCGCCGCCCGCCGCGCTGCCCGGTTCGGGCTGCCGTTCTTCCCGAGCGCGCACCTGCCGGAGCTGGAGGCGTACTACAACGAGCAGCGCGCCGCGTACGGAACCGAGGGCTTTTGCATGATGCCCGCCGAGCGGACCCCGCTGCTGCATGTCGCCGAGGACCCGGACCGGGCCTGGGCGCTGTACGGCGAGCACTTCCTGCACGAGGCGCGGACGTATGCCTCCTGGCAGTCCAAGGACATCCGGTCCGCCGTGCGCTCCAAGGCGAGCACGGTCGAGGAGCTGCGGCGCGAGGGTGTGTACCGGATCGTCACGCCGGGCGAGTGCACGGAGCTCGGAGCGCGGGGCGGGAGTCTGGTCCTGCACCCCTTGTGCGGAGGGATGCCGGTGGACGAGGGCCGGCGCAGCCTGGAGCTGCTGTGCGAGACGGTGCTGCCCCGGCTCACGCGCTGAGCCGGGGCAGCGTCCGTGGCGAGGGTGGCGGGGATCAGCCCATCTCCTCCAGCGCCTTGCCCTTCGTCTCCGGCACCCACTTGAGGATGAAGGGGATCGAGAGCAGGGCGAAGGCTGCGTAGATCACGTACGCGCCCGACAGGTTCCAGTCGGACAGGGGCGGGAACGTCACGGTGATCAGCCAGTTGGCGATCCACTGGGCCGAGGCGGCGACACCCAGCGCGGCGGCGCGGATCTTGCCCGGGAACATCTCGCCGAGCAGCACCCACACCACGACGCCCCAGGAGAGGGCGAAGAAGAGCACGAAGAAGTTGGCGGCGAAGAGCGCCACCGTGCCCTGGAGGTCAGGCAGTGAGATGTCCTTGCCGGTGCCGGTCTTGTACGAGAACGCCCAGGCGGCCAGGCCGAGCGAGATCGTCATGCCGATGGAACCGATGAGCGCGAGCGGCTTGCGGCCGAGCCGGTCGACGAGCAGCATCGCGATCACCGTACCGACGATGTTCACGATGGACGTCTCGAAGGAGTAGAGGAACGAGCTCTCCGGATCGATACCGACCGACTGCCACAGCGAGGAGCTGTAGTAGAAGATCACGTTGATGCCGACGAGCTGCTGGAAGACGGAGAGGCCGATGCCGATCCAGACGATCGGCAGGAAGAGGAACTTTCCGCCGAGCAGGTCGTTGAACGACGGCTTCCGCTCGTGCCGCATGTTCTGCTCGATCTCGGCGACCCTGGTGTCCAGGTTCACCGTCTTGCCCTCGACCTCGCGCAGCACCTTGCGGGCCTCCTGCGTGCGGCCGATGGAGACCAGGTAGCGGGGCGACTCCGGGATGAAGAAGGAGAGCAGTCCGTAGAGCAGAGCCGGTACAACCATGATGCCGAGCATCCACTGCCAGGCCTCGAACCCGCCGATCTCACCGCGCTGCTCACCGTCCGCGAGGTTGAGGACGCCGAAGTTGACCAGCTGTGAGACGGCGATGCCGATGACGATGGCAGCCTGCTGGAACGAGGCGAGGCGGCCGCGGTACGCCGACGGGGACACCTCGGCGATGTAGGCCGGGGCGATGACCGAGGCCATGCCGATGGCGACGCCGCCGATCACACGCCACATGGCGAGGTCCCACAGGGCGGTCGGCAGCGCGGAGCCGAGCGCGCTGGCGATGAACAGCACGGAGGCGATCTGCATGACGCGGATCCGGCCGATGCGGTCGGCGATCCGGCCGGCGGTCGCCGCGCCGATGGCACAGCCGATCAGCGCGGCGGCGATGACCTGGGCCAGGAGCTCGGAACCGACATCGAAGCGATCGCGGATCGCGACGACGGCGCCGTTGATCACCGCACTGTCGTAGCCGAAGAGGAAGCCACCCATCGCGGCCGCTGCCGCGAGGAAGACGACCCGGCTGAGATGCTCCGGCCTGGCCTTACGGCCTTCGGGCGCCTGCGCTGCACCTGTCACATGCACTCCTGGGGCCGCCCGGCGGCGACGCCGGGCGTGGGGGGTCAGCCCCTCCAGTGGCGCACAACTTCAGGCAGCCCACCACTTGAAGACACAAGCAATGCCGCAGAGGCCATGTCTTCATATGTCGAAGCTCCGAGCCGAAAAGGGGTGCTACCGCAGGCGCTGGCTGATCACCTTGGAGACGCCGTCTCCCTGCATGGACACGCCGTACAGGGCGTCCGCGACCTCCATGGTCCGCTTCTGGTGCGTGATCACGATCAGCTGTGAGCTCTCCTGCAGCTCCTGCATGATGCGGATCAGCCGCTGGAGGTTGGTGTCGTCGAGTGCGGCCTCGACCTCGTCCATCACGTAGAACGGGCTCGGCCGGGCCTTGAAGATCGACACCAGCATGGCCACGGCGGTCAGCGAACGCTCGCCGCCGGAGAGCAGCGAGAGCCTCTTGACCTTCTTGCCGGGCGGCCGGGCCTCGACATCCACGCCTGTGGTGAGCATGTTGTCGGGATCGGTCAGGACGAGCCGGCCCTCGCCGCCGGGGAAGAGCCGGGAGAAGACCCCTTCGAACTCCCGGGCGGTGTCCCGGTACGCCTCGGTGAAGACCTGCTCGACGCGCTCGTCGACCTCCTTGACGACCTGCAGCAGATCGGCCCGGGTCTTCTTCAGATCTTCAAGCTGCTCGGAGAGGAACTTGTGCCGTTCCTCCAGCGCGGAGAACTCCTCCAGCGCCAGCGGATTCACCTTTCCGAGCTGCTGATAGGCCCGTTCGGCGGCCTTGAGGCGCTTCTCCTGCTCCCCGCGCACGAAGGGCCGCGGCAGGTTCCGCGGATGCTCCGGGTCCTCGGGCAGTTCCTCGCCCTCGGCGGGCGGCGACGGCGGCACCAGCTGGTCGGGGCCGTACTCCGAGACCAGCCCGGCCGGCTCCACACCAAGCTCCTCCAGGGCCCTGGTCTCCAGCTGCTCGATCCTCAGCCGCTTCTCCGCGCCGAGCACCTCGCCGCGGTGGACCGAGTCGGTCAGCTTGTCGAGCTCGCTCTTCACGTCGCGCCCCCGGTTGCGGGCGGCGGTCAGCTCCTGCTCCCGCTCCGCCTTGGCGGCCTCGGCCTCGACGCGCTCCGCCTCGGCCCGTACGAGCGACACCTCGACGTGCGCCAGCAGCTGGCGGGCACCGCCGGCCACCGCGGCGGCGACCTCGGCCTCGTGACGCAGCCGGGCCCGGCGCTGATCGGCGCGCGCCCGGGCCTCGCGCTCGGCCCGCGCTCCCCGGTCCAGCGCGTCGGCTCGGCCCGCGAGCCCCTTTACGCGCTCCTCGTGCGTACGCACCTGGAGGCGGGCCTCCATCTCGGTCTGGCGCGCGTTGGCGCCGTCGGCGGCGAGCCGGTCCCGTGTGTAGGTGTCGGGCTCGTCCTCGACAGGGGCCTCCTCGGCCACAAGAAGCCGTTCGGCCAGCTCCTCGGCCTCCTCGCGGGCCCGCTCCAATGCTTCCTGGGCCCGGGCCGCGGCCGCCGTGGTCCGCTCGGCCTCACCGGCGGCGCCGCGCGCCTGCCCGGCGAGCCGTCCCAACTGCCCGGAGACCGCGGACTTCTCCCGGTCGGCAGCTCTGCGCCGCTCCCCCAGTTCCTCCACGAGCGCGGCGCAGGCGCCGCGGCGCGCCACGGCCTGCTGCTGTGCGGCGGTCAGCTCCTCGCACTGCAGGGCCAGCTCCTCCAGCTCGGCGGCTGCCTCGTCGACGGACGCCTGCACTTCGAGCAGACTGGGCGCCCCGGCGGAGCCGCCGTGTGCAAAGTGGGCGCCGAGCACGTCGCCTTCGGCGGTGACGGCGGTCAGCTCGGGGTGCGCGTACACAAAGTCCTCGGCGTCCTCGAGCGTCCCGACGACGACGATGCCGCGCAGCAGACGCCGCACCGCGGGCATGAGCTCATCGGGCCCGCGGACGAGGTCGGCGACGTGCGGGGCGTGGTCCCAGGCCCGCCCGACCGCCGGTGCCACGCCGGCCGGGTCGCACCTGTCCGGGCCCGGCGCGCGAAGGTCGTCGCCCGTGACGGCTGCGGCTGCGCCGCGTGCGTCGTCCCACCGCTCGGCCGGTTCACGGCTGTCGCCCGCACCAGCCGCGCCACCGCCGACGCCGTGGTTGCCCGAGCGGACCACGGCCGGGTGAGTGTCGTTCTCCGGCGCCCCGTCGAGCGGTGCCCCAGGCCCGCCCGTCGGCCGTGTACCCGTCATCCCCTCGGCATCGCCGGGCGCGTGACCTCCGCCGCTGTGCGATCCGTGGCGGACGCCGATGCTGTCGGTGCCCGCGCCACCGGTCAGGTGGTCACCGGCGGACGGAGCAGGTTCCGCCGCGCCCGCCAGCAGCATCGCCGCACGCCCCCCGTCCTGCTTGCGCAGCAGGCGGATCGCTTCTGCGGCCGTGGCGGGGTTGGCGACTGCCACCGCGTCCGCCGCCACGCCCAGGGCCGCTGCCACCGCGATCTCGAAGCCGGGGGTCACGGTGAGCAGCTGGGCGGCCGGGCCGAGGAGGCCGCCGAGGCGGTCCTTCGCGCCGAGCAGAGTCCCGGTGCCGTCCTTGCGGCGCAGGCCGAGCGCGAGCGCCTCGCGCCGGGCGGCCACCGCGGCGCGCTTGCGTTCCGCGCCGGTCAGCGCCTCCCGGGCGGCGCCGAGCGCCGCCTCCGCCGCGGCCAGTTCCCGCTTGGCCGCGTCGTGCTGCTCGGCCAGCGCCGAGTCGTCCGCGTCGAGGCCGTCGACCTCGGCCTTCAGCTGCTCGTACTCCTCCTGCGCCGCGACGGCCCGCTCCTGCGCCTCGTCCCGCGCGGCGGCCAGCCGGTCGATCTCGGCCTGTGCCGATGCCGCACGCGAGCGGGCGGCGTTGACCTGGCCGCCGAGCCGGGCCAGTCCTTCGCGCCGGTCGGCGATCGCCCGGGCGACATCCTTGAGCCTGCGTTCCTCGACCGCGAGTTCGCGCTCCAGTTCGGCGCGGTGGGCGACGGTGTCCTCCAGTGCGTGCTGCGCCGCCTCCATCGCGGCCTCCAGCTCCGCCTCCTGCTCGCGGATGCGGGCGGCCTCGCGCTCCATGTCCTCCGGGTCACGCCCCCGCCGCTCCTCCGCCGGCTGAGCTGTCGCGCTCTTGACCCGGGCGTCGGCGAGCGAGGTCGTACCGCGCACCCGCTCGGCCAGCTGCGAGAGTTCGTACCAGCTCTGCTGGGCCCGCTGGAGCCTCGGCGCGAGCCTGCGTACCTCGTCCTCCAGATCCGCCTCACGCGTCAGCGCCGACTTGAGCTCGGCCTCGGCGGCTTCCTTGCGTTCCTTGAGCGCGGCTTCGTCGGCGACCTCCGTACGCAGCGCTTCCCGCATGCGTACGAGATCGTCGGCGAGAAGCCGGAGCCGGGCGTCGCGCAGATCGGCCTGGATGACGGCGGCCCGCCGGGCGACCGCCGCCTGGCGTCCCAGCGGCTTGAGCTGGCGGCGCAGTTCGTCGGTCAGGTCCTGTACGCGGGCGAGGTTGGCCTGCATCGCGTCCAGCTTCCGCAGCGCCTTCTCCTTGCGCTTGCGGTGCTTGAGTACGCCGGCCGCCTCCTCGATGAAGGCCCTGCGCCCCATCGGGTCGGCGTGCAGGACGGAGTCGAGCTGGCCCTGTCCGACGATGACGTGCATCTCCCGGCCGATACCGGAGTCGGACAGCAGTTCCTGGATGTCGAGCAGTCGGCAGGTGTCGCCATTGATCTGGTACTCGCTGCCGCCGTTGCGGAACATGATCCGCGTGATGGTGACCTCGGCGTACTCGATGGGCAGCGCACCGTCGGAGTTGTCGATGGTCAGGGAGACCTCGGCGCGACCGAGCGGCGGCCGCCCGGTCGTCCCGGCGAAGATGACGTCCTCCATCTTTCCGCCGCGCAGGGACTTGGCTCCCTGTTCACCCATGACCCAGGAGAGCGCGTCCACCACATTGGACTTGCCCGACCCGTTGGGGCCCACCACGCAGGTGATACCCGGCTCGAAGCGCAGGGTGGTGGCGGAGGCGAACGACTTGAAGCCGCGCAGGGTCATGGCCTTGAGGTGCACGCCGCCGGACTCTACCTTTCACTCGCGGTTTCACCCATGAAGGTGCAGGGCACATCAGACGTTAAAGAAAGCACCGCAGGGGGGCGAGGCATCGGTCGGGGCGGGGCACCAGCCCGGAAAGAAAGAAGGGACGCCTAGGCGTCCCTTGCATATCTTGCTTCGAAGAACTCCAGCGGACGCCGTGCTCAGGTGAGCGCGGGCTCCGCCTGGGGTACGTCGATGTCGATGCCGTCAAGCAGCGACTCTCCAGGGTGCTGAGCGACGGCAGCGTTCAGCGCGTCGTTCTCGGACTGAATCCGTACCAGCTCGGATTCGAGGTCCTGGACGCGCTGCTGGAGCCGTCGCATCTCGGCGAGGAGTCGCGGATCGGAACCGCCGACGTAACCGAGAAGCGCCTTTGCCATGATGGATGGTCCTCCACACTGAGTGACCGACCGAATCGGTGTGGGTCGTGAGGGATTCGCACCCGCGGTGCTCGGCAGTGCTTGTTACTGCTTGATATTGCTGCGGTTCTTACTGCCAAACAGCTAAGGTGCGCGGGGCTTCCAGAGTCTCACCAAAAAGTTTGACGGTCAACACGATCACACCCCGTATCGGCGGGCAACCCGGGGGCATACAGCCGCTGAAACCGCGGCGGAGCCTGACCTGCGGGGCCCTGGGGGCATGGAGATCATCCTTAGGGCGCAGCCTGGCACGAGTAGCCGCTTCTTGGCAACCACCAGCCTCTTTCTCCTGCCGACAGGGTGCTCACGGCATGCTCCCCGGACGTCCGCCCGCACGCGTGGGACGCCGTGCCGACGGGTACGCCGGGGCCGTCTCAGCGGATGGCGAAGCCGTCGTAACCACCGCGGGGCGTGTCCCAGATCTCAGTGACTCCGTCGACCCGGCCGGGCGTGTCGTCGGAACGGAGCCATTCGAGCAAAAGGTGGCAATTGTCACGTGGCCCCTCGGCGACCACCTGAACGCGACCGTCATCGAGGTTGAGGGCGAAGCCGGAGAGGCCGCCGATCTCCAAGGCATTTGCCCTGGTGAACCAGCGAAAGCCCACTCCCTGTACTCGGCCGCGTACCCAGGCGGTGAGCCGCGCATGATCGTTCATGGGGTGCACGGTAACGGGCCGGTAGCTCACCGGTCACGTCGCCTTTGGGCGTATTCGCGTACAGTCGCCATCCAATGACCCTCACTCGAACGGGTGAGTCTCGTGGACCGGACCGCCGATGGCGGGAGCGTCCGAAACCAGGAAGGCAGAGCAGATGGGACGCCATCGACGGAAGAGGGGTCTGCCCGTCCGCACCGGGCTGCTCGGCGCCTCCGCAGCCATGGCGGTCGGCGCGGTGGCAGTGACCGCCGGCATTCTGCCGGGCGGCGACAAGGACACCGCGGTTCCCGCAGGCCAGTCCGCTTCGCAGGTGCGTACGCAGGGAGTCCCGCACCTTCAGACGCAGGGCGACGCAAGCGACGAGCCGACAGCGGGCACATCCGGCACCTCGGGTAGCGCGACCTCCCCGCGCAAGCCCTCGGCGGACCCCAAGGCCCCGTCGAAGGCACCGTCCAAGCCTGCTTCGAAGACCCCGTCCTCCAAGCCGGCCGAGCCGAACAGGGCCGCCAAGCCGTCGGCGGCGCCCTCGAAGGCCGCCGAGAGGCCCGAGAAGAAGAAGCCGCGCACCGCCCCGGCCCCGGAGCGGTCGAGCGCGCCCAGCCGCCCGGCACCCGAGCGGTCGAACCCGGTCGCCGAGACCCCGTCGAGCGCCGAGACCTCCGCCGAGGCGGGCGTGCTGAAGCTGGTGAACGACGAACGCGCCAAGGTCGGCTGCAGCCCGGTCAAGGCCGACCCCACCCTGGGCAAGCTGGCCGACGCGTACAGCCGGGACATGGCGAACCGTGGATTCTTCGACCACACCAACCCTGAGGGTGCGACCCCCTGGGACCGCGCGGGCAAGGCGGGTGTGACCAACCTCGGCGGCGAGAACATCGCGCGTGGGCAGGCCGATCCGGCCGCCGTGATGGACGCCTGGATGAACAGCGAGGGTCACCGCCAGAACATCCTCAACTGCGACTACAAGACGCTCGGTGTCGGTGTGTTCATCGCCGACGGCGGCCCGTGGTGGACGCAGGACTTCGGCTTCTAGCAGTCGGTTCGTCACGTCAAGGGCCCAGGTCACCCCATGGTGACCTGGGCCCTTGGCGTGTCTGCGGCCGTTACGCGGCGACGGCGCTCCGGCCGGCGATGAACACCCGGGCCGTCTCGGCGACGCGGCGGCCGAGGTGCTCGGCCGTCGCGATGTCCGCCTTGTGCACGCCCTCCGGGCCCTCGTCCGCATTGGTCTGGGCGGCGGCGCCGGCGAAGAAGCCGAGGCGGTTGAGGTCGTTCTCGGAGCCCTCCGTGGTGTTCCAGCCCGGGGCCAGGCCCAGGGGCACCCAGATCATGTTGTGCTGCGAAGCGAGCGTCTGGAAGTACTGCAGGGTGTGCAGCTTGTCGCCGCTCTTGGAGCCGGAGTTGGTGAATCCGGCGGCCAGCTTGTTGTGCCAGGACTTGGTGAACCAGCGCTTCGATGTCTCCTCGGCGAACTGGTGGAAGGCGCCGGACGCGGTGCCCATGTATGTGGGCGAGCCGAAGACGATGACGTCGGAGCCGTCCAGCAGCTCCCATTCGGCGTCACTGATCTCGTCCACCTTGACCAGGTGGACCCGTGCGCCGGCGTCGGCAGCGCCGACGCGGACGGCTTCGGCGATCACGGCGGTGTGCCCGAAGCCGGAGTGGTAGGCGATCGAGACGACAGGTGTGGTCATTGCAGGGGTCTCCTCATCAGCAGCACTGGCCTTCAGCAATGAAGAAAGGAAAGCACTAACTTTCAGTTAGCGCAAACCCTTGGTTAGCGCTGTGCGTGAGTATCCTGGCAGCCATGGACAACGACCTCGCGTTCGACGTGTTCTCCCGGCAGTGCCCCTCGCGCACCACGCTGGAGCATGTGACGGGGCGCTGGGGCAGTCTGACGATCGGGGCGCTGCACGAGGGATCGATGCGCTTCAACGAGCTGCGGCGACGCGTCGACGGCGTGAGCGAGAAGATGCTCTCCCAGACGCTCCACGCGCTGGAACGGGACGGCCTGGTGCACCGGGAGGCCCAGCCGACGAATCCACCGCGGGTGGACTACGAACTCACGGGCCTCGGCCGGGCCGTTGCCGAGCGGCTGCTGGGGCTGATCCACCTGGTGGAGGGCCGGATGCCCGAAGTGCTGGCCGCTCGCGAGCACTACGACACCGAGCGTGAGGGCCCAGCGGGTCAGGACACGGCAGGGAGTCAGGACACGGTGCGCGGGGCCCGCTGACAGCGCGGGCAGAAATAGCTGGAGCGGTTCATCCAGGGCCGGCGGCGCATGGGTGTACCGCAGCGGCGGCAGGGCTGGTCTTCGCGTCCATAGGCGTCCAACGACCGCTCGAAATAACCCGATTCGCCGTTGACGTTCACATACAGACTGTCAAAGCTGGTGCCACCGACGGCGAGTGCGGCGGTCATCACCTCCCGTACATGGCCGAGCAGTTCGGCCGAGCGGGGGCGGGTCAGCGTCGCGGTGGGCCGCTCGTAGTGGAGTCTGGCCCGCCACAGCGCCTCGTCCGCGTAGATGTTGCCGACACCGCTGATCAGTGACTGGTCGAGCAGCGCGCGCTTGATCGTCGTACGCCGGGACCGCAGCGCGGTGTGGAAGGCCGCATCGTCGAAGAGCGGGTCCAGCGGATCGCGGGCGATGTGCGCGATGACGTCGGGCAGCCCGCCGGGAGCGTTCTCATGCAGGGACAGACCACCGAAAGTGCGCTGGTCGACGAAGCGGAGCTCGGTGCCGAGAACGTCGTCGAAGCGGACCCGGATCCGCAGATGCTTCTCGTCCTGGGCGTCTTCGGCCTGTATGAGCAGCTGACCGGACATACCGAGGTGGGCGAGGACGGACGTGTCGGTCTCCGCCACGGGCAGCCACAGATACTTTCCGCGCCGGCTCGCGTCGCCGACGATGCGGCCCTTCAGCCGCGCCGCGAAGTCCTCACCGCCCGCGAGATGCCGTCGCACCGCGCGGGGGTGCAGCACCTCGACCTCGGCGATCGTCCGCCCGCTGACCCAGCGCTGCAGGCCACGGCGTACGACTTCGACCTCGGGCAGCTCGGGCACGGGCTCTCCTGTGTCAGTCTCCGACGACGCTCGCAGCGTACCGCTCCCACAACGCCCCGAGGTCCCTCGCCAGGGGCGAGGGACCTCGGGGGAAAACAGCCTCACATGCGGGTCAGGCGGATGCCCGGTCCACAGGTGCAGGATCCGAAGGTGCAGGATCCGAAGGGCTTTCGGCGGCCCCTTCGTCCAGCGCGGCACCCGCTTCGGCCGCGGCCTTGGCCGCCGCCGCACGCTCGTCCGCGTCGGAACGGATCTCCCGCCACGCGGACTCCGCCGCCTGCTGCTCCGCTTCCTTCTTGCTGCGGCCGGTGCCGGTGCCGTACGAGACACCACCGACGCGGGCGGCAGCAGTGAAGGTCTTCTCGTGGTCCGGGCCGGTCTCGGTGACGAGATACTCCGGGACTCCGAGCCCCTCGGCAGCCGTGAGCTCCTGGAGACTGGTCTTCCAGTCCAGGCCGGCTCCGAGGTTCGAGGACTTCTCGATGAGCGGGTCGAAGAGCCGGTGAACCAGCTCGGACGCCGCTTCGAGGCCCTGGTCGAGATAGACCGCGCCGATCACTGCTTCGAGTGTGTCGGCGAGGATGGACGCCTTGTCCCGGCCGCCCGTGCCCTCTTCGCCCCGGCCGAGCCGGATGAACGAACCGAGTTCCAGGCCGCGACCGACCTCCGCCAGCGCACGAGAGTTGACCACCGCGGCCCGCAGCTTGGCCAGTTGGCCTTCGGGCAGGTCGGGGTGGGTGCGGTACAGCGTGTCGGTGACCACCAGGCCCAGCACCGAGTCCCCGAGGAACTCCAGCCGCTCGTTGGTGGGCAGCCCGCCGTTCTCGTACGCGTACGAACGATGCGTCAGCGCGCGCACCAGAAGGGCGGACTCGAGGTGGTACCCGAGCCGCCCTTCCAGAAGGGTGTGGGACGAGGCCGCGTTGGCTGTGTTCACTGCGTCTGCCTGCTTCTTGGCATTGGACAGCTCAGACATCGTGCCTCTCACCAGCCGCTCAGACCTCGAGAACCTGGCGCTTGTTGTAGGTGCCGCAGCTCGGGCACGCGATGTGCTGCTGCTTCGGCTCCTGGCAACGCTCACACGAAACCAGGGTGGGGACCGCAGCCTTCCACTGCGACCGGCGGTGGCGCGTGTTGCTGCGCGACATCTTCCGCTTCGGAACAGCCACGGCTACTTCTCCTGCTTCTCGTCGACGCCCGCTTCGGCGCCGCCCATGTTGTCCTTCTCGCCGTCCTGAACGGTCTCGGCGAGTCCCTGCAGTGCCGCCCAACGGATGTCGACGGCGTCGTGGTGGTGGCCCGGGTTCTCGTTCAGGTTGATCCCGCAGTCGGAACACAGACCTGCACAGTCCTCCTGGCACACCGGCTGCATCGGCAGTGCGAGCACCACCGCATCACGCAGCACGGGTTCGAGGTCGAACAGGCCGTCCTCGAGAAAGAGCGTGTCCTCGTCCTCGGCGTCGACCGTGTCCTTGTCGGGGGTCGCAGCACGGCTGCGGCCCCGGTCGTCGGCGTCGGGGTAGGTGAACAGCTCCTGGAAGTCCGCGGCGACCTCATGGCGCAGCGGCTCCAGACACCTTACGCAATCCCCCTCGGCCGCTGCACGGGCGGTGCCTGTGACAAGCACCCCTTCCATGACCGACTCGAGGCGGAGGTCCAGCTCCATCGGAGCGCCTTCCGGCACCCCGATGACCCCGTCGATGCCGAAGTCCTTCGGAGCGTCGGCCGTGCGGGACAGCCGCTGGAGCGCACCAGGACGCCGGCCCAGCTCGTGCGTGTCGAACACGAGGGGGTTGCGGTGGTCGAGGCGCGTGCTCAGGGCTCTTCCTGCTTTCGGTTCGTGGGGAGGGCCGTCCCGATTCGCGGTGCGAAGCGGACAGCCGGGATCGCAAAACTACGCGCGACCGAAGAGCCAGGATACTGGAACGGCCGCCATAGACCCAATCCGGGCCTCTCAGCGCCCTTGCTCGTACCGGTGCAGCTGGTCCAGGTCGATCATGCCGGTGTCGAAAAGGCTTGTCTCGTCGAGGGCGGCGCCCTGCTGGACCGGAATCTGGTGCTGCTGATGCTGCGGCTGCTGTCCCCCGTAGCCCGCGTGTGCACCGGCCCCGGCGGCGTACGGGTCCGGCTGGGCGTACTGCTGCTGGTCGTAGCCCTGCTGCTGTCCTCCGTAGCCGGCGGCGTACGGGTCCGGCTGCTGGTAGCCCGCGTAGGCGTCCTGGTAGCCGTAGGTGCCGGACTGGGCGGGGACCTGGGGCTGGTAGCCGTACGGGTCCTGCTGCGGCGCGGCGGGCACCGCCTGCGGCTCGGGTTCGGCGAGCTCTGCGAGGCCCGCCAGGTAGTCGGCGTCGCTCGTGTGCTGGTGCGGCCCGGCGGCGTCCTGGGCGGCCATGTGCGCGCCGAGGTCGTCCGTGGCGATCCGGCCGTGCAGCTTCTGCCGACCGCGGCCCACGGCGTCGAGCGTCTTGGACAGCACGGCCTCGAAGGCGCCCAGCTTGGTGTCGACGTACTGGTCCGCGCGCTGCTTGAGGGTCTCCGGGTCGGCGCTGTACTCGGGGGCGTCGTCGTCCTCGGTCTCGCCGTAGGCGAGATCGGCGGACGGGCCTCGGCCGAGCAGCTTCTCGCGCCCCCTGTCGACCGACCCGATGGTCTTGGTGAGGACGACCTCGAAGTTGGCCAGCTTCGAGTCGACGTAGTCGTCCGCCTCGGCCCGGATCTCGTCGGCCTCGCGGCGCGCCTCGGCGAGGATGCGGTCCGCCTCGTCCTGGGACTGGCGGGCGACCTGGGTGTCGGAGATCAGCGAGCCGCGCTCGGCGTGGGCGGACTGGATGATCCGCTCGGCCTCCTGGCGGGCCTGCTCGACCATCTGCTCCCGGCCGCCGATGAGCTCCTGGGCATGGGCCAGCGACCCGGGCAGCGCTTCGCGGACTTCTTCGAGCATGGCGAGCAGCTCGGCGCGGTTGACCACGCACGAGGCCGACATGGGCATGGACCGGGCGTTGCCGACCGTCTCGACGATCTCGTCCAGCTTCTTGTGCACGTCCACCGTGGTTCGCCACTCTCTACTGCTGTTGGGAGACGGACGGGACGACTGTACGGGCAGCGGGCGCCCTCCCGACACCGGATGACGGTCTGTCAGCTCAGCCCTTGGCGGCCAGTCGCTCGACCAGGGCCCGGTGGACGACCGGGGGCAGCAGGTGGGACACGTCGCCGCCCCAGGCGGCGACCTCCTTGACCAGGCTGGAGGAGAGGAAGCTGTAGGTGGGGTTGGTGGGGACGAACAGAGTCTCGACACCCGAGAGGCCGTTGTTCATCTGGGCCATCTGCAGCTCGTAGTCGAAGTCGCTGACCGCGCGCAGGCCCTTGACGATGGCAGGGATGTCACGGTCCTTGCAGAAGTCGACGAGCAGGCCGTGGTGGGACTCGACGATCACGTTCCCGTAATCGCCGGTGACCTCGCGGATCAGCTCGATCCGTTCCTCGACCGTGAACAACCCTTTCTTGGCCTGGTTGATCATCACCGCGACATGTACGACGTCGTACAGCTTGGAGGCGCGGGCAATGATGTCGAGGTGCCCATTGGTGATGGGGTCGAATGACCCCGGACAGACTGCGCGGCGCAACTGAAGTCCCTCGCTCTCCGGTCCGTTCATCGTGCGTCTTCGCACGTAGAGGCGGCGCGACCGTACCAAAGCGTCCCCTCGCCGTAGCGACGGGCCCGCAGTGGTTCGAAACCCTTGGGCCAGTTGAATTCTCCGCCTCTGGTGCTGCGTTCCACGGTGACGATCGCGTCGTCCGCGAGCCAGCCCTGCGTGCGGAGTGTGAGCAGAATCTCGCCAAGATCGTCGTCCGTGACGGCGTACGGAGGGTCCAGGAACACCACGTCGTACGGGGTCGACGGGGCAGGTCCCGCAACGATCTGTTCCGCTTTGCCGGTGCGGACCTCTGCCCCCGGCAGGCCCAGGGTGCGCACGTTCTCCCGGACGGTGCGCGCTGCGCGACTGTCCGCCTCGACGAGCAGCGCGTGGTCCGCGCCCCGGGACAGCGCCTCGAGTCCGACGGCGCCGGAGCCCGCGTAGAGGTCGGCGATGCGCACGCCCCGCAACGAGCCGAGCAGCGACTCCCAGCTGGAGAAGAGTCCTTCGCGGGCGCGGTCGGAGGTGGGGCGGGTGCCGTTGCCGGGCGGTACGGCCAGCCGGCGTCCGCCGGCCGCGCCGGCGATCACGCGGGTCATGGGTGTGTGTCCTCGTCGGGTCGTGGGGGTACGGCGGGTGCACCCCCACGATATGGCTTCGGGCACGGCAGGTCCCCGGACGGAGCGGCGCCCGGGTCCGGGCAGGGGCGCTCAGCCCTTCTCCAGGTACTGCTCCCGCTCCTTGTCCAGCAGCGCGTCCAGGGCGGTGCGCAGCTCGGGCAGCCCTGTCAGTTCCGGGTCGGCCGCGACGATCGCGACGGCCTCCTCCCGGGCTGCGGCGATCACGTCCTCGTCCTCGATCACGGCCAGGACACGCAGCGAGGAGCGCACGCCCGACTGGGCCTGGCCGAGCACATCGCCCTCGCGGCGCTGCTCGAGGTCGATACGGGAGAGCTCGAAGCCGTCGAGGGTGGCGGCGACGGCGCCGAGCCGGGCCCGGGCCGGGCTCGCCTCGGGCATCTCGGTGACCAGCAGGCACAGGCCGGGGGCGGAGCCGCGGCCGACGCGTCCGCGCAGCTGGTGCAGCTGTGAGACACCGAACCGGTCCGCGTCCATGATCACCATCGCGGTGGCGTTCGGTACGTTCACCCCGACCTCGATGACCGTGGTGGCGACGAGCACATCGGCCTCGCCGACGGCGAAGCGGCGCATCACGCCGTCCTTGTCGTCGGGGTGCATACGGCCGTGCAGCACCTCGACCCGCAGTCCCTTGAGCGGCCCCGCCATGAGCTTCTCGGCGACCTCCAGGACGGCCAGCGGCGGCCGCTTCTCCGCCTCGTCCTCCGCGGACTTCTTCTTCGGCTTCTCGTCCTCGTCGTCCCCGATCCGAGGGCAGACCACATACGCCTGGTGTCCGCCCTCGGCCTCCTCACGCACCCGGTCCCAGGCACGCACCAGAAAGTGCGGCTTGTCGGCTGCCGGAACCACATGTGTGGCGATGGGCGAGCGGCCGGCGGGCAGCTGGTCCAGGACGGAGGTCTCCAGATCGCCGAAGACCGTCATCGCCACCGTGCGGGGGATGGGGGTGGCGGTCATGACCAGCAGATGCGGTGGCTGCTTGCCTTTCGAGCGCAGGGCGTCGCGCTGCTCCACTCCGAACCGGTGCTGCTCGTCGACGACGACCAGACCGAGGTCGTGGAACTGCACCTTGTCCTCGATCAGGGCGTGGGTGCCGATCACGATGCCCGCCTCGCCGGTCACCAGGTCCAGCAGCGCCTGGCGGCGCGCGGCCGCGCCCATGGAGCCGGTCAGGAGCACCACTTTGGTGCCCTGCTCGGAACCGCCGAGCATGCCGCCCTCCGCGAGCTCGCCCATCATCTCGGTGATGGAGCGGTGGTGCTGCTGCGCGAGGACCTCGGTGGGCGCGAGCATCGCGGCCTGGCCCCCGGCGTCCACGACGGCGAGCATCGCGCGCAGCGCGACCAGCGTCTTGCCGCTGCCGACCTCACCCTGGAGAAGCCGGTGCATCGGGTGCTCGGTCGCCAGGTCGTCGAAGATCTCCTTGCTGACCTGCTGCTGGCCTTCGGTGAGGGTGAAGGGCAGTTTGGTGTCGAAGGCGTCGAGCAGTCCGTCCGGTGCGGGTCTGCGGGCGACGGCGGGCAGCTGTGTGTCGGCGAACCGCCGCCGGGCGAGGGCGACCTGGAGGACGAAGGCCTCGTCCCACTTCAGACGCTGCCGGGCGTCCTCGATGTCCGCCTTGGACTGCGGGCGGTGGATCTTGAGCAGCGCCTCGGGGAGGGCGACGAATCCGCGGCCGTCGCGCAGGGCGGGCGGAAGCGGGTCAAGCGCTTCCTGGGCCTGGGGCAGGACCGCGTCGACCGCCTTGGCGATCTTCCAGGACTCCAGGCCCTTGCAGGCGGGGTAGATCGGGATGAGCTTTCCCGCGAAGGCGCTGACCGCGCCGTCGCCGCTGTCCGCGTCCAGCTTCTCGTACGTCGGGTGGGCGAGCTGGAGCTTGCGGTTGAACATGGAGACCTTGCCGGCGAACATCGCGCGGCTGCCGGGCGGCAGATCCTTGTGCGGCTTGTGGACACCGCGCCCGAAGAAGACGAGCTGGAGCCGGCCGCTGCCGTCCGTGATGGTGATTTCGAGGCGCTGGCCGCGGCCGCCGTTGAAGGTGTGCACGCGGGAGTCGGCGACCTGGGCGACCACGGTGACGTGTTCGTCGAGCGGCAGCTCGTCGAGCCGCGTCAGCTGCCCGCGCTCCTCGTACCGCCGGGGGTAGTGGTGGAGCAGATCGCCGACGGTATGCAGATCGAGGTTCTCGGCCATGACCTTCGCGGTCGCCGGACCGAGAGTCTTCTTGAGGGTCTCACTCAGCACAGCGCCTCCCGGCACACCCCTGCCCCGCAGCCTGCCGGGGGTCCGGGGGTCGCCCCCCGGGAAAACACAGCCAGGTCGAGGTGCTCGGCCACGGCCCTCGCGGTCGCCGGACCGGGGGTCTTGAGCGGTTCATCCAGTGCGGACACGCGATCCATTGCACACCACCGCACCGACAGTCGTCGCGCACCGGCGGGTTTCGCCTGGTCACGGGCCCGGTTCCGCCGGTGGCCGGCTCCTCCTACTCCACGCCGATCATGAGCGGCGTCCCCGCGTCGCCGCCCTCGTACGTCACGGTGTCGACCGCCAGATAGCCCTCGCGGACGTGGCGTTCCAGGCTGTGGGCCAGTGTTTCCGGAGCGGCGGCACCCAGGACGAGAGTGACCAGTTCACCGCCGGACGACAGCATCCGGTCCAGCACCGTCACGGCCGTCGCCGTCACATCCGCGCCGATTACCGCCACGTCGCCGTCGATCAGGCCCAGGACGTCACCGGCCTGGCACACCCCCGCGGACGTCCACGACTGCCGTTCCGCGACGGCCAGTTCGGCGTAGCGGGTCGCGCCCGCGGCCGCCGTCATGGCGACCACGTCCTCGTCGAAGCGGCGGTCCGGCTCATGTACGGCCAGGGCCGCGATGCCCTGGACCGGCGAACGGGTCGGGATCAGCGCGACACGGATGCCCTCGGTGCGGGCCTGTTCCGCGGCCGCGGCGGCCGTGTGGCGCAGGGCCGGGTCGTTCGGGAGGAGGACCACCTCGCGGGCGTGGGCCCGGCGGATGGCCTCGACGAGTTCGCCGCTGGCCGGGGGTTCCCCCGGCCGCGCGGGCACGGTCGTCGCGCCCGCCTCCGTGCACAGGCCGGCCAGGCCCTCCCCGGGCACGACCGCAACGACGGCCCGCTGCACCGGTTCCCGCGTCGTCGACGCGGGAGACGCACTGTCGAAGTGGGTGATACGGATCCGGTAGGGCCGCCCGGCCTCCACCCCCGCCTCGACCGCGGCACCCGCGTCGTCGACGTGCACATGGACGTTCCACAGGCCGTCGCCGCCGACGACGACGAGCGAGTCGCCGAGCCCGTCGAGCCGGGTCCGCAGCCGGGCCACCGCCGCGTCGTCCGCCTCCAGCAGATAGATCACCTCGAACGCGGGCCCGCCGTCGGCGCACGGCCGCAGCGCGTCCGTCTGTGGCTCACGCCGCGCATGGGCCAGTACGGGCGCGACCGGAGCCTCCCCCGCGACCGCCTCGACCAGCGCCCCGAGCACCATCAGCAGCCCGCGTCCACCCGCGTCGACGACACCCGCGCGGCCGAGTACCTCGAGCTGCCGCGGCGTCTCCTCCAGCGCGGCGCGCGCGCCCGCGTACGCCGCGCGGGCCGCGTCCGTCGGTGAGCTCGCCGCAGCGTCCGCGGCGGCCGAGGCCACGCTCAGGATGGTGCCCTCGACGGGATGCGCGACCGCTTCGCGCGCCAGCTGCGCAGCCCGCCGCAGCGCTCCGGCCAGGTCCTGCCCACCGCTGATCCGCTCCGCCATGCCCCGCAGCAGCTGCGCCAGGATCGTCCCCGAGTTCCCGCGGGCACCCAGCAGCGCTCCGTGCGCCATCGCCCGCACCACATCGGCCAGGGCGGGCGCCGACTTCCCGGTCTCATGCGCGGCGAAGACCGCATCCACCGCCTGGGCCGCCGACTCCACGGTCAGATACAGATTGGTTCCGGTGTCACCGTCCGCGACCGGGTACACATTGATCGCGTCGATCTCCTCGCGCTCCCGGCCCAGGGCCTCCAGCGCCAGTGAGCACCAGGCGCGTACCGCTTCGGCGTCGAGGGACTGCGGCACCTGGTGATCCTCCTTGAACGGCCGTGCGGCCGTTGGCTGCGGGCTGCGGGCTGCCTCGCAGCGTAGACCCCGGCCACCACCTGGGAGCTGGGCGGGGGCGAAGGAAGGCATGGTAGTTTCGTATCTCGGACGCAGCCGTTGTATGCTGCTCCGGTTGCCCGATGAGAGTCGGGCCATTCCCCCGGCAAAGCCACCAATCAGATCACTGATTCCGGTCGCGCCGGAATTCACTGTAAGTGCATCTGAAGTCTTTGGAGTGACCCGTGGCTGCCAACTGCGACGTCTGCGGCAAGGGGCCGGGCTTCGGCAACAACATTTCGCACTCGCACCGCCGTACGTCCCGTCGCTGGAACCCGAACATCCAGCGTGTGCGTGCCGTGGTCGGTCGGACGCCGAAGCGGCTCAACGTCTGCACCTCGTGCATCAAGGCCGGCAAGGTCTCGCGCTAACGCCGACGTTTCGTCGTAGCGCAGCCCCTGCGGTTGCCTTGAAAGCCGGTCCACCTCGGTGGACCGGCTTTTCGCCGTTCCGGCGCGCCCGTCAGCGATGGCGCCAGGCGTGATCCACCGGGCCGATCCCGCCACCGAGCGCGAACCCAGCGGCAATGGCCCCGGTCACGTACTCCTTGGCCGCCCGTACGGCCTCCGGGACAGCCATCCCCTGGGCCAAGGACGCCGCGACCGCCGATGCGAGCGTGCAGCCCGTGCCGTGCGTGTGCCGGTTGTCGTGGCGCGGGGCACGCAGCCAGTGCTCCTCGCTCCCGTCGGTCAGCAGGTCCACCGCGTCCCCGGCGAGATGCCCGCCCTTGATCAGCGCCCAGCGCGGCCCGAAGGCCAGCACCGCGTCGGCGGCACGGCGCATCCCGGCCTCGCCCTCGACGACCACACCGGTGAGCTGGGCGACCTCGTCGAGGTTGGGGGTGGCCACGGTGGCGGCCGGCAGCAGCTTCGTCCGCACGGATTCGAGAGCCGAGGCCGCCAGCAGCGGATCGCCGTGCTTGGAGACGCCGACCGGGTCCACGACCACCGGCGCGTCCGTGTCCGCGAGCAGTTCCGCGACCGTCTCGACGAGTTCCGCCGACGCCAGCATGCCGGTCTTCACGGCCTGGACGCCGATGTCGTCGACGACGCTGCGGTATTGGGCCCGTACCGCCTCGGCAGGCAGTTCCCACGCGCCTTGCACCCCCAGCGAGTTCTGGGCGGTGACGGCGGTCAGCACGCTCATACCGTGCACCCCGTGCGCCAGCATGGTCTTGAGATCGGCCTGAATGCCCGCACCGCCGCCGGAGTCGGATCCGGCGACGGTGAGCACACGAGGAGGTACGGCGCGAGGGCGTATGTCCATGCCCCCGAATCTACTTGCCGTCCTCGATGTCGCCGAAGTGGTCCCAACCGCCCTTGCTGGTCCACGGCGCACCGTCCACGGTCACCTGCGGAAGCGCGGACGGGTTGAGCACCTCGCCGATCACCTTCCAGCGCGCGGGCAGCTTCGCGTCCGGCGGGAACGTCGCGACGATCGCGTGGTCCTCTCCCCCGGTCAGCACCCACTGCAGCGGATCGACGCCGACGGCCTGGCCGATGTCGTTCATCTGCGAGGGAATGTCGATCAGTCCGGAGCGCAGATCGATCCTCACCTTGCTGGCCTCGGCGATGTGTCCGAGGTCGGCGACGAGGCCGTCACTGATGTCGCACATCGCCGTGGCGCCGAGCCCGGCGGCCGCGGGGCCCGCGTGGTACGGCGGTTCGGGTCTGCGGTGGGCCTCCACGAAGGCGCGCGGCGAGCGGAAGCCGCGCGAGAGCACCGCGTGCCCGGCGGCCGACCAGCCCAACCAGCCGGTGTAGGCGACGACATCGCCGGGCTGGGCACCGGCCCGGGTGACCGGCTCGTGGTTGCGCAGATCCCCAAGTGCGGTGATGGCGAGGGTGATGACGTCCCCGCGGACGACATCGCCGCCGACCACCGCCGCCCCGGCGACCTGGCACTCGTCCCGGATACCGTCCATCAGCTCGGTTGCCCAGGTGACCGGGAGTTCGGCCGGTACGACCAGGCCGAGCAGCAGGGCGGTCGGTACCGCGCCCATCGCCGCGATATCGGCGAGATTCTGTGCCGCGGCCTTGCGTCCGACGTCGTACGCGGTCGACCAGTCGCGGCGGAAGTGCCGCCCCTCCAGCAGGAGGTCCGTGCTGGCCACGACCCTGCGGTCGGGCGCGGCCACGACCGCCGCGTCGTCGCCCGGGCCGAGCCGTACCGCGGGGGTGGAGGTGAGCCGGGAGGTGAGCTCCCTGATCAGCCCGAACTCCCCCAGCTCGCCCACAGTGCCCTTCATCGCTGTGCCCCTTCTGCCCCAGTGCGCTTGCGGTCGCGAGCGGTCACTGCTGTAGGTACCTTCAAGAGATACGTCAACTTCTGCTTTCCGTACGCCACGCTGCGGGCGCCGTCCTGCGCGCGGGTCTCCCCGTGGCCCATGGCGACGCGATACCGTGGCGACCCCTCTCCCTGGGATCTCCCCACCGACGGTAGGGGACATGATCCTCGTGCCGCCCTGGAGGCTCCGTGGTACAGGCGTACATCCTCATTCAGACCGAGGTGGGCAAGGCGTCGCTGGTCGCCGAGACCATCGGCAGGATTTCTGGTGTGATCCAGGCCGAGGACGTGACCGGCCCGTACGACGTGATTGTGCGTGCCCAGGCCGACACGGTCGATGATCTCGGTCGGATGGTGGTCGCCAAGGTCCAGCAAGTGGAAGGCATCACGCGTACGCTGACCTGCCCGGTCGTGCACCTGTAGCCCCCGTCTGCACCTGGCCGGTGACATCATCGCCTCGCCGGTCCCTCTGTCTGTCCGCCGTCGGCCGTCGTGACGCCGCCCCCCGAGGGCTTCTCATCGACGGACGCGGCGGCGCAGGTCACGGTTCCCGGCCCCCGCCGGAGCCGGGCCCTCGTCCGGACCGGCCGCCGGCCGGGGCGACGCCGCGATCGTACTGCGCTGCGGGGTCCCCCGGCCGGAGAAGACGAGTGGAGGCCGAGGACATGCACAGGTACGGCCGGATGCGGGGGCACGGGCCGAAGCCGCCCGCTCACGAAACGTGCCGCGCGACCTGCCCGCCGCGCCGGCCGGCTCCGTCGACCCGGCGGCGCCGGCCGCTGTCGACGCCCCTGGGAACCGGGCCCAGTCCGGGCCTCAGCGCAGTCCCGTCGGGCGGCGCAGCGCGGCCTGGATCAGCCGGTCGACCAGCTCCGGATAGCTGACGCCGCTCTCCTCCCACATACGCGGGTACATGGAGATCGGCGTGAAGCCGGGCATCGTGTTGATCTCGTTGATGACGAACTCGCCGTCCTCGGTGAGGAAGAAGTCGGCGCGCACGAGGCCCTCGCACGAGGCCGCGTCGAAGGCCTGTACCGCGAGCCGCTGTACCTCGGCGGTCTGCTCGCCGGTCAGCGGCGCCGGAACGATCCCGGACGCCGAGTCGATGTACTTCGCCTCGAAGTCGTAGAAGTCGTGGCTGCTGACCGGAGGGATCTCGGCCGGGACACTGGCACGCGGGCCGTCCTCGAACTCGAGCACCCCGCACTCGATCTCGCGGCCGCGCAGCAGCGCCTCGACCAGGATCTTGGGGTCGTGGCGCTGTGCCTCCTCGATCGCCTCGTCGAGGCCGGAGAGGTCGTCGACCTTGGTGATGCCGATCGAGGACCCGGCCCGCGCAGGCTTGATGAACAGCGGCCAGCCGTGCTCGCCCGCGAAGTCGATGATCTTCTTGCGGGCCGAGGCCTGGTCCTGCTCCCACTCACGCGGCCGGATCACCTCGTACGGTCCGACGGCCAGTCCGAAGGAGAGGAAGACGCGCTTCATGTACTCCTTGTCCTGGCCGACGGCCGAGGCGAGCACACCGGAGCCGACGTAGGGCACGCCCGCCAGCTCGAGGAGCCCCTGGAGGGTGCCGTCCTCGCCGTACGGGCCGTGCAGCATCGGGAAGACGACGTCGACCTCACCCAGCGCCTTGGGCACGGCTCCGGGCTCGCTGTAGACGACCTCGCGGCTGCCGGGGTCGACGGAGAGCACCACGCCGCCCTCGTCGGACTCTGCGAGGTCATGGACGCTCGGCATCCTGCGGTCGGTGATCGCCATCCGCTCCGGCTCGTCGGCGGTCAGCGCCCACCGGCCGTCGGTGGTGATGCCGATCGGCAGCACGTCGTACTTGGTGCGGTCGATCGCGCGCAGCACCGCGCCGGCCGTGACCACGGAGATCCCGTGTTCGGAGCTGCGGCCGCCGAAGACGACCGCCACGCGCGGCTTACGGAGCTGCTGCTCGGGGCTCTGGGGGAGGTTCTCGGTGCTCATATCGCGATGAGCGTACCTGCTGGTACGCCGTGCGTCAGCGCCGCTCGGGCTTGGCGGCGCGCGACATCAGCTCCTTGAGCGCGACCACTGGGGGCTTCCCCTCGTGGACGATGCCGACGACCGTTTCGGTGATGGGCATGTCGACGCCGTGCCGACGCGCCAGATCCAGCACCGATTCGCAGGACTTGACGCCTTCCGCGGTCTGCTTGGTGACCGCGATGGTCTCCTGGAGCGTCATGCCGCGGCCGAGGTTGGTGCCGAAGGTGTGGTTCCGGGACAGCGGGGAGGAGCAGGTCGCCACCAGGTCGCCGAGGCCGGCGAGTCCGGAGAAGGTGAGGGGGTCGGCGCCCATCGCGAGGCCGAGCCGGGTGGTCTCGGCGAGACCGCGCGTGATCAGCGAGCCCTTGGCGTTGTCGCCCAGGCCCATGCCGTCGGCGATGCCGACGGCGAGCCCGATCACGTTCTTCACCGCACCGCCCAGTTCACAGCCGACGACGTCGGTGTTGGTGTAGGGGCGGAAGTAGGGGGTGTGGCAGGCGGCCTGCAGGCGGCGGGCGACGGCCTCGTCGCGACAGGCGACCACGGCGGCGGCCGGGCGGCGGGAGGCGATCTCCTTGGCGAGATTGGGGCCCGTGACCACGGCGACGCGCTCCGCGGGCACCTGGGCCACTTCCTCGATGACCTCGCTCATCCGCTTGGCGGTGCCGAGTTCGACGCCCTTCATCAGCGAGACGAGGACGGTGTCGGAGGGCAGTTTCGGCGCCCAGGCGGCGAGGTTGCCGCGCAGGGTCTGGGACGGGACGGCAAGGACGGTGAAGTCCGCGCCGTGCAGCGCCTCGGCCGGGTCGGTGGTGGCCCGCATGCCGGCCGGGAGCTCGATCCCGGGCAGGTAGTCGGGATTGGTTCGGGTGGTGTTGACCGCGTCGACGAGTTCGGCGCGACGGCCCCAGAGGGTGACCTCGCAGCCCGCGTCCGCGAGCACCATGCCGAACGCCGTGCCCCACGAGCCTGTTCCGAAGACGGCTGCCTTGACCGGGTGGGTCACTTCGCTTCCTCCTCAGCGGCCCTGCGCCGCTGTTCCGCACGGGCGGTGCGGTGGTCGTACGGCTCGGCCGGCGCCTGTTCGCCGCGTACCTCCTCCAGCAGCGCGGTGATCGCGGCCATGATGGCCTCGGTCGCCTCGCGCAGCACGTCGGGGGTGGGGTCGAGGCCGTAGAAACGGTCCAGGTCGACGGGCGGTCCGGCGAGCACCCGGAGCGTCTTGCGCGGGAACAGCCGGAGCTTGTTCTCCTTGGCGTACGGCGGCATCGCCAGGTTGGCGCCCCACTGGGCGACGGGGATCACCGGGACGCGGGTCATCAGGGCGACCCGTGCGGCGCCGGTCTTGCCGGCCATCGGCCACATGTCCGGGTCGCGGGTGAGGGTGCCCTCGGGGTAGAACGCCACGCATTCACCGCGCTCGATGGCGTCCACGGCGGCGCGGAAGGCGTCCAGCGCGTTGGTGGTCTCGCGGTAGACAGGGATCTGCTGGGTGCCGCGCAGCATCGTGCCGACGAAGGAGCCCTTGAACAGAGCGGCCTTGGCGAGGAAGCGCGGCACTCGTCCGGTGTTGTACTGGAAGTGCGCGTAGGACAGCGGGTCCAGATAGGAGTTGTGGTTGACCGCGGTGATGAATCCGCCGTCGCCCGGAATGTGTTCCATTCCCCGCCAGTCCCGCTTGAACAGAACGACCAGCGGCGGCTTTGCGATGACCGCCGCCAGGCGGTACCAGAAGCCGATTCTACGGCGGGACACTCGGACACCTTCCTCTATGACCGGGCTACTGCCTGGCTGCTGGGGGTCAAGTGTCGCCCCAGGCCCCTGGTCTGTCGAGAACACCGTACGCCCCGACCCCGCGAGCGGCCCTCAGCCCGGCCCCCGGCAGCTTGCCACAGCGAGCCACAATGGGCGCGATGCGCATCGACCCGGAGCCCGCCGCGAACACCGACCCGACCCCACAGTGGTCGCTGATCGTCCCGCTCAAGCCCCTCGCCCAGGCCAAGAGCAGGCTGGCGGACGCGGCGGACGCGGGCCTGCGGCCGCATCTGGCGCTCGCGTTCGCGCAGGACACCGTGGCCGCCGCGTTGTCCTGTCCCGCCGTACGCGATGTGGTGGTCGTCACGGACGATCCGGCGGCTGCGGTCGCACTCGCGGCGCTGGGGGCACGGATCGTGCCGGACACGCCCGCGGCCGGCCTCAATGCGGCCCTCGCGCACGGCTCCGCCGCGGTGCGCGCCGTGCGTCCCGGCGCTCCGGTCGCCGCGCTCAACGCGGATCTCCCCGCATTGCGTCCCGCGGAATTGGCACGTGTACTTGACGCCGCCTCGGGATTCAATCGGGCATTTCTGGCGGATGCGGCAGGAATGGGCACGACATTGCTCACCGCCGCGCCGGGCGCCGAATTCAGGCCCGCATTCGGCGGCCCTTCGCGCCGTCGGCATTTGATGTCCGGCGCCGTTGAAATCCTTCTCGACGGCGTCGATTCCGTGCGCCAGGACGTGGACACCGCCCAGGACCTCATGGCCGCGCTGGCGCTGGGGGCGGGTCCGTACACGGCTGGGCGCTGGGCGGCCGGCGCCCGCGTTCTGGACGGCCGGGCGGGCGGATAGGCTGCCGCGCATGCAGGCGACCTCGTACACATACGACCCCGAAACCCGCAGCGGGAGCGTGCTGCTCGACGACGGCACCCCGGTGGAGTTCGATGCCGCCGCCTTCGACGCGGGCGGGCTGCGGCTGCTGCGGCCGGGGCAGCGGGTACGGATCGAGACCGAGGGCGAGGGCGAGGCGCGCCGCATCACGCTGGTGACGCTGCAGACCTTCTGACACCCGCGGCAGCACTCCGGACACGCCGCGGGCCGGTCTCCCGAAGGGGAAACCGGCCCGGCGCGTGAGTGGCTGTACGACCGTGTGCCGCTTACTTTTTCCTGGCAGTGGTCTTCTTGGCGGTGGTCTTGCGGGACGTCGCCCGCTTGGCCGGAGCCTTCTTGGCCGTGGCCTTCTTGGCGGGCGCGGTCTTCTTGGCCGCAGCGGTCTTCTTCGCCGCCGTGGTCTTCTTGGCGGCCGCCGTGGTCTTGGCGGTCGTCTTCTTCGCCGCGGTCTTCTTGGCCGCCGTCGTCTTCTTCGCGACGGCCTTCTTGGCGGTGGTCTTCTTCGCGACGGCCTTCTTGGCGGTGGCCTTCTTGGCCGCGGCCTTGGCCGTCGTGCGGGAAATACCGCCCGAAAGACTGCCCTTGGGAGCCTTCTTGACGGCGACCTCGCCACCCTTGGGGAGCTTCTTCGTGCCGCTCACCAGGTCCTTGAAGCCCTGGCCCGCACGGAAGCGCGGAACGGACGTCTTCTTGACCCGCACGCGCTCACCCGTCTGCGGGTTGCGGGCGTAACGGGCGGGGCGGTCGACCTTCTCGAACGAGCCGAAGCCGGTGACCGAAACCCGGTCTCCGGCGACTGTTGCGCGGACGATCGCGTCAAGTACCGCGTCGACAGCCTCCGCGGCCTGCTGACGGCCGCCGAGCTTGTCGGCAATCGCTTCTACGAGCTGCGCCTTGTTCACGTCTTCCCCTTCGGAGACATTGCCGGAACGAATCGGTCCAGGCTTTTTCGCACGTTAGGCAGATATATACCGCAAATCAAACACGAAACGGGCTAATCACCCTAGTGCCGCAACGATGTCGACCGCCTCGGAGTTCTGGGTGTCAGTCGCCTTCGGGGAAACGACCCTCATCGAGGTCGTTCATCAACCGGTCCAGACGCCTTGCCGCGTCCGGGAGATCGTGCTTCGCCGCTGCCGTGACGACCAGCAGCTTCCGGGACAGCGCCATCCTTACGCCCTCCGGGACTTGCAGTTCGCGCACTCTTGTGTGCGCCTCTTTCAATCGGGCCGCGACTGCCTCGTAGAGCTCGAGTTGGCTGTCACGGTCCATGCACCGATTGTGCCATCTGGGGCGAGTTGTCGCCCGGCCGGACCTCAACAACCGACTGCGCCCCCCACCGGGCGGTGGGGGGCGCAGTTCGGGAAAAGCGCTGCTCAGGCCTGAATCGTCCGCGGCTTGAAGGCCGGCCGGCCGGCCTCGTAGGCGGCGATGTCCGCTTCGTTCTGAAGGGTGAGGCTGATGTCGTCGAGACCGTTCAGCAGTCGCCAGCGGGCGTTCTCGTCGAGTTCGAAGTCGGCGGTGATGCCCGGGGCGAGAACCTGACGCGTCTCGAGGTCGACCGTGATCTCCACGGTCGGGTCGGCCTCGGTCAGCTCCCACAGGGCCTCGACGATCTTCTGCTCCAACACCACCGTCAGCAGCCCGTTCTTGAGCGAGTTACCGCGGAAGATGTCGGCGAACCGGGAGGAGATGACGGTCTTGAAGCCGTAGTTCTGCAGCGCCCACACGGCGTGTTCGCGCGAGGAACCGGTGCCGAAGTCGGATCCGGCGATCAGCACCGTGGCACCCTGCCGCTCGGGGCGGTTGAGCACGAACTCGGAGTCCTTGCGCCAGGCCTCGAAGAGTCCGTCCTCGAAGCCGTCCCGGGTGACCTTCTTCAGCCAGTGCGCCGGGATGATCTGGTCGGTGTCGACATTGCTGCGTCGCAGCGGGACGGCCCGGCCGGTGTGCGTGGTGAAAGCTTCCATGGTGTTCAGACTCCGGCGGGCGTACGGGTGTCGGACAGGTCGGCGGGTGAGGCCAGGTGGCCGAGGACCGCGGTGGCGGCGGCGACCTGCGGCGAGACCAGATGGGTACGGCCGCCCTTGCCCTGCCTGCCTTCGAAGTTGCGGTTGGAGGTGGAGGCGGAACGCTCGCCGGGCGCCAGCTGGTCGGGGTTCATGCCCAGACACATCGAGCAGCCAGCGTGCCGCCATTCGGCGCCGGCGTCCTTGAAGACCTTGTCCAGGCCCTCCTCCACCGCCTGCAGCGCGACCCGAACCGAGCCGGGAACGATCAGCATCCGTACGCCGTCGGCGACTTTGCGGCCCTGCAGGATCGAGGCGGCGTTGCGCAGGTCCTCGATGCGGCCGTTGGTGCACGAGCCTACGAAGACGGTGTCGACCCTGATGTCACGCAATGCCTGCCCGGCGGTCAACCCCATGTACTCCAGGGCCTTTTCGGCAGCCAGGCGCTCCGAAGCGTCCTCGTACGAAGCCGGGTCGGGGACATGTGCCGACAGGGGCGCGCCCTGACCGGGATTGGTGCCCCAGGTGACGAACGGGGAGAGTTCGGAGGCGTCGATGAACACCTCGGCGTCGAAGACCGCGTCGTCATCGGTGCGCAGCGTCTTCCAGTACTCGACGGCGGCGTCCCAGTCGTCACCCTCGGGCGCGTGATCGCGGCCCTCCAGATAGTCGAACGTGGTCCGGTCCGGAGCGATCATGCCCGCCCGGGCGCCCGCCTCGATCGACATGTTGCAGATGGTCATCCGGGCTTCCATCGACAGTTTCTCGATGGCGGAGCCGCGGTACTCCAGGACATAGCCCTGGCCGCCGCCGGTGCCGATCCTGGCGATGATGGCCAGGATCAGGTCCTTGGCGGTGACGCCGTCGGGCAGTTCGCCCTCGACCGTGATGGCCATGGTCTTGGGGCGGGCCAGCGGCAGCGTCTGGGTGGCCAGCACATGCTCGACCTGGGAGGTGCCGATACCGAATGCCAGGGCGCCGAACGCACCGTGGGTGGAGGTGTGGGAGTCACCGCAGACCACGGTGGTGCCGGGCTGGGTCAGGCCCAGCTGCGGGCCCACCACGTGGACGACACCCTGCTCGACGTCGCCCAGCGGGTGCAGCCGGACACCGAACTCGGCACAGTTCTTGCGCAGCGTCTCCAGCTGGGCTCGCGAGACCGGGTCGGCGATCGGCTTGTCGATGTCCAGGGTCGGGGTGTTGTGGTCCTCGGTCGCGATGGTGAGGTCGAGACGACGCACCTGGCGGCCGCCCAGCCGAAGCCCGTCGAAAGCCTGGGGGCTGGTCACCTCGTGCAGCAGATGCAGATCGATGAAGAGGAGGTCGGGCTCGCCCTCGGCGCGCCGGACGACATGGTCGTCCCAGACCTTCTCCGCGAGTGTCCTACCCATCGCTTTCCCTCCGGCCGACTGTGCCGCCGACACAACTAGAGATCTTGTGCAGAGCCCGTTGGTCCGCGGGCCGCAACTACAGCGTCGCAAGTTCCCCGGAAATTTGAACTTGCGTTTCACAGTGTGAGACGTGAATATCGTTGCATGGACAACTCTAGCGGCGTCGGCGTTCTCGACAAGGCAGCTCTGGTTCTGAGCGCTCTGGAGTCCGGTCCGGCCACCCTCGCCGGGCTGGTCGCGGCGACAGGGCTCGCACGACCCACGGCCCATCGGCTGGCCGTGGCACTGGAACACCACCGGATGGTGGCGAGGGACATGCAGGGCCGGTTCATCCTCGGCCCGCGGCTGGCGGAGCTCGCCGCCGCGGCGGGCGAGGACCGGCTGCTGGCCACGGCCGGGCCCGTACTCACCCACCTGCGCGATGTCACCGGCGAGAGCGCGCAGCTCTACCGCCGGCAGGGCGACATGCGCATCTGCGTGGCTGCGGCCGAGCGGCTGTCCGGACTGCGGGACACCGTGCCGGTCGGCTCGACGCTCACGATGAAGGCGGGCTCGTCGGCCCAGATCCTGATGGCCTGGGAGGAGCCGGAGCGTCTGCACCGCGGACTGCAGGGTGCCCGCTTCACGGCCACGGCGCTCTCGGGCGTACGGCGCCGGGGCTGGGCCCAGTCGATCGGCGAGCGCGAGCCGGGCGTGGCCTCGGTCTCCGCACCGGTACGCGGCCCGTCCAACCGCGTGGTCGCCGCCGTCTCGGTGTCCGGACCGATCGAGCGTCTGACCCGCCACCCGGGCCGGATGCACGCCCAGGCGGTCATCGACGCGGCGGCACGACTGAGCGAGGCCCTGCGCCGCTCAGGCTGAACCCCCCTTCGTCCACGTCCGGCCGGCCCCTTCAACGCCGCAGGGGCCGGCCGGACGTGTTTGTGCCGCCACGGGCGCCCGCGACAGACCGTCTTCCGGCGCGGGCGGCCGCACGCGGTGGGTGCAGCATGGAAGTGCCGAGGGATCCACACGCACCGGTCGGTACGCCCGGCCGGGCCGGCAGGACCAGGGCATCACCGGCGACCAGCTGCGCGAGGCACACCGGGCCGACCTGGCGATCGAGGGCGAAGAGGGTGTGCACTTCGAGAAGGCCTGGGCCGACCCGGCGTCGGGCACCGTCTACTGCCTGCCCGAAGGCCCGTCGGCGGAGGCCGTGCAGCGTGTGCACGAGCGCACGGGCCACCCCGCGGACGAGAGAAACCCTGTCCCGCTCAGCGTGTGACCCGGCGAACCTCTGTCAGACCGCCGGCTTCAGCCGGTCGGCGGCCCGGTCGCCGCGGCGGCCGACGGGAACGACGCCGGTCGCCGCGCCCAGACCGAATGCGGGCATGTTCACATAGACGGACTCGTAGGAACCGGCCGGGACGACATACGTCTCGTGCCAGAAACCCACCTTGCCCTTGCCCTCACGCATCCGGCGGTTGAAGGCGGCCCAGGCGGGGCGGTGCTCCTTGTCCGGCTGGGAGGCGTAGGCGAGGAGCTTCTCGGTCGACTCCCAGTACTGGACGACGTAGGTCAGCCGGGGTCCGCCCAACAGCATCTGGTACCCCAGCAGTCCGCTGTCCTCCTCCTTCGACAGTTCCCTCAGCATGCGCGGCATGGCGGTGAAGGTCGGCCACCAACTCCGCACCGCACGGAAGCTGTTGATGCGCATCCCGATGAGGAAGACAGTCACTCCGTCCTGCGACTCGGCGGTCATGCGCCCCGGGATCGGCTGGTTGCTCATCGCGGTTCCCCCTTGCGAGGAAGATTGGATAGTGGAGCTATCTATCTACGCTTGGATAGTGTCACTCTCCAATAATTTTGGCAAGCGTTAAGGATGCCCGACGATGCGACTGGCAGAGCTCAGCGAACGCAGTGGCGTACCCACCGCCACGATCAAGTACTACCTGCGTGAGCGGCTGCTGCCACCCGGGCACCGGGTCAGCGCCACCCAGGCCGAGTACGACGACGACCATCTGCGCCGCCTGCGTCTGGTCCGGGCCCTGATCCAGGTCGGACGGGTACCGGTGGCCACCGCCCGCGAGGTGCTCGCCGCCGTCGACGACGACTCGCTCGACCACCACATGCGCCTCGGCGCAGCCGTGTGGGCCATTGCGCACGGTCCGGACCCGGACGAGCAGGATCCGGCCGCCCAGGCCGCCCTGCGGACCGCCGACGCCCTGCTGGAGCGGCTCGACTGGAGCTTCGGCCACGAGGCGGGGTACAAGTCACCGGCGTACCGGATGCTGGTCGAGGCGATCGCCTCGATGGACCGGCTCGGCTACCCCTGCGATGTGGCCGAGTTGCTGCCGTACGCCCGCTCGGCCGCCGAACTGGCCGTCGCCGACCTGGACTTGATCGAGCGGTACGAGCGGGAGGAAGAACAGCTGGAGGCGGCGGTGGCGTTCACGGTGCTGTACGAGCCGGTGCTGCTGAGCCTGCGCAGACTGGCACAGGCGGAGGAGTCACGCCGGCGCTACACATGAGAAAAGCCCCTCCCCCGACAGGGGAGGGGCTTTCCTTCGCGTACCCCCGACCGGATTCGAACCGGCGCTACCGCCTTGAGAGGGCGGCGTGCTAGGCCGCTACACAACGGGGGCAAGATCTGCTTCGATCTGCTGGGCTACCAGGACTCGAACCTAGAACAAATGAACCAGAATCATTCGTGTTGCCAATTACACCATAGCCCATGGTGGTTTAGACCAGTACCCCCGACCGGATTCGAACCGGCGCTACCGCCTTGAGAGGGCGGCGTGCTAGGCCGCTACACAACGGGGGCCCTAGCGATCCTGCATCGTGATCAGTCGGGTGCGACCCAGGTGATCACGCGGGAAGGATCTGTACCCCCGACCGGATTCGAACCGGCGCTACTGCCTTGAGAGGGCAGCGTGCTAGGCCGCTACACAACGGGGGCTTTGCAGATGAGCTCTGCGAGCTGGCCTACCAGGACTCGAACCTAGACTAACTGAACCAGAATCAGTCGTGCTGCCAATTACACCATAGGCCATCAAAAATCAACCCCCTGCGGGGGTCTCATTCTGTTGTGCGCCTCCCGGTCGGCCTTTCGGCCCGCTCGGGCGGCGCAGGAAGAACATTACCCGAAGGTGGACGGCGCTCCAAAACGGGTATCCGCCCGCAGCACCCCGGGTAGCTCGTCGAGACCGGTGATCCTGGTCAGCTCGGGGCGCCCGCCGAGTCCGGCACGGTCCAGCCAGATACCGACGAGCCCCGCGGCCACGGCCCCGCCGGCGTCGATGTCGGGTTGGTCCCCCACGTAGGCAACTTCGTGCGGAGCCAGGTCAAGCGCCTCGCAGGCGGCGTGGAAGGCCGCAGGATCGGGCTTGGAGAGGCCCAGCTCGACGGCGCAGACGACGGCCTCGAAACGGTCGCGCACGCCCAGGACGCGCAGCTTGCGGTCCTGGTTGTGGATGCTCGAGTTCGACAGGACACCGTGACGATAGTCATGGGCGAGCATGTCAAGGACGGGCAGGGCGTCCGGGAAGAGCGCCCAGGCGGCTTCGTAGTGCACGACATGGCGGCCGAACCAGGCGTCGGCCTCGTCGTCGGACAGTTCCCTGCCGAGGAAACTGCGCACCCGGTCGCGGCGCTGCCCCTGGAAGTCGGTCTCTCCGGCGGCGAACCGGGCCCAGTGGTGATCCGTGAGCTCCCGCCAACGGCCAAGGGCCTGCCCGACGGATGCATATCCGTCGGGCAGGCCCTCGTTGCTCAGGTGCTGCTGCATTCCCGCGTGATCGGCACCGGTGTAGTCGAAGATCGTGTCGTCGATGTCCCAGAGGACCGCGCGGATGGGCATGATCCGACGGTACCCCGCACGCCGCCCCCTGCCGGGGGGTTCGGGGGTCATCCCCCGAACAATGCGGCGTCGATGTCCCGGAGGACCGCGCGGATCGGCATGATCCGGGACTACGCGGCCAGCTTCGCCAGCGCCGCGTCGATGCGGGACAGCGTGCGCTCCTTGCCCAGGATCTGCAGGGACTCGAAGAGCGGCAGGCCCACCGTACGGCCGGTGACCGCGACGCGGACCGGGGCCTGGGCCTTGCCGAGCTTGAGGCCGTGGGCCTCGCCTGCGGCCAGGACCGCCTCCTTCAGCGACTCCGGGCTCGTCCAGTCCGCGGCCTCGAGCTTCTCGCGGGCGGTGCGCAGCAGGGCGTCCGAGCCCTCCTTCATCGCCTTGGTCCAGGACGCCTCGTCCTCCACCGGCTCCTTGCGGAACAGGAAGTCGACGTTGGCCGTGATGTCGGACAGGACCGTCAGACGGGTCTGGGCGTACGGGGCGATGGCCTCCCACGCGGCGCGGTCGAAGTCCTCGGGCGCCCAGTTGGCGTGCGGGGCCTGCAGCCAGGGCTCGCACGCCTCGGTGAAGGCCTTCACGTCCAGGCGGCGGATGTGGTCCGCGTTGATCGCCTCGGCCTTCTTCAGGTCGAAGCGGGCCGGGTTCGCGTTGACGTCCGCGACGTCGAACTTCTCGATCATCTCGGAGATCGAGAAGACGTCCTGGTCGGCGGAGAAGGACCAGCCGAGCAGCGAGAGATAGTTGAGCAGGCCCTCGGGCAGGAAGCCGCGCTCGCGGTAGATGTTGAGCGACGCCTGCGGGTCGCGCTTGGAGAGCTTCTTGTTGCCCTCGCCCATGACGTACGGCAGGTGGCCGAAGGCCGGGATCTGCTGGGCGACGCCCAGCTCGATCAGCGCCTTGTAGAGGGCGATCTGGCGGGGGGTGGAGGAGAGCAGGTCCTCGCCGCGCAGGACGTGGGTGATCTCCATCAGGGCGTCGTCGACCGGGTTCACCAGGGTGTACAGCGGGGCACCGTTGGCGCGGACGATGCCGTAGTCCGGGACGTTGTCCGGGGTGAAGGTGAGCTCGCCGCGGACCAGGTCCGTGAAGGTGATCGGCTCGTCGGGCATCTTGAAGCGCACGATCGACTCGCGGCCTTCTGCCTCGTACGCGGCCTTCTGCTCGGCGCTCAGCGTGCGGCACTTTCCGTCGTAGCCGGAGGGCTTGCCGGCGGCGCGGGCGGCGTCGCGGCGGGCCTCGAGCTCCAGGGGGGTGCAGTAGCAGTGGTACGCGTGACCGGCGGCCTGCAGCTTCTCGGCGACGTCCTTGTAGATGTCCATCCGCTGGGACTGGCGGTACGGCGCGTGCGGGCCGCCGGCCTCGGGGCCCTCGTCCCAGTCGAGACCCAGCCAGCGCAGCGAGTCGAGCAGTTGGAGGTACGACTCCTCGGAGTCGCGGGCCGCGTCGGTGTCCTCGATGCGGAAGACCATGGTGCCGCCGCTGTGCCGGGCGTAGGCCCAGTTGAACAGAGCGGTGCGCACCAGGCCCACATGGGGGTTGCCGGTCGGGGAGGGACAGAAACGTACGCGGACGTTCGCGTTAGCCACGCTTGATCACCCTGTTGGTGAGAGTGCCGATGCCTTCGATGGTGACGGCGACCTCGTCGCCGACGTTGAGGGGGCCGACCCCGGCCGGCGTGCCGGTGAGGACGACATCGCCCGGGAGCAGCGTCATGGCCTCCGTGATATGGACGATCAGGTCCTCGATGGAGCGGACCATCTCGCTCGTACGACCCAGTTGGCGCTGCTCGCCGTTGACCGTGCACTGGATGGTCAGGTCGCCGGGGTCCAGATCGGTCTCCACCCAGGGGCCGAGCGGACAGGAGGTGTCGAAGCCCTTCGCCCTGGCCCACTGCTTCTCGCGCTGCTGGGCGTCACGCGCGGTGACGTCGTTGGCGCAGGTGTAGCCGAAGATGACGTCCTTGACACGCTCGCGCGGGACTTCGCGGCACATACGGCCGATGACGACGGCGAGCTCCGCCTCGTGGTGCAGCTCGCTCGAGAACGAGGGGTACTCGATCGCGTCACCGCTGCCGATCACCGAGGTGGTGGGCTTGAAGAAGGCGACGGGTACGTCCGGGACCGCGTTGCCGAGCTCTGCCGCGTGCTCCGCGTAGTTGCGGCCGATGGCCACGACCTTGTTGGGGAGCACGGGCGGCAGGAGCCGGACCTTGCTCAGCGGAACCTTGGTCCCGGAGAGCTCGAAGTCGGCGTACGGAATGCCCTTGATGATGTCGAGGACGAGGCCTTCGGGGCCGTCCTCGACCGCGCCGAAGGCGACATTGCCGTCGATGGAGAACCTGGCGATGCGCACGGGATGCTGTCGCCCCTCACTACTTGCTCGCTGGCCGGAGTCTGACGCTCCAGGCTAACGCGGCAAGGGGGCCCGATCGCGCGCATTACGGCGCAGGTGACGTCACTGGTCGGGGGCGTCCATCAGGACGGTCCGGCGGGGGTTCGCGGTCTGGGCGGGAAGATCGAGCGAGTGTTCCGGCTGCTCCGGCGTCTGCAGCTCGTCCGCGTCCGCGAGGTGGGCGAGAGTCGTGCGCCGCGGGTTCGCTATGTTGCGGAACATCATCGTCGTCTTCATCGGTTGTTTTCAGACCTTGTCGGGCTACGGGCACTGCGGTGAGCGCCGGTTGACGGATGGGCAATCCCTGTAAAGCGACAGGCTAAACATGCGGTTCCCCTCAAATGAGCGGATGACTCAACGATCTAGGTGTGAGTTTCCTCACGAGTCTCGCGTGAATTCAGACAATTCGGACCATGAATCATCATTGCGGAATCGGACATTGCGCCACTGAATGCACCATTCCGCTCCTGATCATCGCGACTAGGACACCCCCCACCCCTAAGCAACTTGCACGATAAAGACCGATTCATCCCGGAACACTCTCCACGATTCGTGACAAGACCTCTACACCGTGTCACCTAGGTCACAGGCCGGTACGAGGCTCTTGTTGGAGATCCGGCGCTGTGCTGGAATTCCACGCACCGCCGCGGGTTTCATGCCGGCGCGCAAGGGCGCAACGCAGCGCCGGGCAGCGGCGGGAGAAGGGGGAGGAAGCGCCGGTCAATCACGACCACCCATGGGGCAGTTCTTTTGCCCCAAGACGCCGACACCGTCCCGCCGTGCAAGCGGAGGGACGCCTGGTCCAGAGGTTGCGACGCTAGTGCAGGGACGTTTCAAGAGGGATGGCAGCGCTGCGGCGGAACAGGAGCCGCGCGGCGGGACCGACCGCGGCTCCTCGCCCCAGCACGCCCACAACCAGGGACCGGCTGCGCCCGGCGACAGCGGTGACCGTGCCGCACGCCCCGGTGCATCGGCGCCCTCGGGCGACGGGTCGGTTTCGGCGAGGCTGAAGAGCTTCCGCGCACCCAAGAGCCCCACCGACACCGGATCGCGAATAGCGCTCCGCAACTGGCGCATCAGCACGCGTCTGGTCTCACTGCTCACCCTGCCGGTCGTCGCGGCGACCACGCTGGGTGGACTCCGTATCCAGGAGTCCATGGACGACATGAAGCAGCTGGACCACATGCAGCTGCTGACCAAGATGACCCAGGAGGCCACCGAGCTGGCACAGGCGCTCCAGGCGGAGCGCGACCTGTCCGCCGGCCCGCTGGCCAACGGCACTCCTGAGACCGACTTCAAGGTCTCCGGGCCGCGTACGCAGACCGACCGTGCCCGCAAGGCCTTCCTCGAGGCCACGCGTGACATCCCCAACACGGACGACGACGAGGCGCTGGAGTCCATCCGCGCCAACGCGAACCAGATCGCCGTACAGGTCAACACCCTCAACAACATCCGGGACGGGGCCTACGCCCCGGACGTCCCCAACTCCATGACCGTGGAGCGCTACAGCCGGCTCATCGAGTCGCTGCTGAGCCTCTCCCAGGACATGGCGCAGGCGACCAGCAACCCGGAGATGATCAAGCGGACGCGCGCCCTGGCGGCGTTCTCCTCCGCCAAGGAGTACGCGTCCATCCAGCGCGCGATCATCGCCGCGGCGCTGCCCGGCGGCAGCGACGCGAAGGCCCCGGGGCTGTCCGAGAACGACCGTCTCTACGGCAAGGCAGCCATGGAGAACGGCGAGACCGAGCTCAAGGCCTTCAAGTCGATCTACGAGTCCTCCGGCGGCGACTCCGAGGCGCTCACCACCACGATGGAGAACGGCAACCCGATCATCGCGTCCTCCGAGGCGTACGCCAACCGCGTGCTGGACACGAAGGACGCCCTGAAGCGGCTGCCCGAGCGCTCGCACCTGGACTGGACCGACGACTACTCGGTCCGCATCAACGCGATGAAGCAGATCGAGGGCACGCTGCTCGACCAGATGGAGAACAAGGCCCGTGAGCTGCGCGAGGAGTCGCAGCGCGAGGCCATCATCAACGGTGCGCTGATCCTCGTCGTCCTCGGCGTCTCGCTCGTCGGCGCGTTCGTCGTGGCGCGATCCATGATCCGTTCGCTGCGGCGACTGCAGGACACGGCGACGAAGGTCGCCCAGGACCGCCTGCCCGAGCTCGTCAAGCAGCTGTCCGAGGCCGACCCTCAGGACGTCGACACCTCCGTCGAGTCCGTCGGTGTGCACTCCCGGGACGAGATCGGCAAAGTGGCCGCGGCCTTCGACGACGTGCACCGCGAGGCGGTTCGCCTCGCCGCCGAGCAGGCCCTCCTCCGGGGCAACGTCAACGCGATGTTCACCAACCTCTCGCGCCGCAGCCAGGGTCTTATCCAGCGTCAGCTCTCGCTCATCTCGGAGCTGGAGTCCCGCGAGGCCGACCCCGACCAGCTGTCCTCGCTCTTCAAGCTCGACCACCTCGCGACCCGTATGCGCCGGAACGGCGAGAACCTCCTCGTCCTCGCGGGCGAGGAGCCGGGCCGCCGGTGGACCCGGCCGGTCCCGCTGGTCGACGTGCTCCGTGCCGCCGCCTCCGAGGTGGAGCAGTACGAGCGCATCGAACTGGCCGCCGTCCCCGCGACCGAGGTCGCCGGCCGCGTCGTCAACGACCTTGTGCACCTGCTCGCCGAGCTGCTCGAGAACGCCACGTCGTTCTCCTCGCCGCAGACCAAGGTCAAGGTCACCGGTCACGCCCTGCCCGACGGCCGGGTGCTCGTCGAGATCCACGACACCGGCATCGGTCTCTCCCCCGAGGACCTCGCCGCGATCAACGAGCGGCTCGCGTCGCCGCCCACCGTGGACGTGTCGGTCTCCCGTCGAATGGGCCTGTTCGTGGTCGGCCGCCTGTCCCTGCGACACGGCATCCGTATCCAGCTGCGCCCCTCCGACTCCGGTGGCACCACCGCGCTGGTCATGCTCCCCGTCGATGTCGCCCACGGCGGCAAGAAGGTGCCCGCCAAGCCCGGTGCGGGCGGCCAGGGCGCCGTTCCCCCGGCGCCGGCGGGCCGTCCCGGTGCACCGGCCGGCGGCAGCCGTCCGGGCCTCGGCGGCGCCGGTGGCGGCACGCCTGCGGGCGGCCGGCTCGGCGCGGGTGCCCCCCGCGGCCAGGTCGGTGCCAGTACGGCTCCGCGCGCTGCGCTCCCGGGCCGTGACGGGGCTCCGGCTCCGCGCCCCGGACAGGGCGGCGGCCAGGGCACGGCCCAGCAGGACGCCTCGCGTCAGGGCGCCGGTTTCGGTGCGCCGCGCGGTCCGCAGGGCGCACCGGCCCGTAACGAGGCCCCCAGGCAGAGCGGTTTCCAGCAGAACGCGCCCGGCGCGGGTGACCGCGGCCGGCAGCTGCCCCCCACGGGCGGTCCGCGTGCCGAGCTGCCCGGCGGCCCCGCCGGCCGCCGCGACGAGTCCGTACCGCCGCGTCAGCAGCGGCCGCAGACCACCAGCTGGGGCAGCGAGCAGCCGCCGGTCCCGCAGCAGCGTCCGGCATCGGACGCGCCGCGCGGGCACGAGGACCACGCCGCTACGGCGGAGTTCCCCCGCCCGGATTACGGAAGCACCCCCCAGGCCGCAGGCTATGGAGCAGCACAGCCGCGCGGCGACCGGTCCACGGGGCAGTTCGCCCGCCCCGACGTGTACGGCAACTCCGCTCCGCAGCAGCCGGCGCCCGCCCAGCAGCGCGACACCTCGAGCTTCGCGCCGCAGCGCCCCGCCGGGAACGTCTCCCAGGGAAACGCGGCGGGGCTGCCCGCCCCGTACCAGCCGGAGGCGCTGCCGCCGGCCTCGGGTCCCGGGGACGGCCGGACGCCGCTGTACGACACCCTTGAGACGAACTGGTTCCACGGTGGGCCGGGCGGCCGGTCCTCCGAGCAGAACCCCGGTGTCCCGCAGGCGTCGCCGGAGCGCACCGCTCCGCCGATGCCCCAGCGCACCCCCGCGCCGAGCCCGGCAACCCCGGGCAACGCGCAGAACGCGAACGGTGCCGCGTGGCGCACGTCGCCCAATGACGAGTTGGTACGCCAGGCCGAGCGGGTCAGGAAGCCCGCGGCCGGCGGCGTCACCACCTCGGGTCTGCCCCGCCGGGTCCCGCGCGCCAACCTCGTGCCGGGCACCGCGCAGGAGCAGAGCCACCAAAGTGGTCCGCAGGTCTCTCGTGCGCCCGATGACGTGCGCGGCCGACTGACCAACCTCCGACGCGGTATCCAGCAGGGCCGGCAGCAGAACAGCACGACCGGCAGCTTCAACCTCGGCCCCACCCACCAGCAGGAGCGTTAGTTGAGCCCGATGAGCCAGGCGGCGCAGAATCTGAACTGGTTGATCACCAACTTCGTGGACAACACCCCTGGGGTGTCCCACACAGTGGTGGTCTCCGCCGACGGTCTTCTGCTGGCCATGTCCGAAGGCTTTCCCCGCGACCGTGCCGACCAGCTTGCCGCGGTCGCATCGGGGCTGACCTCGCTGACCGCGGGAGCATCCCGGATCTTCGAAGGCGGCCCGGTCAGCCAGACCGTGGTCGAAATGGAACGCGGCTTCCTTTTCCTGATGTCGGTCTCCGACGGCTCCTCGCTGGCCGTGCTCGCGCACCCCGACTGCGACATCGGTCTCGTGGGCTACGAGATGGCTCTCCTGGTCGACAGGGCCGGCAGTGTGCTCACGCCGGACCTGAGGGCCGAGCTCCAGGGAAGCCTGCTGCACTGAGTCACTGTTCCCCCCACGTACAGACGCAGCTGCTCCAATGCGCTCCACCGCACAGTCATCCGTCAGGCTGCCCTTAGGCCCCCCACCGGCCCACTCAGACGGCACGCAGACCACGTGTTGTCACGCCCGGAGGATTCATGACCCCGCCACCCGCCTCTCACGATCCGTACGGCGCCTCGCTGGACGCCTACGGGGATGAGGGCGATCAGCCGCTGGTCCGTCCGTACGCCATGACCGGCGGCCGGACCCGGCCGCGCTACCAGCTCGCCATCGAGGCGCTGGTCAGCACCACGGCCGACCCGGCACTCCTTGCCGGGCTGCTCCCCGAGCACCAGCGGATCTGCCACCTGTGCCGGGAGGTCAAGTCGGTGGCGGAGATCTCTGCTCTGCTGTCGATGCCGCTCGGCGTTGCCCGGATCCTCGTCGCCGACCTGGCGGAGGCAGGCATGGTGGCCATCCACCAGCCGGGCAACGGAGAGGCCGGCGGCACGCCGGATGTGACACTGCTCGAAAGGGTGCTCAGTGGACTTCGCAAGATCTAGCGGCGACGCAGCCCGATCGACCACCAGCGCGAAGATCGTGGTGGCGGGCGGCTTCGGCGTGGGCAAGACCACGTTCGTCGGCGCCGTCTCGGAGATCAACCCGCTGCGTACCGAAGCCGTCATGACGTCCGCATCGGCCGGCATCGACGACCTCACCCACACCGGAGGCAAGACCACCACCACGGTGGCCATGGACTTCGGCCGCATCACCCTGGACCAGGACCTGATCCTGTACCTCTTCGGTACCCCCGGTCAGGACCGCTTCTGGTTCATGTGGGACGATCTGGTCCGTGGTGCCATCGGCGCCGTCGTGCTGGTGGACACGCGACGTCTCGCCGACTGCTTCCCCGCGGTCGACTACTTCGAGAACAGCGGCCTGCCGTTCGTCATCGCCCTCAACGGTTTCGAGGGGCATCAGCCGTACAACCCGGAGGAAGTCCGCGAAGCACTCCAGATCGGCCCGGACACCCCCATCATCACCACCGACGCCCGCCACCGCGCGGACGCCAAGAGCGCCCTCATCACGCTCGTCGAGCACGCCCTCATGGCACGGCTCAAGTAGACGGCGTTATACGGCAGTTGTCGTAGTTGTGGAGGCTCGGGCCGTGTCTTTTGACACGGTCCGCCTCCATGTTCATAACATTTCGACAGAGAATTGACGCGCAGCGAACACCCGCCGCACACGGCTGATACCACTGCGCCACATGAGCCTCGCCTTTTGTCGAGGCTCGTTCTTTATGCCCGATTTATCTGAGGCGTAGGCCACTCGGAATCACAGATTCCAGGTGTTTGGAACGGGACGCTTCGACGTGCTGAAATTCTCGAACTCCCGAGTAGTACGGCTCTGAACGAAAAACGGCACAACCTAGGTGCCGACGCCGAGAGGTTGTTGGTCGAGTGAGGCGAAGCAAGAACAGCTCCGCAGAGCAGCAGGCGCGGGGCAACTTCACCCCGCCGCCGCGCACAGCGGCGTCGCCTGCGGATGTGTCGGGTACCTCCGGTGCTTCCCCGGCCGCCGGCAGCACAAGCCGGCTGTCCCCGCGCAACTGGCGGGTACCGACCCGCCTGAACGCGATCCTGCTCATCCCCGTCATCGTCGGACTGGTGATGGGCGGCTTCCAGGTCAAGACCTCGATCGACACCTGGAGCGAAGCACAGGACGCCGAGAAGACGGCGCTCGTCGTGCGTGCTGCCTCCGAGTACGGCCAGGCGCTGCTGAACGAGCGTGACCTGACGGCCCAGCCTCTGCTGCTGGCCACCAGTGCCGACGCCCGCAAGGGTCCCGTCATCCGTGACGCGTACGCGAACACGGATGCCGCCAAGGCCAAGTTCGACAAGGTCATCGAGCAGATGCCGCAGACGGAAGGCCTCAAGCGCCGTCTGAACCTGTTCCGCAAAGCAGAGCCGACGCTCGAGAAGCTCCGCGGGGCCGCCTACACCAAGGCGCTCGACCCGGTGCAGACCGAAGAGGGCTACGTCGCCGTCCATCACTACCTGATGGAGTTCTCCAACGAGCTCGGCCTCGGCACCGGCAACATCACCAGCTACGGCCGTACCGTCTACGCCGTCCAGCTGGCCAAGGCCGCCACGTCCCTGCAGCGCTCCATCGGCATGCACCTGCTGGTCCGGCCCAGCAAGGACCAGGTCGTCCTCAATCGCCAGCTCGTGGCGTTCAACTCGTACAACTACCTCGAGCAGATCGCCATCGGCGAGTACGTCTCCGGCGGTACACAGGCCGAAGTGGACCGGCTCAAGGAGGTCATGACCACCAAGGCCGCCGAGGGCAAGAAGCGGCTGGCGGCCGCGGGGCTGACCCCTCCTGAGGGCCAGGACGGTTCCGTGCTGACCGGCATGGCCACCCAGATCGGCCAGGGCGTGTCGCCCGACAAGCTCAAGACGCAGGACATCACGCCCCAGACCTGGTTCGGCGGATCCACCGCGAAGTTCGACGGCTACACCGAGATCGAGAAGAGCCTCGTCGACCGGGCCGTGGAAGAAGCGGCGGCCATCTCCGACGACGCCAAGACCGACGCCATCGTCAACGGCGCCATCGTCGTCATCGCCCTGCTGACCGCCTTCATCCTGGCCGGTCTCATGGCCCGCCAGATGAGCCGCTCGATGCGCCAGCTGCGCACCGCCGCCTTCGGTATCGCCGAGCAGCGTCTTCCGATGCTGGTCGACCAGCTCTCGCGCACCGAGCCGGGCCGCGTCGACACCCGGGTCCAGCCGATCCCGATCGACACCCAGGACGAGATCGGCGAGGTCGCCCGCGCCTTCGACCAGGTCCACCGCGAGGCCGTCCGGCTCGCCGCCGAGCAGGCCATGCTCCGTGGCAACGTCAACGCGATCTTCACCAACCTCTCGCGCCGCAACCAGTCGCTGATCGAGGGCCAGCTGACCCTGATCACCGACCTGGAGAACAACGAGGCCGACCCGGACCAGCTGGAGAACCTCTTCAGGCTGGACCACCTGGCGACCCGTATGCGCCGCAACGGCGAGAACCTCCTCGTCCTCGCGGGCGAGGAGCCCGGCCGCCGCTGGAACCAGCCGGTTCCGCTGGTCGACGTGCTGCGCGCCGCCTCCTCCGAGGTGGAGTCCTACGAGCGCATCGAGCTCACGGGCGTCCCGGAGACGGACATCCACGGCCAGGCCGTGACCGACCTCGTGCACCTGCTCGCCGAGCTGCTGGAGAACGCGACGACGTTCTCCTCCCCGCAGACCAAGGTTCGCGTGACGGCCACCCGGCTGCCCGACGGTCGCGTCATGATCGAGATCCACGACAAGGGCATCGGCCTGACGGCCGAGGACTTCGCCGACATCAACCACAAGCTGGCCAACCCGCCGACGGTGGACGCCGCCGTCTCGCAGCGCATGGGCCTGTTCGTGGTCGGCCGACTCGCCGACCGGCACGGCGTCCGCGTCCAGCTGCGCCCCTCGGGCGAGCAGGCCGGCACCACCTCTCTCGTCATGCTTCCCGACGCCATCACCCACGGCGGCGGCGGCGAGGCACTGCCCGAGGACGACTTCACGGTCTCCTCGATCATCCCGGAGCAGCTGCAGCAGTCGTACGAGTCGTACGAGTCGTACGACAGCCCCCCGATGCGCACAGCGGCGGAACTCGGCTTCGACGACTCCCGCTACGAGCAGCCCGCGGACTCCTCACAGCTCGACCCGGTCGGCCGCTCGCTGGCCCGCGAGGAGCGGCGTGCCGCCCTCGAGGCCCAGGCGCACGGCGGCGAGCGTCCGCTGTACCGCGACGAGCAGGGGTACGCCCAGGACGAGCAGGGGTACGCCCAGGACGGTCAGGGATACGCCCAGGACGGTCAGGAGTACGGCTCCGCGTACGACCAGGGCTACGCGCAGGACCAGCAGACGGCGTACGACGACTACCAGGCGCCCGGCGGCTACCCCGAGACCCAGGAGTCTGCGCAGCACTCGGCGGAGGCCTATACGGAAGCCGGCTACCAGGCTCCGCAGAGCGCCCAGCCGCAGTACGACGCCTCGTACGACTCTCAGGCCCACCAGGCGGAGTGGTCGGCCCAGGACGGCTATCAGACCGCGTACGAGCCGGAGTACCGGACCGAATCGGAATCTGCCCCGGACGCTCCCACGAGCGCTTCCGAGCGCGTAGGCTTTGATCGTCCGGGACCCTCTCCGAGCAGCAGCCACGAGCGGACGACCTCCGGCCTTCCCAAGCGCGGCAGCAGCCAGCCGTCGCAGCAGCAGCCGGCACAGCAGTGGCAGCAGCCCGCCGAGCAGGCGCCGCAAGCTTCACCGAGCGGGCGGCCCACCATCGGCGGCCGCGGCACCGGCTTCGGCTTCGGTACCTCCTCCGACTCAGGCTCCGACACCGGCTCCGGCCCCGGCGAATGGCGTTCGAAGAACGACGAGCGCTGGCAGCGGGCGGAGAAGCTTCGCGACCCGAAGGCAGGAGGAGTCACCTCCTCCGGTCTCCCCCGGCGCGTGCCCAAGGCCAACCTGGTCGAAGGCACCGCGGAGCAGACCCCGCAGGGCGGCCCCCAGGTCTCCCGCGCCCCCGAAGACGTGCGCGGCAGGTTGAGCAACCTGCGTCGCGGCGTCCAGAAGGGACGCAATGCGGGGACGGACACGAACGGACCGGCCACTTACGATCGACAGAGTGGCCCGGGTAGTACCTACAACCAGGAGCGTTAGTGTGAGCCCGATGAGCCAGGCGGCGCAGAATCTGAACTGGTTGATCACCAACTTCGTGGACAACACCCCTGGGGTGTCCCACACCGTGGTGGTCTCCGCCGACGGACTCCTGCTGGCGATGTCCGAAGGTTTCCCGCGCGACCGCGCCGATCAGCTGGCGGCTGTCGCCTCCGGTCTGACCTCGCTGACCGCTGGAGCATCCCGGATCTTCGAAGGCGGCGCTGTCAACCAGACGGTTGTGGAGATGGAGCGCGGCTTCCTCTTCATCATGTCCATCTCCGACGGATCCTCGCTGGCCGTTCTGGCCCACCCCGATGCCGACATCGGCCTGGTGGGCTACGAGATGGCCCTCCTGGTGGACCGTGCAGGCAGCGTGCTCACCCCGGACCTGCGGGCGGAGCTCCAGGGAAGTCTTCTCAACTAACAGGCAGACAGTGCGTTTCACGCCACCGCACCGTAAGGTGCGGTGGCGCGGCTCCACAGGGACAGGGACCGGCGACCGGCAGTCGGAGGAGGAAACGTGGCAACACCCCCAGGCGGACGCCCCTATGAAGGTGGTCATCAGCCTTCGGGCGATCACTCGGCGAACCGCTTCAACTTTCCTTCGACGCCGAGCAGACAGGGCACTCAGGGGCCCTATCAGCAGCAGCAGTCGCCGTACGACCCGTCGTACGACCAGCCGATGGGGCCGGGGGGACACTCCCGGATCCAGCCGGTGCAGCCGCGGAAGGCTCCTCAGCCGTCGTCGGCATCGGGCGGCAGCAACCCGTTGGTGCGCCCGTACGCCATGACCGGCGGCCGGACCCGGCCGCGCTACCAGCTCGCCATCGAGGCGCTGGTCAGCACCACGGCCGATCCGTCCAGGCTGCAAGGGCAGTTGCCTGAGCACCAGCGGATCTGCCGACTGTGCTTCGAGATCAAGTCGGTCGCCGAGATCTCGGCCCTTCTCTCCATCCCCCTCGGCGTTGCCCGGATCCTCGTCGCCGACCTGGCGGAGGCCGGACTTGTCGCCATTCACCAGCCCGGCGGCGACGAGTCCGCCGGCGGCCAGCCAGCCGTGACACTGCTCGAAAGGGTGCTCAGTGGACTTCGCAAGCTCTAGCGGCGGTGCAGCCCGCTCAACCACCAGCGCGAAGATCGTGGTGGCGGGCGGCTTCGGCGTGGGCAAGACCACGTTCGTCGGCGCCGTCTCGGAGATCAACCCGCTGCGTACCGAAGCCGTCATGACGTCCGCATCGGCCGGCATCGACGACCTCACCCACACCGGCGACAAGACCACCACCACGGTGGCCATGGACTTCGGCCGCATCACCCTGGACCAGGACCTGATCCTGTACCTCTTCGGCACCCCGGGCCAGGACCGCTTCTGGTTCATGTGGGACGACCTGGTCCGCGGCGCCATCGGCGCCGTCGTCCTCGTCGACACCCGCCGCCTCGCCGACTGCTTCCCCGCGGTCGACTACTTCGAGAACAGCGGCCTGCCGTTCGTCATCGCCCTCAACGGCTTCGACGGACACCAGCCCTACAACCCCGAGGAAGTCCGCGAAGCACTCCAGATCGGCCCCGACACCCCGATCATCACCACCGACGCCCGCCACCGCGCGGACGCCAAGAGCGCCCTCATCACGCTCGTCGAGCACGCCCTCATGGCGCGCCTGCGGTAGGTCCGCACCGGATCCCTGTCCGGCCGTGGGAAAGGCTCCGCACTCCGAAAGGAGTGCGGAGCCTTTCCTCGTGGCCGCCGGATCACCCTGGCCGGCCCGCCCGGAGCGAACGACTTCCCCAAGTCCTGTGTCTGCGCGCGCCCTTGGGCGTTACGAGGGGCGAGGTGCCGAGGGTCTGGCACTCTTTGTGACCGTCGGCCTCCCGGCCCGCGCTGCGGCACGCACCGCCGTACCCGGCTACGGCGGCCGAACGCCGGCGGCACGCCGAGCGGTGTCAGGGGACGGCCTTCTGCGGCCCTGAGCCCCGGCTCAGGGCCGCGGACAGAAGGCCAGGGCGTGAGCAGACGACGGGGGAACGCGCAGGGCCCCCGCTCGCAGTCGCGCGAGCGGGGGCCCTGCGGCGGCCTCGAGAGGCCGGACGGTTGTCAGCCCTGCCAGCTGTGGGCCGAGCGGAAGCCCGGCTGGCGCTCCAGTCGGCGCCAGCCCGCCGTGGAACGGCCGCGGTGGGGCTGGGGAGTGGTGGTGGACGCTGCACGGGCCAGGAGGACCGCGGTGATGGCCGCGAGTTCCTCGGGGGCCGCCTGGCCCTTCTCGACGCGCAGGAGGGAGGAGGAGTCGGTCGGAGTGCTCATGAGCTTCGTGGCTCCAGTCTCGTCAGTCTCGTCGCAGGGTCACTGCGGGGGGTTGCCGTGCTTGCGCGACGGCAGATCTGCGTGCTTGGTGCGGAGCATCGCGAGCGAGCGGATGAGCACCTCGCGGGTCTCGGCCGGGTCGATGACGTCGTCGACCAGTCCGCGCTCCGCTGCGTAGTAGGGGTGCATCAGCTCGGCCTTGTACTCCTTGACCATCCGCTTGCGCATGGCCTCGGGGTCGTCGGCGTCGGCGATCTGCCGGCGGAAGATGACGTTGGCGGCACCCTCGGCGCCCATCACCGCGATCTCGTTGGTCGGCCAGGCGTAGGTGAGGTCCGCACCGATGGACTGGGAGTCCATGACGATGTACGCACCGCCGTACGCCTTGCGCAGGATCAGCGAGATCCTCGGCACCGTGGCATTGCAGTACGCGTACAGCAGCTTCGCCCCGTGCCGGATGATTCCACCGTGCTCCTGGTCGACGCCCGGCAGGAAGCCGGGCACGTCCAGCAGGGTGATGATCGGGATGTTGAAGGCGTCGCACATCTGCACGAAGCGCGCTGCCTTCTCGGAGGCTTCGATGTCCAGGACACCGGCCAGGGACTGCGGCTGGTTGGCGACGATGCCGACCACCTGACCGTTGAGCCGGGCGAGCGCGCAGATGATGTTGCGGGCCCACCGCTCGTGAATCTCGAGGTAGTCGCCGTCGTCGACGAGCTCCTCGATGACCTTGTGCATGTCGTACGGGCGGTTGCCGTCCGCCGGGACCAGGTCGAGCAGCACGTCCGAGCGACGCTCGGACGGGTCGTCGGCCTGGACGGACGGCGGGTTCTCCCGGTTGTTGGAGGGCAGCATCGAGAGCAGGTAGCGCACCTCGGCGATGCAGGTCTCCTCGTCGTCGTACGCGAAGTGCGCGACGCCCGAGGTCTCGGCGTGCACATCCGCGCCGCCCAGCCCGTTCTGGGTGATCTCCTCACCGGTGACCGCCTTGACGACGTCCGGGCCGGTGATGAACATCTGCGAGGTCTCGCGGACCATGAACACGAAGTCGGTGAGCGCCGGCGAGTACGCCGCGCCGCCCGCGCACGGGCCGAGCATCACGCTGATCTGCGGGATGACGCCGGACGCCCGGGTGTTGCGCTGGAAGATGCCGCCGTATCCGGCGAGCGCGGAGACGCCCTCCTGGATACGGGCGCCGGCTCCGTCGTTCAGGGAGACGAGCGGCGCCCCGGCCGAGATGGCCATGTCCATGATCTTGTGGATCTTGGTGGCGTGGGCCTCGCCGAGCGCGCCGCCGAAGATCCGGAAGTCGTGCGCGTAGACGAAGACCGTACGGCCCTCGACCGTGCCCCAGCCGGTGATGACACCGTCGGTGTACGGCTTCTTGGCCTCGAGACCGAACCCGGTGGCCCGGTGCCTGCGCAGTTGCTCGACCTCGCGGAACGAGCCCTCGTCCAGCAGCAGCTCGATACGCTCGCGGGCGGTCAGCTTGCCCTTGGCGTGCTGGGCCTCGGTGGCACGGTCGCTGGGTCCGCGCCGGGCCTCCTCGCGGCGGGCGTGCAGCTCGGCCACGCGGCCGCGCGCGTCGACGGCCTCGACGGCGTCGACGACCTCGGCTGCGTCGCTGGTGGTCTCGTCCAAAACGGTCATGCATCGACCCTACGGATCAGACCAAGAAAACCCTGCCGTCCACTCCGTACAGTCTCGCGCCCGATCTGCTGTCGGTGTCCCACAGAACCGTTTCGCACGGAGCGTCATTCACCAGCCGGGGATGGTCTGCCGTTGTGGAGGTCTTACAACACTGTTCAGCCGAGCGTCACCTCATACGCCTTCCCCGTCCGGGCGTTTCCCGGGGGAGGTGCAGCCGAGGCACCCCGCCCCTGCGGCCAGCGCTTCGGCGGACGCATCCTTGCTGATCACCGGCCCTGCGCGACAGCCAGGGACCCTCACAGGGGGTGTGCGGGCACGCCGCGGCGGGCGGCCCACCTTACCGAGCCGCCAGAAGTTCACGGCCGTTGACCCAAGCAGGTGATCGACCAGCGCCCGGCAGGCGGCTCGCGAGGCACCGGGACCGGGGACGATCAGGCGCCCGAGACGAGCGCGAGCGCGCTGAGAGCGGAGCGGCATTTCATGGCGGGGGATCCCCCTGCCGGTGACCACGGGCCTCGACGACTCCTGGAGTGAACCTTCCCCGAAGATGTTGAACTTTGAACGGAATGCGTCTACAGTCAATTTCGTTGAAGCTTAAACAACAGCGCTCCGGCGCCCGTCCCCAGGGAGCAGTCATGGGTCTTTTCAACCGCAAGAACACCGACGTCACCGTCTCGCAGGCCGTCTCCACCCTGGAGGTGGACCCGGCACTGGCGGCACTGAGCGGCGACTACACCATCGACCCCGCGCACAGCAGCATCGGCTTCACCGTCCGTCATGCCATGGTCACCAACGTCCGGGGCAGCTTCGGCTCCCACGAGGGCACCCTGTCGCTGGACGGCGCGGACCCCTCCCGCTCCACCGCCGCGATCGACGTCGACATCGCCAGCATCGACACCGGCATCGCCGACCGCGACGGCCACCTGCGCAGCGGTGACTTCTTCGACGCCGAGAAGTTCCCGAAGATGAGCTTCCGCTCCACCGGCGCCGAGCAGCTGGGCGGCGACAAGTACCGGATCACAGGCGATCTCACGATCAAGGACGTGACCCGTCCGCTCACCATCGACCTGGACTTCAACGGCTCCGCCACCGACGCGTACGGCAACGAGCGCGTGGGCTTCGAGGGCGGTACCGAGATCCTGCGCTCCGACTGGGGCCTGACCTGGAACGCGGCGCTGGAGGCCGGCGGCGTGATGGTCAGCGACAAGGTGAAGCTCACCTTCGACATCTCCGCGATCAAGGCCGCGCCGCAGGCCGCCTGATCCGACCGCACGCACCACCTGACGTGTGCACCGCCACGGCGGGGCCGGGAGCCACCCGGCCCCGCCGGCCTGCGTCACGGGGTCTGCGTCGCCTCTCAGAGTCCGGCGGTGAACAGCAGACGGTTGGGCGAGTTGTCGCCGGTGCCGACGACCACGTCCTTGGTGGACTGGTCGGCCAGCCAGTCGGCGACCTCCGCCACGGCAGCGGCCGGGTGCGCCGACTTGTAGAGGGCGGCGACACCGGCGACGTGCGGCGAGGCCATGGACGTGCCGCTCAGAGTCCGGGCACCGCCGCCCAGCCTGGCCGAGACGATGGAAGCACCGGGGGCGTACAGCCACAGGCATGCGCCGTAGTTGGAGAAATCCGTCTCCTTGTCGGAGCGATTGGTCGCGCCGACGGTCACCGCGCGCTCCGCGGACGCCGGGGAGATCTGGCAGGCGTCCTGCGAGGAGTTGCCCGCGGCGACCACCGGCAGGACACCGCTGTCCGCGACGGCGGTGGCCGCGCTGTTCACCGCGAAGGACCTGCCGCCGCCGAGAGAGGCATTGAGCACGGCCGGCTGCCGGGCGTTGGCGGCCACCCAGTCGAACCCGGCGATCACCCCCGACCAGCTGCCCGAGCCCTCGCAGCTGAGGACGCGGACGCTGACCAGGGTCGCCTTGCGGGCCACACCGTACGTACTGCCGCCGACGGTGCCGGCGACATGGGTGCCGTGACCGTTGCAGTCCGCGCCTCGCCGCCCGTCACCGACGGAGTCGTAGCCGAACACTGCGCGCCCGCCGAACTCGGCGTGGGTGTAGTCGATACCGGTGTCGAGGATGTACACGAGGGTGCCCTGCCCGTCGCCGCTCGCGGTGAACGAGCCACTGAGCGGCAGACTCCGCTGGTCGATGCGGTCCAGGCCCCAGGAGGCGGCCCGCGCCCGGGGGACGCTGCCGCCCGTGTCGAAGGCCGTCACCTTGGCGTCCTCCTCGACGGACATGACGCCCGGCGTCCGGCGCAGGGTCTTCAGCTGGGCCGGGTTGAGTGCGGCCGCGAAACCTCGCATGGCCGACGTGTAGGTGAAGAGGGGCTTGACGCCGAAGCGGCCGGGCACCTCGGCCGCGGCAACGGTCTTGCTGAGGCGCACGATGTAGTGGCCGGGCACGGCGTTGGCCGAGCGGTACAGCGGGGCGAGCCTGGGGACGGGGGTGGGGTCGGACTGGGCGGCGGCCGGGAGGGTGGCGGCAGCGGTCATCACCGCGGTGGTGACCGCTGCCGCCACGAGGGCGCAGAACCTCGTTCTCTTTCGCATGGGGACGAGGCAAGCACCGCGGCCGATCGCGATCAATCACCGACCGTGGCTATTAACTACTTTCGGTAGTGAAGTCGTTCCCCGCCCCGCCGATTGCCGTACAGCCATGACGGGCACAGGGGCCGGTGCACCCTGGTCCGGCTAGAACCCGCCGCCCCCGTCGAAGCCACCGCCGCCGCCCCAGTCGCCACCGCCGCCGAAGTCGGAGGAGTTGAAGTCGCCGCCGGAGTAGTCACCGCCCGAGGAGTCACCGAAGTCGCCGCCGCCGTACTCGGCGGCGTACGCCGGGGTCGAGAGCATGCTGCCGAGCACCGTGCCCACCAGCAGGCCGGGCAGGAGGCCGCCGCCGAAGTAGCCGCCCGCCCACGGGCCGTACGCCGGGCCTGCCTCCCAGTAGGGCCTGCGGCCGTAGTCCGTTTCGACGGTACGGGCCAGCGGGTCCTGGCCGGACTCGAGACGCGCCGCGTCCGCCGCGCAGACGGGGACGTCGCGGGCGGTGCCGGCAGCCGGGGACCAGGAGACGTCGGCGACCGAGGGGCCGTGGCGGGGGTCGAAGAAGCAGGGCGCGCGGCGCTCGGGCACCGGCCGGCCCTCGCGGCGTGCGGCCAGCACCACCAGCGAGTGGCGGCCGTCCTCCAGTGCCTCGGTGACTGCGCGCACGTCGGAGGGGTGCTTTGCCGCGCCCATGCGCGATTTGGCCGTGTCGTAGGAATCCAGCGCCCGCTCGTAGTCGGCGCGCATCGTGTCGTCGGCGCCCTTCTCCGAGGGATGGAAGTCGAGGCGGTCGAGTTCCTCGCCGAAGGCGGTGATGTCCTCGTCGACCACCACGCGGAGCTTCTCGAGTGCGGCCCGCTCCTCCTCGGCCTTGCGGCGCCGCTTGCCGCGGACGACCACGAATGCGGTGGTGCCGCCGGCGGCGAGGACCGCTCCGAGGGTGATCAGGCCGGCGGCGCTCACTCCGCCGTCGACGCCCGGGCCGGTGTTCCAGGAGGCGGGGGCGCTGCCGCGGGTCTGCGGGAGCGCCTGGTCGACGAAGTTGTCGAGCTGGGTGGCCGCGTCCACTGGGCCGGTCGCCTTCACCGCGTCGGTGAGGTTGTCGACGGCCTGGCGGGACATGACGCTGCGGTCCGCTCCCGCGTCGAAGCCGTCGCCGAGCCGGATGGCGTACAGGCCGGTGATCCCGGTCTCGGTGCGTACGGTTCGCAGAATGCTGTCCGCCGGGAAGGCGGAGGTCTCGGGCAGCACGGCGACGAAGACCGGCTTGTCCGCGTCCTTGATCTTCTGGGCCAGGGCGTCGGCCTGGGCAGGGGACAGCTGGCCCGCGGCGCCGGGGTCCACGTAGACGGGGCCCTCCTTGAGCGCCTCGGCCACGGTCTCGGGACCGGTGGCCGCGTGCGCCCCCGGCGCCGCCCCGAGGGCGGCTGCCGAGAGCGCGAGCAGCAGACCGGACAGTGCAGTGAACAGCCTGGTCTTCATATCATCGAAACTACCCGAGAGGGGTTGTTTTCGGGCATCTGCCGAGGTATAGGTTTCAGGCCGCCCGGTAGGCCTGGGTCAGCTTGGCGACCGCACCGGCCGGACGGCCCGCGAGCAGCAGATGGTCCGCGTCGGCGAAGGGCTTCGCCGACGCCTCGGTGAGATGACCGCCCACCCTCTGCTGGGTGATCAGCCTGGCCAGGGTGACCAGCTCCCTCGCCTCGGGGGACCTCGCCCGGCCGGTCGCCTCAAGGACCTTCGCCGCGATGCCCATCGCCTTGAGGGTGAGCTCGCCGCCGGCGGGTGTCTTCCGCAGCGTGGTCAGGCCCCAGCCGTAGGGGAACTGCGGGTCGTACGACGCGTCACCGACGTTGATCGGCAGCTGGGCCTCGGACTTCGGCCAGGTGACCGGAAGCTGTCCGGTGAAGGGGCGCCTGCCGTACAGGACGTCGGCGACCCCGTCGCCCTCGGTGCCCGGCAGCCAGGAGGCGACGAGCGCGTCGATGTCGCCGAGCCGGTCGCCGATGAGCTGAGGGCGGCCGGACACGATGAGCACCGCGCACTTCATCGCGGCGCACACCTTGTCGACGGCGGCCTTGTCCGCGGCACCGAGCTCCAGGTCGTGACCGTTGCCCACATCGCCGATGCCCTCGGCGTACGGTGTCTCGCCGACGACGACCACCCCCACGTCATGGCCGCCGGTCGACGCGGATGCGTCCTTGGAGTAGGTGATCTCCGTGCCGGGGGCGGCCTTCTTCATGCCCTCGAGGATGGTGGTCCCGGTGGTGATCCTCCCGGAGGAGCCCTGCCAGCTGATGGTCCAGCCGCCGGCCTGATTGCCGAGGTCGTCGGCGTTGGATCCCGCGACGTACACCTTCTGCGACGGCTTCAGCGGCAGCACACCGCCGTCGTTCTTCAGCAGCACCTGGGACTTGGCCGCGGCCTCACGGGCCACCGTCCGGTGTTCGGCCGAGCCGATCTTCGCGAGGTGGGTGGTGTCGGCGTACGGCTTCTCGAACAGGCCCAGCGTGAACTTCTGGGTCAGGATGCGGGACACGGCGTCGTCGACACGGGCCTGGCTGATGCGCCCGGCGGCCACCTCGTCCTTGAGGGTCCTCGTGAAGTCCTGGTAGTTGGTCGGCACCATGATCATGTCGAGTCCGGCGTTGACCGAGGTGCGCACATCGCTGGGGTAGTCGCCGGGGATCTGGTCGATGGCCTGCCAGTCACTGATGACAAAGCCCTTGAAGCCCATGCGGTCCTTCAGGACCCCGTTGATCATCTCGGCGTTGGCGTGCATCTTCACCGGGCCCCGGTCGTCGCCGAGGATGTCGAGCGAGGAGTAGGAGGGCATGACGGTGCCGGCGCCGCGCTCGACCGCTTCGGCGAACGGCGCGAGGTGGACCGCCTCCAGCTCCTCCCGCGTGACCTTGGTGACGCCCTGGTCGATCGTGTACGAGCCGGTGGCCGACGAGCCGAACTCCGTGCCGCCGTCGCCGGCGAAGTGCTTGGCGCTGGTCAGCACCTTGTCGTTGCGGTCCAGGTCCTTGCCGGACGCCGGGCCCTGCATCCCCTTGATCACGGTCTCCATGGCGGTGACCAGCGCCGGGTCCTCGCCGAAGGCCTCGTACGAGCGGCCCCAGCGCTCGTCGCGTGTCACACACAGGCAGGGCGCGAAGTCCCACGGGATGCCGGTGGCCCGGACTTCCTTGGCGGTGACCGCTCCGGCCCTCTCCGCGACCGCCGGATCGCGGGAGGCGCCGATGCCGATGTTGTGCGGCATGATCGTCGACCCGACGACGTTGTTGTGCCCGTGCACCGCGTCCACGCCGTAGATCAGCGGGATCTGGAACCGGGTGGCCTGGGCGCGCAGTTGGTACGCATCGACCATCCTGGCCCAGGCCTCGGGCGCGTTGGGCGTCGGCACCGAACCGCCGCCGGAGAGCAGCGAGCCGAGATCGTAGGATGCGATGTCCCCCTGGGATTTGAGCGCGTTGCGCTCGGCCTGGGTCATCTGGCCCGCCTTCTCGGCGAGGGACATCCGCGCGAGCAGGTCGGCGACGCGCTTCTTCACCGGGAGCTTCGCGTCGAGGTACGGCAGCCCATGCGCGTTCACGACGACCTGCGGGGACTCGGCAGGGGACGTGGCGCCGGTGACGGTGAGCTCGAGCGGGATCGTCTCGGCGGACTCGGCCGCGCCGTCCTTCCTGGTGGGGACGGCGACCGTACGGGTCTCGCCCGAGGCCGTGCCGGCCGGGAAGGTGAGCGTGCCGGAGACGGGCGTGTAGTCCGTACCGGCCTCGGCGCTGCCGCCCGCGGTGGTGTACGCGACGGTGACGGGCTCGTCGATCGGTCCGGAACCGGTGGTGGCCACGGAGATCTTCACCTGGGCGGTGCCGCCCTCGGCGACCGGGTGGACGGCCGCGTCGGTGACCACTTTGGCGCTGAGGACCGGGTCGGCCTTGCCGTACAGCTCGACGCCGTCGAGGGCGAACGAGCCGGGGGCGCCCGTCGGCAGGGTGAGGGCGTACCCCCACGTCTCGTTCAGGCCGAGGACCTGGTCGATGCCGCCGACGGGCTGGTAGTCGGCGCGGTAGACGAAGTCCGTGAAGGGGAGCTCGACAAGGTGCCAGCCCTCCCAGTCGTCGGTGAAGGACGTCGTCCACAGCTCGGACGCCTCGCCGTTGGCGCCGCCGTCCTTGATCTCGAAGTGGATGCGTTTGCCCGAACCCGGCGGCAGGGGCGCGGTGTTCTGGCCGTACCACCAGAAGCGGATGCCCTTGCGGCCGGTCCAGTCGTGGGCCGGCTTGTCGAAGGCGAAGTCGTGGGTGAGTCCGCCCCAGCCGCTGATGTCGTAGCTGCCCTGGAGGACCTTGCTGCCCTCGGGGGCGTCGGCGCGCTCCTTGAGCTCGAGCTTCGGCTGGTCGTCGGCGTCGCTGCCCCAGGTGAAGATGCCTTCGGCGGGCGGGTTCGCGAAGGGGATCTCGCCCTCGAACCGGTCGACGGGCACGGGCGCCGGGTCGTCGGCCGCGGCGGCGCTCGGGAGGGCGGCGACCAGGAGGCTGCCGAGTACGGCCGTCGCCGCCATCACCGCCGTTCCCGTCCTCGTCCGGGCTCTGAATCGTGGTCGTGTTCGTGGCATGACGGCTCCTTCGGTGGTCGACGGCGTGCGGGAGCGGGCGGTGTGCCGGGGCGGCGAGACGCCTGGCCCTATGAGCAGTGCCGGGTCGTGGTCAGCGGGTGGGCGCGGAGCCCCGGACGACGAGCTCGGTCGGCAGCACGACCGGCTCGGCCGGGACCGCCCCGCCGGAGAGCCGGGAGAGCAGCAGATCTGCCGCCGTCTCCCCCATCCGGCGCATGGGCTGGCGGACGGTGGTCAGCGGGGGCTCGGTGTGCCGGGCCATGGGGATGTCGTCGAAGCCGACGACGGCGATGTCGTCCGGGACGGTGCGGCCGGCGTCGCGAAGGGCCCGCAGGGCACCTGCGGCGCTGAGGTCGTTGTGCGCGAACACCGAGTCGAAGACCGTGCCTTGGGCGAGATGGCGTTCGATCGCGAGGCGACCGGAGATCTCGGTGAAGTCGCCTTCGGCGATCCGGCCGACGGGCGTCGGCATGACGTCGACGAAGCCCTCCAGCCGGTCGCGTACGCAGCCGAAGTGGCGGCGGCCGGTGATGACGAGGGGCCGGGTGCGGCCGGCCGTCCGGAGGTGCCGGGCGGCGGCCGCGCCGCCCTCGCGGTTGGTGGTGGCCACGGACGGGAATTCGGGGTGGTGGCCGCGGTCGTCGATCAGGACGACGGGCAGCCCGCGGCGGTGCATGGCGGTGATGGTGTCAAGGGTGTTCTCCGGTTCGACGACGAGCAGTCCGTCGAAGGCGCGGGCGGAGACCTGGCTGGTGAAGTGGTCCACGGACTCGACGCCGCGGTTGCAGGTGAACAGCAGCAGTCCGTAGCCGGCCGCCTCGACCGTGTCGACGACTCCCTGGAGGACCTCGCCCATCCACGGCCAGGTGAGCGGAGGCGTCAGCATGCCGATCGTACGGCTGCTGCCGCGGGCCAGGCCGACGGCGCCGGAGCTGGGCACATAGCCGAGGGAAGCGATCACTTCACGAACACGGGCCGCGGTGTGGGAGTCCACATCCGCCCTGGTGTTGAGGACCCGGGAGACCGTGGTCTTGCTGACCCCCGCCTCACGTGCGACGTCGGCGATCGTGACACGCATCGAAGGGGCCTCCGCCTCGAGGTGGAACCGGTACCGGAACCGGTACCGGTGGTGCGCGGCGAGTCAATCGGCAGCGAGTCCTGTCGTCAAGACTTCACACCGAGATCGGCCGAATCTCAATTTCCATGCCACTGAAGGGCGTTGTTCGTTCAGATCCTGAATGCTCAAACCCTTGACGGACGTTCAGATCGGCAGTTCACTCACGCCTCGTCCCCCACACCTCTGCCGAGAAGGGCTTCAGCCCATGGCACGACGACCGATGAGAACGCTCCGCATCCTGCTCGCGGGAGCGCTGGCCGCGGCCGGACTGACCGGCCTGTCGGCCGGCACCGCGCAGGCCGCGGGCGAACAGGTGAACATCTGGCTGACCACGACCGATGACAGCGGCGGCCGCCATGTCACCCGCGGCCTGCAGCAGCAGACACCCGTCACCTTCGAGTCCGGCAACGGAGGTGGCGGCACGAACATCACCGTCGACGAGAACACCCGCTACCAGACCTTCACCGGCGGCGGCGCATCCTTCACGGACACTGCCGCCTGGCTGATGAAGGGCAGCGGCGCACTGTCCCAGGCGACCCGTGACGCGACGATGCAGAAGCTGTTCTCGCCCACCGACGGCATCGGTCTCTCCTTCGTCCGCAATCCGATGGGCGGCTCGGACCTGGCCCGCTTCGGCTACACGTACGACGACATGCCGGCCGGCCAGACCGACCCGACGCTGTCACGATTCTCGATCGCCCACGATCTTCAGGACGTCCTGCCGCTGACCAAGCAGGCCGAGCAGCTCAACCCCGCGCTCACCGTCGTGGCGTCGCCGTGGACGGCGCCCGCCTGGATGAAGGACAGCGGGCAGCTCAACGGCGGCTGGCTGAAGGCCGAGAACTACGGCGTATACGCCTCCTACTTCGTGAAGTACCTCCAGGCGTGGCGCGACCAAGGTGTTCCGGTCGACTACGTCACGGCACAGAACGAGCCGACCTGCTGCGGCGGTTATCCCTCCATGAGCTGGAACGCCTCGGGACTCGCCTACTTCACCAGAAGCGAGCTGCTGCCGAAGCTCCAGTCCGCCGGCCTGCCCACCAAGGTGCTGGCGCACGACTGGAACTGGGACACGTACGACGCGTACGCAGCCGAGACGGTGAACGACGCGGCGGTGCGCAGCCATCCGAACTTCGGCGGCATCGCCTGGCACGGCTACGGCGGGAACGTCTCCAAGCAGACCGACGTCCACAACCAGTACCCGCAGCTGGACGCCTTCCAGACCGAGCACTCGGGCGGCACCTGGATCGCGAACCAGCAGCGCGAGGACATGACGAACATCATCGACTACACCCGTAACTGGGCGAAGTCGGTGACGAAGTGGTCCCTCGCGGTCGACCAGAACCGCGGCCCGCACAACGGCGGCTGCGGGGTCTGCGACGGCCTGGTCACCGTGCACAACGGTGACGCACGGCACGGCCAGGTCGACTACACGATCGAGTACTACACGATGGGCCACCTCACGAAGTTCGTGAAGCCCGGAGCCCACCGGATCGCCTCCACGGGCAGCTCGGCCGTCCCGAACGTGGCGTGGCGCAACCCGGACGGCTCCAAGGCGCTGATCGCCTACAACGACTCGTCCGACGCGCAGACGATGACGGTCAACTGGGGCGGCCGGCGGTACACGTATGCACTGCCCGGCAGGACGTCCGCGACCTTCACCTGGTCCGGTGCCCAGTCCGGCGGCGGTTCGGAGCCGTCCGGCGCCCTGGCGGGTCTGGCAGGCAAGTGCCTGGACGTCGCGGGCGGCGCCGACGCGGACGGCACCGCGGTCCAGCTCTGGGACTGCAACGGCTCCGCGGCCCAGCGCTGGACGATCCGCTCCGACGGCTCGGTCCGGGCGCTCGGCAAGTGCCTGGACGTGACCTCGGGATCGACCACGAACGGCGCCAAGGTGCAGCTGTACGGCTGCAACGGCTCCGGCGCCCAGCAATGGCGCCACGAGTCGGGCAGCGGCGACCTGGTGAACGTCTCGGCGGACAAGTGCCTGGACGTCACGGACAACTCGTCGGCGAACGGGGCGCGTGCGCAGATCTGGTCCTGCACGGGGGCGGCCAACCAGAAATGGCGCCTGCAGTAGCCGGACGGCCTCCTGGTCCGCCTTGTGTACTCCACCTCGAGAAGAGGTGGAGTACATGTTCATGCACCTGTCGATTCCGGACCGGGGTATCGGCCCGGCGGGCCTGCGCGACCGTGCCGGCCGACCTACCGATCAGCCGTGTGAACGAGCCGCGGACCCATGCGCCTCGTCCGTCGGCTCGACCAGGCCTTGTCCGGCGGATCATGCCTGGGACGTGATGGTCTGGTATGCCCATCTCCTGCGTCGTCGTCTGGTGAGGGAGGAGAATCAGCGGCATGACCATGGTGAAGGACATCGATGTCCGCGGTATGCAGCACTGCGAGACGACGGCGCTGGGCGTGCTGCTGCGCCATGAGGGACTCGACTTGTCCGAGCCCATGCTGTTCGGGCTTGGCTCCGGGCTGTCCTTCATCTACTGGGACAGCAAAAGCATGGGCTTTCCCTTCCTGGGAGGCCGGGTCAAGCCGTTCGAGCTCACCAGGAACCTGGCCGCCGTACTCGGGCTTCAGCTGCTGGTCGGGGAGACCACCTCCCCGCGCAAGGCATGGCTGAACGTGGCGGCACCCATCGACGCCGGTCGGCCGGTCGGCCTTCAGCTCGACAGCTACCACCTGGACTACTTCAGCACCAAGGTGCACTTCGGCGGGCACGTCGTGGCCATGTACGGCTACGACGAACAGGACGCCTACCTGGTGGACACCGACCCGCAGGGCGGAGCCGTCTCGACCAGCCTCGCCGGCCTGGCCAGGGCCAGAGCCGAGCGCGGCCCCATGACCGCCAAGCATCGCTCCTTCACCATCACAGCGCCCGGCAACCTGATGTCACCGCAGGACCGGATCATCCCCGCGATCAAGACCTGCGCCGACGCCTTCCTGAACCCGCCCATCGCGAACCTGGGCCACCGGGGCATCGAGAAGACCGCGAAGCAAGTGCCGAAGTGGCTGCAGCGCAGCGACAATCCGCAGGAGGACCTGCCACGGGCCGCCGTCCTCATGGAGAGGGCCGGCACCGGCGGCGCTCTGTTCCGCAATCTCTACCGGGACTTCCTCGCCGAGTGTGCCCAGTTGATCGACAGCAGCCACCTGCGCACTGGCCACAGCCTGTATGCCGAGGCCGCCACCCTCTGGACACAGGTGGCCGCACTCGTCGGGACAGCAGGCGAATCCGGCGACGCGAAGAACCTCATGCAGGCCGGCTCCATCCTCCACGAGCTCTCGCGCATCGAACGCGATGCGATGCAGGCACTCAGCATGCTCTAGACGAGTTGTTCCGAATGATCAGTGGTCGTACGCGATCAGTGATCGTGCGACCGGCCGGCGGGTCTTGTGGTTGTGCCAGATCGCGGCGGCCATCGCGAGGATGCGCTGGGCGACGCGGACGGCGACGCCCTCGAAGGTCCGCCCGCCGTGCTGTTCCAGATCGAGCCGGCCCTTGAGGGTGTCGTTGACCGACTCGATCAACTGCCGTAGTCAGCAGGGCGTCCAGCTCATTCGTCACAGAACGATCTTGGACGCCCTGTCTGCGGACACCGGGGCCGGCCCCGTCCGCATCCGCCAGTCGCCCCCGGCTGTGCCGCTGAGCGGCCGGTTCGGCGACGTGGCGCGGCGCGCGCCGTCGTTTCCCGGCCTCTGCGCCCCGCGTGCCGTGGCTGCGGGAGCGGGGTTCGAAAGGGACTTCGGCCGGAGGGGAATCCTTTTCGGATCTCCCCGCCTCTTGTCTGTGTACCGGCCGAACGGGCCGGCAGAACTGGGAGGAACCACCAATGATGGTCACCAGCCTCGTAGTGATCGGAGCCCTGCTCGTGGGTGCGTGCAGCCGGCACCTGATGCGGCGCTACAAGAGCCGAAGCTGACCAGCACCTGCCCGTAGGGCGCCTTCCGGGTAGGAGTCTCAGATGAACCAACGCTTCACTTGGCCGGACGAGCGGCTGATCAAGGCCGCTCAGGACGGCGACGTCACTTCGCTCACCACCGTCGTCATGGAATCGCAGCCTCATGTGCGCAGGTTCGCCATATCGCTGTGCCCCTCACCGCAGGACGCGGAGGACGCGGCGCAGGAGGCGCTGATCATCCTCTACCGGAAGATCGGCACTTTGCGGGCCACTGGCGCGCTTGCCTCATGGATGTTCCGGATCGTGCGCAACGAATGCCTCCGGCAGGTACGGCTGCTCGTCTCACGGAGCGACGAGGCGACAGCCGAACCGGAGGCGACTGCGGAACCGTCCGCCGAGGACGCGGTGCTGCACAGGCTGGAGGCGGAGCGGATCGCGGCTGCGGTCAGCGTCCTTCCCCGTGACCAGCGGCAGGTTCTGATCATGCGGGACGTACAGGGCCTGCCCGGCAAGACCGTTGCCCATTCGCTCGGTCTGAGCAATGCCGCGATGAAGTCGCGGCTGCACAGAGCACGCGCAGCACTGCGTCACTCCCTGGCAGTGACAGACCAACCACTCGGTCAAGCCGCCGATCAGGCGCGCGATCAAGCTATCGACCAACCAGTCGGAGGAGTCTCACGACCGTGGACACCGTGAACGTCGCGAACACAGTGAAGCCCGCGCAGGGCGCGAAGGCCCAGGCCGCCGCGCCCGAGATGAACTTCGCCAGCAAGTCCGTCCCGCGCCATCTAGCGCGCGGCGCCATCGGCTTCGGGCTGATCATCGGCTCGATCGCCCTGGTGCCCGTCGCCGGCCCGGCCACCCTGCTGGCGGCCCCGTTGGCCCTGATTGCCTTCCGCGGCTGCCCTACCTGCTGGATGGTCGGCCTGGCACAGACCATCTCCCTCGGCCGTCTGGAGCGCCAGTGTGTGGACGGCGTTTGCACCCTCACCAAGGCGCACACGGCGGCGAAGGCCACGGGCAGCCCATAGCAACGTCCCGGGTGCTTCCCGGTGACCACGACCACTGATCATTCGGAATGACTCGTCCAGGAGCTGTCCGGCACGGTTCGGGGTTTTCGTGGCGCCTGGACGACGGCCCTGATCATCCGACATTGCCCGGCGTCGGGTTCATCGTGATCCCCGAACTGTCCTGGCGCCACATCGAGGCTCCCACCGATGTCGTCGAGATCGGCCGGCGTGCCTCGTGTGTGGGGCACAAGGGAGGGAACACCAGGGCGAGACGCTGTGGCAGAGCCTCGTCGCCCGCCTGGCGGTGGTGGTGCGGGAGGTGAAGGCCCGGGCCGCTCGCACGGCGGGTTCACGAGCAAGCTCCACCTGAGTGCCGATGGTCGCTGCCGCCCGCTGTACCTGGTTGTCACACCAGGGCAGCGGGCGGACTGCACCCAGTTCCGGCCGGTGCTGGAGAATATCCGCGTCCCGAAGATCGGACGGGGCAGGCCACGCAAGAAGCCGGACGGTGTCGCAGCCGACAAGGCCTACAGCAACGGGCCCTGCCGCGACTGTCTGCGACGCCGGAGCATCCGGCACACGATCCCGGAGAAGACCGACAGCCAGGCCGCCCGCCTACGCAAAGGCTCTCGCGGCGGACGGCCACCCGGTTCCGACGAAGAACGGCACAAGAGACGCAACACCGTCGAACGGACGATCAACCGCTTGAAGCCCCTCGCTATCTGGCTGCGAACGCGATCGCCCGGACACGTCCTAGTCCGTCGGCTCGACGCCGGCGCGCAGCAGGCCGTAGGTGTACGCGTCCTCCAGGGCTTGCCAGGAGGCGGCGATCACGTTCTCCGCGACGCCGACCGTGGACCATTCGCCACTGCCGTCGCCCGTGGTGATCAGGACGCGGGTCGTGGACTCGGAGCCGTGGCGGCCTTCGAGGATACGGACCTTGTAGTCGACAAGCTCCAGCTTGGCGAGCTGGGGGTAGAAACTCTCCAGGCCCACCCGCATCGCGCGGTCCAGCGCGTTGACCGGGCCGTTGCCCTCGGCGGTGGCGACGATGCGCTCGCCCTTGGCCCACAGCTTCACCGTGGCCTCGTTGGCGTGCGTGCCGTCCGGGCGGTCCTCGACAATCGCGCGCCAGGACTCGGTGCGGAAGTAGCGGCGGGGCCGTCCCTCGGCCTCCTCACGCAGCAGCAGCTCGAACGACGCGTCGGCGGCCTCGTACGTGTAGCCCCTGAGCTCGCGCTCCTTGACACGCTCGACGACCCGGCCGACCAGCTCTCGATCGCCGCCGAGCTCGATGCCGAGCTCCTTGCCCTTGAGCTCGATGGACGCGCGCCCGGCCATGTCGGAGACGAGCATCCGCATGGTGTTGCCGACCTGCTCGGGGTCGATGTGCTGATAGAGGTCGGGGTCGACCTTGATCGCGGACGCGTGCAGTCCGGCCTTGTGGGCGAAGGCGGAAACTCCCACGTACGGCTGATGCGTGGAGGGCGTGAGGTTGACGACCTCGGCGATCGCGTGCGAGATCCGGGTCATCTCCTGCAGGGAGCCCTCCGGCAGGACCTTTCTGCCGTACTTGAGCTCGAGCGCGGCGACGACCGGGAAGAGGTTGGCGTTGCCGACCCGCTCGCCGTAGCCGTTGGCGGTGCACTGGACGTGGGTGGCGCCCGCGTCGACGGCCGCGAGCGTGTTGGCGACGGCACAGCCCGTGTCGTCCTGGGCATGGATGCCCAGGCGCGCGCCGGTGTCGGCCAGGACCGTGGAGACGACGGCCTGGACCTGGGCGGGCAGCATGCCGCCGTTGGTGTCGCAGAGGATGACGACCTCGGCGCCGGCCCCGGCCGCGGCGCGGACGACGGACTTGGCGTATTCGGGGTTGGCGCGGTAGCCGTCGAAGAAGTGCTCGCAGTCGACGAACACCCGGCGGCCCTGTTCGCGCAGGTGGGAGACGGTGTCACGGACCATCTCCAGGTTCTCTTCCAGCGTCGTGCGCAGGGCGAGCTCGACATGCCGGTCGTGCGACTTGGCAACCAGCGTGATCACCGGGGCGCCCGCGTCGAGGAGTGCTTTGACCTGCGGATCCTCGGCGGCCCTGGCACCGGGCCGACGGGTGGCACCGAACGCGACGAGCTGTGCGTTCCGGAAGGTGATCTCCTGCTGTGCGCGGGCGAAGAACTCCGTGTCCCTGGGGTTGGCGCCCGGCCAGCCGCCCTCGATGAAGCCCACGCCGAACTCGTCCAGGTGCCGGGCGATCGTCAGTTTGTCCGCGACCGTGAGGTTGATGCCCTCGCGCTGTGCACCGTCACGCAGCGTCGTGTCGAAGACATGGAAGCTGTCGTCGACACGAGAACCGCCGCCGGTCTGCGTGTCCGTGGCCTTGGTGGTCATGGCTGTCTTGACTCCTGTCGGATGAGTGGCTCCGGAAGTTCTGGCTCCACTTGCCCCCATCTTCGCGCGGTTCGCCTGTGGCCTGGGTCGGGCCGTAAAACGAAAAAACCCCTCGCGGGTGCGAGAGGTCTGCGCGCGGGTCTGGGGCACGGTGCCGCTGCCGCGAGGGGATACGTCCACGGTTCAGCGGTCACTGCGGACCGGCGCGCTGTTGCCGATAATCATGGCGAACGAGAGCACATCGGCAGTCTGCCACAGGTGCGCGCCCATCTGGACATCGGTCTCAGGATGCGGGCGGCCGGGGCGTACACCCGATCGGCGGGCAGGAGAACCTCGGACGCCGGTGGTATGGGAACGAGGTGAACTCACCACCGCCCGGCGGACCTCCGACCGGCCCCCTGACACAGCCGCCCGCCCCCGGGCCCGCACGCCGGCCGCCCCGTCGACGCCTTGCGCTGATCATCGGTGCGGCGGTGCTCGGCCTCGGGCTCGTGTCTGCCGCTCTGATGCGCGCCGGCGGCCCGGACGGATCCGACACCGCCGGCAGCATCGCCCGCTCCCCTTCACCGACCGGTTCGGCGGCCGACCGGGCGGCAGCCCGGCGGCTGGCCTCCAGGGTGGCTCTGACCCCTGCGGACTGGGGGCCCGGCTTCATCCGGAGTACGCGGTACGAGACCGCCCCGGTGGCCGAATCCGTGGTCCTGTTGACCTGCGAGTGGTCCAGCCGCGCCGTCCGGGCGGGCACGGTGGCTTCCGTCTCGAGGAGCGTCTACGAGGTCGCGTCCGGTCTCTCGGCGACGTCCGAGGTGCGGCTGTTCGACGACGAGGACACGGCGCAGGCGTATGTGACCGACGTGCGGGACGGCATCCGCCGCTGTCCGCAGCAGCACCGCGACAGTGAGCGCTGGGTGGGCGTACACACGACGCCGTCCCCGCAGGTACCCGGCTTCGACGAGATCGTCGCCGAGGAGGGCAGACAGGTCGTCGCCGAGGACGGGACGCGGACGGACCGTGTCTATGTCCTCCTCACCGCGCGCGCGGACGCGACGGTGCTCACCGCGAGCGCCGGCGGGCAAACGGATGCGCTGAGGAAGGTCCGCGAGCAAGCGGCCGACGGGCTCCGGAAGATGCGGAAGCGTCTGGCCCAGGGGCCGGGCGCGAGCGCCATGCACCCGGCACGGCCGTCGTCCTCGGGGCGGGGCCAGGGCCCGCTTCCGGAGGAAGGGGGCATCAACCCGGGAGCAAGCCGTCGGCGATGAACTCCCGCACGTGAGCGAGAACCTGGGCCCGGCCCGTGCCCGGTACCCCGACCGCGACATGAACGCTGAATCCGTCGAGCAGGGCCCGCAGCCTGGCCGCGTAGCGGTCAGGGTCCACGGACCGGAACTCCCCGCGTGAGACGCCCTCGGCCAGCAGCGCCACGAGGTCACGGTGCCACGCACCCTCGATGGCGGCCTGGCGGTTCCGGGCGTCGTCGTCCGCGTTCTGCGACCGGTTCCAGACCTCGAGCCAGAGCGTCCAGTGCGGGTCGCGCGGCCCGTCGGGGACGTACAGATCGACGTACGCCTCGAGCCGCTCGCGCGCCGGTGCCTGGCGGGAGAGCAGCGCACTGCGCTCCGCGCCGAGGCGGCCCTCGCTCCACTCCAGCGTCTGGAGCAGCAACTCGTCCTTGGTGCGGAAGTAGTAGAGCAGGTGTCCGCTGCTCATACCGACCTCACGCCCGAGCCCGGCCATGGTCAGCCCGTCGAGCCCGCGCTCGGCGATCGTGTCCATGGCTGCGGCGAGCAGCGCCTCACGGGGCGGGGCGACATTGCGACGTCGGGCCGCGGGGGTCATGCGGGGGCCTCCGGGGGCGGTGGTTTCACTCGTACGTTCTACCTGATGTGTGGCGGTCGCCGTCGGTGATGCGCCAACCTGCCTCGGACATCTCCTCGCGCAGGCCGCGTACCGCCTCGCGGGACGCCGGCGCCGCCTTCGCGGAGGCGATCGCCTCCAGGCACCCGATCCCGAAGACCCCCTCGACGACGAGGCCGACATCGGGCTCGGGGAGAAGACCGGAATGATCACCAGCAGGGGTGCGCAGTCCTTTTCGCTCACGACCCTCTGGAAGACGTCCAGCAGCCGGCGGATCACCGCGACGAGCGGCGGGTCCAGCTCCATCAGGCCGCGGCCGTTCGCGATCTCCCCCGCGACTCGTCCACGAACCACCGCATGACCGTGTGCGGCACAGGGTGGTGCCCGGCGCTCTCGTCGAAGCAGATCGTCGGCTCCCGCCCGGGATCCTCGTCAGGGACGATCGCGACCACGAGCACGGCGTCCCGTGCGGTCTCGTGCAGTTCCAGGTACCAGGCGTCGTCGGGCAGGAGCAGAAGGTCTGGAGGCACTGGTCAGGGCCGTCGTGGACGATGCCCGGCATGATCGAACGCTGTCAACGCCCGCAGCGACCCCTCCATGGGGACAGCGGACCGTCGGCCGCCGCGCCCGGACCACCGGAACTCCATCGAGACTTTCCGGTCAGGCCTCTGTCCCGCAGGCCGAAACGGGTGCATGCTGTGCGCACCTCGCCCGGGGAGCCGGAAACCCGGGCGGTGCCTGCCGACCCTCCCGGCTCCCCACGGGAGGGCCGACATCTGCCCACGGCCGGGACGAGGCCGGCCGCCGCTGTCGGTGCCCACCCCCGCAGGGGAACCACGTGGTGCACCCGGGCGGGCCGGCCGCCGTCACACGGCACTCACCCTCGGCTGCTGCTGCGTGATGCAGTGAATGCCTCCCCCGCCCGCGAAGATCGCCCGCGCGTCGACCAGCGTCACCGTCCGCCCGGGGTACAGCCGCCGGAAGATGCCCGCCGCGATCTCGTCGCGAGGGTCGTCGAAGGCGCACAGGACCACGCCACCGTTGCAGACGTAGTGGTTGATGTACGAGTAGTCGACCCACTCGCCGTCCTCGTCGCGCAGCACCGTCGGTGCCGGGACCTCGACCACCTCCAGACGGCGGCCCTTCGCGTCCGTCCGGGACGCGAGGAGTTCGACGTTGGCCTTGCAGAGCTCGTGGTCGGGGTGGGACGGGTCGGGCTGGGTGTGGGCGACCACGACGCCCGGCCCGGCGAAGGCGGCGACGATGTCGACATGGCCCCGCGTGCCGTACATGCCGTAGTCGCCGCTCAGGCCGCGCGGCAGCCAGATCGCCTTTGTCGTTCCGAGGCGCGCGTGGATCTCGTCCTCGACCTCCTGGCGGCTCCAGCCGGGGTTGCGTTCGGGCCCGAGCTGGACCGTGTCGGTGAGCAGGACCGTGCCCTCGCCGTCGACGTGGAGCGCGCCGCCCTCGTTGACCAGCGGTGACGGGTGGACCGGCACGCCGACGAGGTCGGCGACATGGCGGGCGATCTTCTCGTCGTGGTCCCAGCGCGCCCAGTCCGCCGCCCCCCAGCCGTTGAACACCCAGTCCACGGCGGCCAGTTGCGGGCCGTCGGTGACGAAGGTGGGGCCGATGTCGCGCATCCACGCGTCGTCCAGGTCCCGCTCGACGACGTCGATGTCCGCTCCGAGGTGGGCGCGCGCGGAGTCCGACTGCCCGGTGCCCACGACCATCGTCACGGGCTCGAAGCGGCGTACGGCACGAGCGACGCAGGCCCACGCCTGACGGGCCTCGGCCAGCTCCGCCTCGTCCGTGAAGGTGGGGTTGGGGCCGGGCCAGGCCATCCAGGTGCGCTCGTGCGGGAACCACTCGGGCGGCATACGGAACATGGATCAGTCCTCGGGGCTGTTTCGGTCTACAAGAAGTAGAGGCGGTTGAGGGAGACCGAGTCGGCGGGCTCGGAGCGCAGCGGGTCGCCGTCGAGGGTGACCAGGCCCGTGCGGCCGTCCACCGAGACGTCGCCGATGCGGGAGTTGAGCAGCAGATCGCCCGGGCCGATGCCCCGCGTGCCGCGTACGGCCACCCGGCGCCGCCGGGTCGGCATCCGGTCGGAGCCGAGATCGACGGCGGCCCGCGCCACGAAGGCGACGGAGATGTCGGCCGGGGTGGCGCCGTACGCGCCGAACTGCGGGCCGAGCACCAGCGGTTCGCAGGTGTCGGTCGCGGCGTTCGGGTCGCCCACGACCCCGTACGCCGGGAAGCCCGATTTCAGCACCAGTTGCGGCTTGGCGCCGAAGAACTCCGGCCGCCACAGCACGATGTCGGCCATCTTGCCCACCTCGATGGAGCCGATCTCGTGCGCGAGACCGTGGGCGACGGCGGGGTTGATGGTCAGCTTGGCCATGTAGCGCAGGACCCGCGCGTTGTCGTCGTGCGCTCCGTCGCCGTCCAGGGGGCCGCGTTCGGCCTTCATCTTTCCGGCCATGGCGAAGGTACGGCGCACGGTCTCGCCGGCGCGGCCCATGCCTTGGGCGTCGGACGAGGTGATGCCGATCGCCCCGAGGTCGTGCAGGACGTCCTCGGCGCCCATCGTCCCTGCCCTGATCCGGTCGCGGGCCATGGCGGCGTCGCCGGGCAGGTCGGTCTTGAGGTCGTGGACGGAGACGATCATGCCGTAGTGCTCGGCCACCGCGTCCCGCCCGAAGGGCAGGGTGGGGTTGGTGGAGGAGCCGATGACGTTCGGCACGCCCGCCATCCTGAGCACGTTCGGTACGTGTCCGCCGCCGCAGCCCTCGATGTGGAAGGCGTGGATCGTACGGCCGTCGAGGACGCGCAGGGTGTCCTCGACGGAGAGACACTCGTTCAGGCCGTCGCTGTGCAGCGCCACTTGGACGTCGTGCTCCTCGGCGACGCGCAGCGCGGTGTCCAGCGCCCGGGTGTGCGCGCCCATGTCCTCGTGGACCTTGAAGCCGGACGCCCCTCCCTCGGCCAGCGCTTCGACGAGCGGGGCCGGGTCGGAGGACGAACCGCGGCCCAGGAAGCCGATGTTGACGGGCCAGGCGTCGAAGGCGTTGAAGGCGTGCCTCAGCGCCCAGGGCGAGTTGACGCCGACGCCCCACACCGGGCCGAACTCCTGGCCGATGACGGTGGTGACGCCGGAGGCCAGCGAGGCCTCCATGATGCGGGGCGACAGCAGATGGACGTGGGTGTCGACGGCGCCGGCGGTCGCGATCAGGCCCTCGCCGGAGACGATGGACGTGCCCGTGCCGACGACGACGTCCACGCCGTCGAGGGTGTCCGGGTTGCCGGCCCGCCCGATCGCGTGGATGCGGCCCTCACGGATGCCGACGGAGACCTTGCGGATGCCCTGAACGGCGTCGATGACAAGGACGTTGCTGATGACGACGTCGCAGGTCTCGCGTACGGCCGCGGCCTTGAGGTGCAGCCCGTCACGGGCGGTCTTGCCGAAGCCGGCCAGAAACTCGTCGCCCGGCTTCTGCGCGTCCGACTCGACGCGGACGACGAGTCCCGAGTCGCCGAGCACGACGCGGTCGCCGGCGCGGGGGCCGTGCACGGATGCGTATGCGTACGGGTCCATCAGTTCTCCTCCGCTCCGAGATAGCCGCAGGCCGCTGCCCTGCGCAGGGCCTCTTCCCGTGCGCCGGGCGCATCCAGCGGGCCGTCGACCAGGCCCGCGAAGCCGATGGCGACACGGTCGCCGCCGATCGGCAGCAGTCCGACCTCGGCCTCACCGCCAGGGTCGAAGCGGACGGAGGAGCCGGCCGGGACGGCGAGCCGCATGCCGTAGGCCGCGGCCCGGTCGAAGCGGAGCCGCGGGTTGGCCTCGAAGAAGTGGAAGTGCGAGGTGACGCTGACGGGCACGGTGGCGGTGTTGTGCACGCTCAGCGTGAGTGCCGGTTCGAGCTCGTCGTGGCCGGGCCCCGGCAGCAGCGCGCCCGGCGCGTGGGCCCCGAGTGTGCCGCCACCGATCGGGTCGCGGACGACGGCGAGCCGTGACCCGTCGTCGAAGACGGCCTCGACATGCACTTCGGTGACGACGTCGGCGACGCCCGGGAGCACGTCGTCGGGGCCGAGCACCGCACGGGCGGCGGCGATGGCCTCGGCGAGGCGCCGTCCGTCGCGGGCCGCCTCGCAGACGGTGTCCGCGATCAGCGCGGTCGCCTCGGGCACGTTGAGCCGCAGTCCGCGGGCACGGCGTGCCCGGGCCAGCTCGGCTGCGCCGAACAGCAGCAGCCGGTCGCGTTCGGTCGGGGTCAGTCGCACGTCACCACACCTCCTGATTTGAGCAGCACTCTAATTACAGGCACGGCTCGACCGGAAGCCTTTGTGCCAAATCAATTGAAGCCATTGACTCAGGGCGAGACATGGCCCACATTGAACAGCACTCAATTAGAGCATCACTCAAACAGTCCAGCGTCAGGGGCAGCCTCATGCCGATGGAACAGCGCGGAGTCGACACCGTCCCCGAGGGGGAGCGCACCAGCACTCCGCGCGATCTCGTCTCGATCCTGCTCGGGTCGAACCTCTGTCTGGGGGTGATCGTCTTCGGGTGGCTCCCGGTCTCCTTCGGACTGGGACTGTGGCCCTCGCTCACCTCGGTCGTCGCCGGCACAGTGGTGGGCGTCGTGGTCACCGCGCCGCTCGCCCTCGTGTCACTGCGTACGGCGACCAATCTGTCCACGTCCAGCGGCGCCGCCTTCGGCGTGCGCGGCCGGCTCGTCGGTTCGGTCGTCGGTCTGCTGCTCTCACTCGGCTACACCGCGCTGACGCTGTGGATCGGCGGAGACGTGATGATCGGGACGCTGGCGCGCATCGCCGGACTGCCGACCGGCGGCCTCGCCCACACCCTCGTCTACGCCCTGCTCGCGGCCTGCACCGTGGTCGGCGCGGTGTACGGCTACCGGCTGCTGCTGCGCCTGAGCAAGGTGCTCGCGGTCGGTATGACCGGGCTGCTGCTGCTCGGTGTGATCGCCTACGCCCCCGACTTCACCACGGCCGCCCTGCCCGACACCCCGTATCTGCTCGGCTCCTTCTGGCCGACCTGGGGGCTGTCCGCCGTCGCCGCGGGCCTGAGCGGTCCGATCGCCTTCATCACGCTGCTCGGCGACTACACGCGCTACATCTCGCCGCAGCGCCACAGTCCGCGGCTCGTGCTGCGCGCCACCGCCGCGGGGCTGGTCGCGGGCCTGCTCGTCCCCCAGCTCTTCGGTACGTTCACCGCGCTCGCGGCCCGTGCCTCGCCGGACTACGCGGGTCCGCTGGTCGCCGCCTCCCCCACCTGGTACCTGGTCCCGCTGCTGATCGCCGCGGCCGCGGGCTCGGTGGGCAACGCGGGCCTGATGCTGTACTCGATGGGCCTGGACCTGGACGCGATCCTGCCGCGCGCCACACGTACCCGGGCCACCCTGGTCGTCGCCGTCGTCGCGACCGCATTCGTCTTCCTCGGCCATTTCGTCTGGGACGCACAGTCGGCGATGACGTCGTTCGTGCTGCTGCTGACGGCGGTCGGCACACCCTGGGCGGTGATCACACTGATCGAGCACGTGCGCTGCGGCGGCACGTACGACGCGGACGCCCTGCAGGTCTACAACCGCCGGGCACGCGGCGGTGTCTACTGGTTCCGCGCGGGGTGGCACCCGCGCGCAGCCGGGTCCTGGGCACTGGGCGCGACGGTGGGTCTGGGTGCCGTCTCCACCCCGCTGTACGAGGGCCCGCTGCTCGCACTGACGGGCGGCCTGGACTGCAGCTTCGTCCTGTCGGGGGTGGTGGGCGGTGCGGTGTACGCGGCCCTGGGCACCCGCAGGGCGAAGGCCCCGCAGCCTGCCTTTCAGGCTGCGGGGCCCGGGGTCTGAACCGTCCTACACGTCCCGGCCGAGCTGGTGCGTCCAGCCGTGGACGTCCTCCGCCTTGCCCGTCTGGATGTCCAGCAGCGCCTTGCGCAGCTTCAGCGTGACCTCGCCCGGCTGACCGCCCGACTGCTTCCACTCGCCGCTCGCGGACTTGACCAGGCCGACCGGCGTGATGACCGCGGCCGTACCGCAGGCGAACACCTCGGTGAGCGAACCGTTCGCGGTGTCCTCGCGCCACTGGTCGATGGAGATCCGGCCCTCCTCGGACTTGTAGCCGAGGTCCTCTGCGAGCTGGAGGAGCGAGTCACGGGTGATGCCGGCGAGCAGGGAGCCGGTGAGCTCGGGCGTGACGATCCGCTGTCCCCCGTCCTCCTGGCCGTACACGAAGTACAGGTTCATGCCGCCCAGCTCCTCGACCCACTTGTGCTCCACGGCGTCGAGGTAGGCGACCTGGTCGCAGCCCTTCGCGGCGGCCTCTGCCTGGGCGAGCAGGGACGCGGCGTAGTTGCCGCCGGTCTTGGCGTCGCCCATGCCGCCGGGGACGGCGCGCACGCGGTCCTCGGAGAGCCAGATGGAGACCGGCTTGACCCCGCCGGGGAAGTAGGCACCGGCGGGCGAGGCGATGACGATGAAGAGGTACTCGTTGGCAGGGCGCACGCCCAGACCGACCTCGGTCGCGATCATGAACGGACGCAGGTAGAGCGACTCCTCGCCGCCGTGCGCCGGAACCCACGCCTTGTCCTGCTGGACCAGCGCGTCACAGGCGGCGATGAAGGTCTCGACCGGCAGCTCGGGCATGGCGAGGCGCCGGGCGGACGCCTGGAAGCGCTTGGCGTTGGCCTCGGGGCGGAACGTGGCCACCGAGCCGTCGGGGTGGCGGTACGCCTTGAGGCCTTCGAAGATCTCCTGCGCGTAGTGCAGGGTCATGTTGGCGGGGTCGATCGACAGCGGCGCGTACGGGACGAGCTCGGCGTCGTGCCAGCCGCGCCCTTCGGTCCACTTGATCGTGACCATGTGGTCGGTGAAGTAGCGGCCGAATCCGGGGCTGGTCAGGATCGCCTCGCGCTCCGCGTCGGACAGCGGGTGCGAGGAGGGCTTGAGCTCGATCGAGGGCGTCGTCATGAGTGCAGTGTCCTTCACCGGTTGTTGTGACGGACCGCGCTCACGCCGCAGCTGATGCTTGGACGTCCGAGTTCTCCCGCGCGACACGGCCCACGTCCGATTATCGCGCGCGCAAAACCTTGGGGGGAACGGTGTGAGTACGGCCCTGGATTGATGGTGGCACCCGGAGGCCGCACAGGAGAAGCCGCCGGGCGCTGAAGCGACCCGGCGGCGACTGGGGGTGCGGGGGCGAAGCCCCGATGGAATGCAGTCGGTCGGGTCAGCTCGCTACGCGTACCGCGAGCGCGTCGCCGATCTGGTCCGTCGTGCGGACGGTGTCACCGTCGCGCTCCGCGAGGTCGGCGGAGACGGCCCCCTCGATGCGCACGGCCTCGGCCTCGAAGCCGAGGTGACGCAGCAGGAGGGCGACGGAGAGGATCGTGGCCGTCGGGTCGGCCTTGCCCGTGCCCGCGATGTCGGGCGCGGAGCCGTGGACGGGCTCGAACATGGACGGGAACGTGCCCGTCGGGTTGATGTTGCCGGACGCGGCCAGGCCGATACCGCCGGTCACGGCAGCGGCGAGGTCGGTGAGGATGTCGCCGAAGAGGTTGTCGGTGACGATGACGTCGAAGCGCTCCGGCTGGGTGACGAAGAAGATCGTCGCGGCATCGACATGCAGGTAGTCGGTGGTGACCTCGGGGTACTCCTGGCCGACCCTGTCGAAGATGTTCTTCCACATGTGGCCGGCGTAGACGAGGACGTTGTTCTTGTGGACCAGCGTCAGCTTCTTGCGGGGACGGGCGTTGGCGCGCTCGTACGCGTCACGGACGACGCGCTCCACGCCGAACGCGGTGTTGACGCTGACCTCGGTGGCGACCTCGTGCTCCGTACCCGTGCGCAGCGAACCGCCGTTGCCCGTGTACGGGCCCTCGGTGCCCTCGCGCACGACGACGAAGTCGATGTCGGGGCGGCCGGCCAGCGGAGTCGCGGTGTTGGGGAACAGCTTCGACGGACGCAGGTTGACGTAGTGGTCGAAGGCGAAGCGGAGCTTCAGCAGCAGGCCGCGCTCCAGCACACCCGACGGCACCGACGGGTCGCCGATGGCGCCGAGCAGGATCGCGTCGTGGTTCTTGAGGGAGTCGAGCTCCGCGTCCGGGAGGGTCTCACCGGTGCGGTGCCAGCGCTGGGCGCCGAGGTCGTACTCCTTGGTCTCCAGCTTCACATCCTGCGGGAGGACGGCGGCAAGGACCTTCAGGCCCTGAGCCACGACCTCCTGGCCGATGCCGTCACCGGGGATCACTGCGAGATTGATGCTGCGAGACATGTCGGCACCCTACTCCGCGTCCCACCCCATGACATCCGACGTCCATCATGTGGACGTGCGGCGTGTCGCCCCAGCTGACGGCCGCGGCGGGCGACACCCTTCGATCCACCGGGGTTCGAAGGGCATTCACCCGTCAGTCCGGTGGGGGCGGAAGTTACTGACACGTTCGGCGTCATTGCTGACACCCTGGACCTCGGCCCCCCACAGCTCGTGCGCGGCATGAGCATGCGCGGATCCGTACGGCTTCGGGCTCGGGGTGAAGGCAGCCGCGAGGGCAACGCCCATGGCCACGACACCGTCGTGACGTTCCACCGGACGAAGCTTGCGGCTGCCCGGCCCGGACACCGCGGAGTGGTCGCGTGTCCGGTGCACCGGCTTCTCGTTCCTCGAGGTGGAGGCGGAGGCCGGCGCGAGCCCGAAGCTCAAGGTCTCCGCGCCTGCCGGGAGCGGCAAGCGCATCGACCACTGCGAGGTGGGGCGTGACGGTGCGTGGGTGGCGGGCTCGGCCCGTCGCTCAGTGGCCCGTCTCGCCTCCGTTGTCCCTGCGGTCGAGGGCTCGCTGCAGGGCGGCGGCGGCGTTCTTGCGGTCGGACTCACTGCTGCGGGAAGAGTGTCGGACTCGGCGGACGGTCTCAGCGGGCATGGTGATCGACTCCTTGGAGATCACGAGAGATTTCGAAGGTGCCGGAAGGGGCGGGGAGCGGTGCCGCAGGGGTTGCCTGCATAGGGCACGGGCTCGCAGCCGCCATTCGCTGGATCGAGCGAGACGTTCGGCTTCTACAAAGCTAAGTCAGCTACACGCTTCTGTCTCCACAATTACTCGGACTTCCTACTATCTGAGACGCGATCTTGGACGAGGTGTGCCGGGACCGCCTCAGAGCACGTCGCCGTCGCGCCAGTCGAACAGCAGCGCGCCGCGGGCCGGGTCCAGAAGGGGACGGTCCGCCGCCGGGCGCAGGTAGGTGGAGGTCTCCTCGTCCGGGAGGTGCACCACTCCGTCGGGGCTCAGCGCCTCGATCCGGCCGCCCCACAGGTGCCAGCCCCGGGCGCGGTACAGCGCGGCGCCGTCGTCCGAGGCCGACAGGGCGCCGAGGTCGTACGCGCCGTCGATCACCGACTCCAGCGCCGCCATCACCCGGCCGCCCAGGCCCTGGCGGCGGCGGTCGGCGCGGACACCGACGGCCTCGACGTATCCGACGCGGTACGAGCGCCCCGCGTGCAGCAGCCGGCGCATGATGACGCTGCCATGGGCGGCGAGACCGTCCCGGTCGCGTACGCAGGCGTGGATGCCGCCGAGGCCGTGGGTCCAGTCCTCGTCGCCGAAGTCCCCGTGGAAGGCGGTGTCGAGCAGGGACCGGATCTCGGCGAGTGCGCCGTCGGACAGCTGGTACGTGTGCGCCGTGCGCAGCGTGTCACTCATGGCGCAACTCTCGCAGGCACCGCACGCGTCAGGTACCGAGCCGGTGGCGGCGCAGGAACTGACTGTCGGAAAACCGTCCCTGGAAGGGGAGTTGGCACCGTTCACGGTCCGGGTCGCGCCGAGCGCCGCCGGCCCGCACCGAGCCGGACGGCGCTCACATACGCCTCAGGGACGGCGGGTACGCACAGCTCCGCCTCGTCCGGCACGAAGGGCGCGATCTCGCGCTGCGGATACCCGAGCAGATCGATGCCGTCCCAGACGAACGGCGTCACGCACGGGCCTCGGGGCGGGTCCTCGATCCGGGCCACCTCGATGAACTCGAGCTCGCCCGTGTGCGGTTCCTCGAGCGCTCCCCACATCAGCACCCTGACGCCGTCGAACTCCCCCGAGCACGCCCAAGCCGTGCCGCAGACCCAGCCCGGGCGCACGTCGCAGAGCGTGGACAAGGCCCATTGCGCCTGCTGCTCCCCCATGCCGAAGCTCAAGGTCCCTGCACCGTGCGGCAACAACAGGCGCGGTCCCGGGAGGAGTTCGAACACCCGGGGAGTATGGCACGGTGGGACGAAGAGGCAGGGGGTCCGTCAGGCCGAGGTCGTCTCCTCCAGCCGGCGCGCGGCTCCGTCCACCCACCGGGTGAACTCCTCGCGGTGATGCGCCTCGCCCCCGCACAAGGCGGCGACCTGCGCCTCGGTGATCCGGTTCGGGCCCGCCATGTCCAGCAGCCGGTGCAGCTCGCGCATGACGGAGGCGAGCCGCTGGGCGTCGGGGTGATCGATCACGTCGACCCCGTGGCCGGGGCCGAGAGTCGTGGAACCAGGCATGTCGTCCCTCCAGACCTCGTCCCCCCTTCCAGCAGCGTAAGCCCGCCGGACGTGAGCCGCCCCCGGCCGGTCTGGGGGGATCGGCAGGGGGCGGTGATCACGGACGGGGCTCTGCCCCGGGCGGGCGTCAGCCCATGTGGGGGTAGGGGTAGTCGGTCGGAGCGACCAGCGTCTCCTTGATCGCGCGGGTCAGCGTCCAGCGCATCAGGTTCTGCGGAGCGCCCGCCTTGTCGTTCGTACCGGACGCGCGGCCGCCGCCGAAGGGCTGCTGGCCGACGACGGCTCCGGTCGACTTGTCGTTGATGTAGAAGTTGCCCGCGGCGTAGCGGAGCTTCTCCATCGCGTCGGCCGCGGCGGCGCGGTCACCGGCGATGATCGAGCCGGTCAGCGCGTACGCCGACACGGACTCCATCTGCGCCAGCATCTCGTCGTACTTCTCGTCCTCGTAGACGTGCACGGCGAGGATGGGGCCGAAGTACTCGGTCGTGAAGACCTCGTTCGAAGCGTCGGAGCACTCGATGACGGTCGGGCGGACGAAGTAGCCGACCGAGTCGTCGTAGCTGCCGCCCGCGACGACGGTGCAGGTCGGGTCTTCCTTCGCGCGGTCGATCGCCGCCTTGTTCTTGGCGAAGGCACGCTCGTCGATGACGGCGCCGATGAAGTTCGTCAGGTCGGTGACGTCACCCATCCTGATGCCGTCGACCTCGGCCGCGAACTCCTCCTTGAAGCCCGAGTTCCAGATCGAGGCCGGGATGTACGCACGCGAGGACGCGGAGCACTTCTGACCCTGGAACTCGAAGGAGCCGCGGGTCAGCGCGGTCTTCAGGACGGCGCGGTCGGCGCTCGGGTGGGCGACGACGAAGTCCTTGCCGCCCGTCTCACCGACGATGCGCGGGTAGGAGCGGTACTTCTCGATGTTGTTGCCGACCGTCTTCCACAGGTGCTGGAAGGTCTTGGTCGATCCGGTGAAGTGGATACCGGCCAGGTCGCGGTGGTTCAGGGCCACCTCGGAGACCGCGATGCCGTCGCCGGTCACCAGGTTGATGACGCCCTTGGGCAGGCCGGCCTCCTCGAGGAGCTGCATCAGCAGTACAGCGGCGTGGGTCTGCGTCGGGGACGGCTTCCAGACCACCACGTTGCCCATGAGGGCGGGGGCGGTGGGCAGGTTGCCCGCGATGGCGGTGAAGTTGAAGGGGGTGATCGCGTAGACGAAGCCCTCGAGCGGGCGGTGGTCGAGGCGGTTCCACACGCCCGGGGAGTTCGCCGGCGGCTGCTCGGCCAGGATCTGGCGGGCGTAGGCGACGTTGAAGCGCCAGAAGTCGACGAGCTCGCAGGGGGTGTCGATCTCGGCCTGCTGCGCGGTCTTCGACTGGCCCAGCATGGTGGAGGCGGCCAGCGTCTCGCGCCACGGGCCGGCCAGCAGCTCGGCGGCGCGCAGGATGATCGCGGCGCGGTCGTCGAAGGCCATCGCGCGCCACGCCGGGGCGGCGGCGAGCGCGGCGTCGATCGCGTCCTGGGCGTCCTGCTGCGTGGCGCCCGCGAAGGTGCCGATGACGGCCCGGTGGTTGTGCGGCTGTACGACGTCGACGCGCTCGCCGCCGCCCATGCGCTTCACACCGTTGATGGTCATCGGGAGGTCGATGGGGTTCTCGGCCAGCTCCTTGAGCTTGGCCTCGAGGCGGAGGCGCTCCGCCGAACCGGGGGCGTAGCCGTGCACCGGCTCGTTGACGGGAGCGGGGACCTGGGTCACAGCGTCCATGAGTTACCTCTTCCGAGTGAATCCCTGACTTCAGCTGAGAGGAACTGAAGTGGTGGCTTACGTTGCAGCGGTCAGGGCTTGACCGTCACGAGCTTGCTTCGGCGGGTGGGTGAGAAGCGCCTATGGGGCGCAGTCACGAGTTCCGTAGCTCCTTGTCCGACGGCGGAACGGAACCGGGCCCGGCTCATCCGGCCGAAGAGCGGTGGCTGTCGTCATCCAGGATGCGCCTGAACGCCTGAGGGACGACAACCGTCGCTCAGCCCTTGGTGATCATCGAGCGGACGAAGAACAGCAGGTTGGCCGGCTTCTCCGCGAGGCGCCGCATGAAGTAGCCGTACCAGTCGGTGCCGTACGCGGTGTAGACGCGCATCCGGTGCCCCTCGGCGGCGAGCCGGACGTGCTCGTCGCCGCGGATCCCGTACAGCATCTGGAACTCGTACTCGTCCAGCTTGCGCCCTGCGCTGCGGGCGAGCTCCTGCGTGATGGCGATCAGGCGCGGGTCGTGGGACCCGATCATCGGGTACCCCTCACCCTCCATAAGGATCTTGAGGATGCGGACGTACGCCTTGTCGATCTCGGACTTGTCCTGGTACGCGACGGAGGCGGGCTCCTTGTACGCGCCCTTGACGATACGGACCCGGCTGCCGTTCGCGGCGAGGCGGCGGGCGTCCTCCTCGGTGCGGAACAGGTAGGCCTGGATGACGCATCCGGTCTGCGGGAAGTCCTTCCGCAGCTCCTCGTGGATGGCGAACATCGAGTCGAGGGTGGTGTGGTCCTCGGCGTCCAGGGTGACCGTGGTGCCGATCGCGGCGGCGGCCTCCACGACCGGGCGGACATTGGCGAGCGCCAGCTCGTGTCCGCCCTCCAGGCACTGGCCGAACATCGACAGCTTGACGGACATCTCGGCCTTGGTGCCGAACCCGAGGCCCTTGAGGTGTTCGATCAGCTCGAGGTAGGCGTCGCGCGCCGCGGCGGCCTGCTCGCGGGTCGTGATGTCCTCGCCGACCACGTCCAGCGTGACCTCGAGCCCCTTGCCGACCGTCTCCTTGACGATCGGGACGACCTGGTCGACCGTCTCGCCGGCGATGAACCGGGCAACCACCTGCTTGGTCCCCGGAGCGGCCGAGACGAAACGGCGCATCTTGTCGCTGCGGGACGCGGCGAGGATCACGGGAGCCAGCACGGGGCACCTCCACGAAGCAGGTTGAAGGGGGCCGGAACCGAACGAGACGGGAACGGCACGAAGAACCACCGTGAAACCTAAGGATCGCTCCGATCCTCGGCCATCGACAGCTGTCACGCATCCATGGCCGGGATCTCAGACATTTGTCTGAAGGGGGTGCGAGAATGTCGGCGTGAAGGGCGACTACCAAGAACTCGTCGACGAGATCTCGGCGCTGCTGGCCGTCCCGGCGACGCTGGAGAACCGCGATTTCGGGCTGATCGCCTTCGGGGCCCACGACAGCGAGGACGACACGGCGATGGACCCGGTCCGGACCCGCTCGATCCTCACCAGGAAGTCCACGCCCGCGGTCCGCTCCTGGTTCGAGGGGTACGGCATCACCCGCGCCACGGGCCCGGTCCGCATCCCCGCCGCCCCCGACGCCGGCGTCTTCCGGGACCGCATCTGCCTGCCCGTACGGCACCGGGGCGTGGTGCTCGGGTACGTATGGCTGCTCGACGCGGACCCGGGGCCGACCGCCGAGCAGCTGGCCGCGGCGATGGAGGTCACCGAGCGGATCGGCACCCTGCTCGCGGACGAGGAGCGGGCGGGCGCAGACCTGTCCCGCGAGTTCCGTGCGGTGCTCTCGGCCGGGCGGGGCTGGCAGTACGACATGGCGGTGGCGGCGCTGCGTACGGCACTCGGCCCGGACGCCGACGGGCTGCACACCGTCGTGTGCGTGACGCCCTGGTCCGCGGGGGACGCTCCGTCGCCACGCTCGCTGCCGGGCACGTCGGCCCTGTGCACGGTGCCGCTGCCGGCGCGGGCGGCGGCCGGGGCTCCGGGCGGGCCCGCCGAGCACACTCTCGCTGCGCTGGTGCGGTTGCGCTCGGCCGACAACCTGACCCCCGCGCTGACGGTGGCCGCCCGGCTGCGCGAAGCCGCGGGCGCGGATGCGGGGCCGGCAGCCGGCCCAGGCCGCCGGCCCGTGGAGGAAGCCACGGCGGCCGGGGGCGCGCGGGGCGCCGACGGACTCCCGGGAGCCGCCGCGGGTGGCGGGCCCACCCAGGGCACCGAAGGTGCGAGCGCCGCAACGGGCCGCGGCGCGGCAGCCGCCGCGGGGGTGGCCGCACCGCGACGCGGACTCGCCGACCTCGACACCGGTTGGTACGAGGCCACTTCGGCGGCGCGGGCGGCGCTGGCCGAACCCCGGCTCGGCCCGGTCGCCCGGTGGTCGGACCTCGGCCCGTACCGCATGCTGACGGCGCTGCCCCCAGGCACGGGGCCCGACCCCGCCGTACAGGAGCTGCTCTCCCCCGCCCATGCCGAACTGGCCCGCACCGCCGAGGTGTTCCTCGACTGCGCGGGCCAGGCGAGCCGCACCGCGGCGGCCCTGGGCATCCACCGCCAGACGCTCTACTACCGCCTGTCGCGCATCGAGGAGCTCACCGGTCTGCACCTGACGGAGGGCGAGGACCGGCTGCTGCTGCACATGGCACTCAAGGGCGCGCGGCTATGACGCCTCGCGGGCGGCCTTGATGACCCGGCGCAGGCCCTCCGTCAACTCGTCCGCCCGGGTGGCCGTCTGCGGGTCGAACATCCACTGGGCGATGAGGCCCATCATGAGGGTCATGTAGAACTTGCCGAGCGTGTCGACGTCCTCCTCCGCGACGTCGGCCTCCTCACCGCCCATGAGCATGGGGATGATCCCCCGCGCTCCCTCCCGCTGGGCCTTGGCCAAGTGGTCGCGCACTGCGGGCAGTTGGTCGCCCATGACCACGATCTCCATACTGAGCCGCCACAGCGAGTCGGGCCCTGACATGGTGCCGATGACGTTGGCCCAGACCTCCTGGAACCTCTCGAGCGAACCGGACCGCGTCCCGGTCGTCGCCCGCTCGGTCGCGTCGAAGTCGTCCGAGACCCCTTCGACCAGGGCGACGTACGCCTCGGCGAGCAGGGCGTCCTTCGAGCCGTAGTGATAGCCGATCGAGGCCAGGTTCGTCCCCGACTCCTTGACGATGTCGCGCGCCGTGGTGCGCACGAACCCCTTTTCCAGCAGGCAGCGCTTCGCGCCCTCGAGCAGATCCTCGCGATGTCCCATGTCAGCAGCGTACCGGCAACCATACAGCCGTCCAATACGGTCGTTTTACACAGTCGTACTAGACGGACGTTTAATACGTGCGTACATTCCTCGTCATGACGAACTCCACCGCGCGCAGCGCCACTTCGCGCGCCGGACGCAAGGAATGGACCGCCTTCGTGGTCCTCCTGCTCCCGCTCCTCCTGGTCTCGATGGACGTCTCCGTCCTCTACTTCGCCATCCCGGCCATCAGCCGCGAGCTCGACCCGAGCAGCACGCAGCAGCTGTGGATCTTCGACATCTACGCCTTCGCCCTCGCCGGGCTGCTCATGACCATGGGTTCACTCGGCGACCGCATCGGCCGGCGCCGGCTCCTGCTCATGGGGGCCACGGCCTTCGGGATCGCCTCCATCGCCGCTGCCTACGCTCAGAGTGCCGAAATGCTCATCGCCGCCAGGGCGTTGCTCGGTATCGGCGGTGCCACCCTGATGCCCTCGACGCTGGCGCTCGTGCGGAGCATGTTCCAGGACGACAAGCAGCGCAGTCAGGCCATCGGCATCTGGTCCGGGGCCATGGCCGGCGGCATCGCGCTCGGCTCGGTGATGAGCGGCCTGATGCTGAACCATTTCTGGTGGGGCTCCGTCTTCCTGGTCAACGTGCCCGCGATGCTGCTCCTGCTGGTCCTGGTGCCCGTGCTGGTACCCGAGTTCAAGGACCCCGCACCCGGCCGCTTCGACCTGCTGAGCGTGCCGCTGTCGATGGGCGCCGTCCTCCCCGTCGTGTACGGGCTCAAGGAGATCGCGGCCGACGGCTGGAGCCCGGTCAGGGCTCTGTTCATCACGTGCGGGCTCGCGGTCGGCTGGGTGTTCGTACAGCGTCAGCGCAGCCGCCCGGACGCCATGATCAGCCGGACCCTGTTCAGGGGGCGCGTCTTCGGCTCAGGGATCGCCCTCAACGCGGTCGCCGCCTTCACGATAATGGGCTCGGCCTACTTCACCACCCAGTACCTCCAGTCGGTGCTCGGCATGGGCACGATGGAGGCCGCGCTGTGGAGCCTGGCGCCCTCGCTCGCGATCGGCGTCGCCGCCCCCACCGCCGGCGCCGTCGCCCAGCGGGTCGACCGCGCCTATGTCGTCGCCGCCGGATTCGTCGTCGGCGCGGCCGGGTTCGCGATCCTGATCCTCACCGGCACCGACACACTGTGGATCGTGCTGGCCGGCGCCGCCGTCATGGGATGCGGCATCGTCACCGTGATGTCGCTGGTCTCCGACATGGCGCTGGCCGCGGCGCCGGCGGAGAAGGCGGGTTCGGCCGCATCGCTGCTGGAGACCGGGCAGGAGTTCGGCGGAGCGCTGGGCATGGCGGTCCTGGGCAGCGTGGGCGCGGCCGTCTACCGCAGGGACATCGCCGACTCCGCACCCGCGGGCCTGTCGGCCGACGCCCTGGACACCGTGCGCGACACACTCGGCGGCGCGACGGTCGTCGCCGGACAGCTGCCGGTCGGCGCCGGACAGGCCGTACTGGAGGTGGCGCGCGAGGCCTTCGTCCACGGGATGCAGATCGCCGCGGCAGGCGGTGCGGTACTGCTCGTCGGAGCCGCGGTTCTCGCCGCCGTACTGCTGCGTACCGTGGGCCCGGCCGAGCGGGCCGAAGACCCCGCGCACGAATCGGCCTCCGCGGCGGGCGGGACCACGACGCAGGAACGGGCCGCGCGGGCCAAGGCCGCGGCGCTCTGACCGCCCCCGGCCGCCGTGCGTTCCGCCCCGGACATGCCGAAAGGGCCCGGTTTCCCGGGCCCTTTCGGGCGTCCAGCAGGGATGGATCAGTCGTTGAGGTTCACCGAACGGGCCGACGTGGCACCGATCTCCTCCGCGATCTCGGTGAGCACGGACTGCGGCACGGTGTCGTCGACGGTCAGCACGACCAGCGCCTCACCGCCCTCCTCCTGACGGGAGACCTGCATGCCGGCGATGTTCAGCCCGGCCTCGCCGAGGATCCGGCCGACGGTGCCGACGACACCGGGACGGTCCTCGTAGCGCGCCACGACCATGTGGTCGGCGAGCGCCAGGTCGATGTCGTAGTCGCCGACGGCGACGATCTTCTGGAGGTGCTTGGGGCCGGCCAGCGTGCCGGAGACCGCGACCTCCTCGCCGCCCGAGAGCGTGCCGCGCACGGTGACGACATTGCGGTGGTCCGGGGACTCCGAGCTGGTGGTCAGCCGGACCTCGACACCGCGCTCCTGGGCGAAGAGCGGAGCGTTCACATACGAGACGGTCTCGTCGACGACGTCCTCGAACACGCCCTTGAGCGCGGACAGTTCGAGCACCTTGACGTCGTGCTGGGTGATCTCGCCGTAGACCTCGACATCGAGGCGGACCGCGACCTCACCGGCGAGCGCGGTGAAGATCCGGCCGAGCTTCTCGGCGAGCGGCAGACCCGGGCGCACGTCCTCGGCGATGACACCGCCCTGGACGTTGACCGCGTCCGGGACCAGCTCACCGGCGAGCGCGAGGCGCACCGAGCGGGCGACGGCGATACCGGCCTTCTCCTGCGCCTCGTCCGTGGACGCGCCGAGGTGCGGGGTGCAGACGACCTGGTCCAGCTCGAACAGCGGGGAGTCGGTGCACGGCTCCTTCGCGTACACGTCCAGACCGGCGCCGGCGACCCGGCCCTCCTTGAGCGCCGAGTACAGCGCTTCCTCGTCGACGATGCCGCCACGGGCGGCGTTGACGATGCGGACGGTCGGCTTGACCTTGTGCAGCGCCTCGTCGCCGATCAGGCCGAGCGTCTCGGGGGTCTTGGGGAGGTGGACGGTGATGAAGTCGGAGACCTCGAGCAGCTCGTCGAGCGAGAGCAGCTTGACGCCCATCTGGGCGGCCCGCGCGGGCTGTACGTAGGGGTCGAACGCGACGATCTTCATGCCGAAGGCGGACATGCGCTGCGCGACGAGCACGCCGATGCGGCCGAGGCCGACGACACCGAGGGTCTTCTCGCTGAGTTCGACGCCGGTGTACTTGGAGCGCTTCCACTCGCCGTTCTTGAGAGCGGTGTTGGCCTGCGGGATGTTACGCGCGGTGGCGACCAGCAGACCGCAGGCGAGCTCGGCGGCGGTGACGATGTTGGACGTCGGAGCGTTGACGACCATGACGCCGGCCTTGGTGGCGGCGGAGACGTCCACGTTGTCCAGGCCGACACCGGCGCGGGCGACGACCCGCAGCTTCTTGGCCGCGGCAATGGCCTCGGCGTCGACCTTGGTGGCCGAGCGGACGAGGATCGCGTCGACATCGGCGACGGCAAGGATCAACTCGGCACGGTCGGCGCCGTTGCAGTGCCGGATCTCGAAGTCCGGTCCCAGGGCGTCGACGGTGGCGGGCGACAGCTCTTCAGCGATGAGTACTACTGGCTTTTGACGAGGGTCCGAGCTCACGTGAGTCCTCACATGTCCAGTGCGGACGGCCGTCCCGACGGCCGCAGGCGGTGGAGGGGCTAGCCGCGTGGAAGACGCACGACACTGTGGGCCTGACGCGTATGTACTGATGAGTGTAGTGGTGCCATGGGATGCATCTTGCGCCTCCTTGGCAGGATCACCCGTCCGTGGCTGGACAGAGTGGCGAACCGGGTGCGAGGTCGTCCAAGGGGCCGTTGGTGGTTCGTGCCGGTGGTCGCATTGCACGGGACCGGCCCGGAGAACGGCTGGAGCGCACCGGCGGAGCGGGCCGGTGAGGGGGCCGGGCTGGCCCCCTCACCGTCACGGCTCACGCCTCGTCGTTGTCGACCCAGCTCATGAGCTTGCGCAGCTCCTTGCCGGTGGTCTCCAGCAGGTGGTTCTCGTCCTGCGTCTTGTACTCGTTGTACTTCTTCAGACCGCCGTGGTACTCGTCCATCCAGTTCTTGGCGAACGTGCCGTCCTGGATCTCGGTGAGAACCTTCTTCATCTCGGCCTTGGTCTGGTCGGTGATGATCCGGGGGCCGGTGACGTAGTCGCCCCACTCGGCGGTCTCGGAGACCGACCAGCGCATCTTCTCGAGGCCGCCCTCGTACATGAGGTCCACGATCAGCTTCAGCTCGTGGAGGCACTCGAAGTAGGCGATCTCCGGCTGGTAGCCGGCCTCGACCAGGGTCTCGAAGCCCGCCTTGACCAGCGCGGACGTACCACCGCAGAGGACCGCCTGCTCACCGAACAGGTCGGTCTCGGTCTCCTCGGTGAAGGTGGTCTTGATGACGCCGGCGCGGGTGCCGCCGATGGCCTTGGCGTACGAGAGCGCCAGGGCGAACGCGTTGCCGGAGGCGTCCTGCTCGACGGCGGCGATCGCCGGGACGCCACGGCCCTCTTCGTACTGGCGGCGGACCAGGTGACCCGGACCCTTGGGAGCGACCAGGGCGACGTCCACACCGGCCGGGACCTTGATGAAGCCGAAGCGGATGTTGAAACCGTGGGCGAAGAACAGCGCGTCGCCGTCCTTCAGGTTGTCCTTGACGGACTCCTCGTAGACCTGGGCCTGGATCGGGTCCGGGATGAGGATCATGATGACGTCGGCCTCGGCGGCGGCCTCGGCCGGCGTCACCACGCGCAGGCCCTGCTCCTCGGCCTTGGCCTTGGACTTGGAGCCCTCGTGCAGACCGACCCGGACGTCGACACCAGAGTCACGCAGCGACAGCGCGTGGGCGTGGCCCTGGCTGCCGTAGCCGATGACCGCGACCTTGCGGTTCTGGATGATGGACAGGTCGGCATCGTCGTCGTAGAACAGCTCGGCCACTGGGATATCTCCTTGGAGTGCTGGTGTTGCGTCCCACCGTACGGCGGGGAGGGATGTGGACGTTTCGGGGTCTCGCCAGGCGGAACGTCGGTCCGCTAGGCGGATCGGTCCAGCGCCCGCAGGGAGCGGTCCGTGATGGAGCGGGCGCCGCGCCCTATGGCGATGGTGCCGGACTGGACGAGCTCCTTGATGCCGAACTGCTCCAGCATCTTGAGCATCGCCTCGAGCTTGTCACTCGAACCGGTGGCCTCGATCGTGACGGCCTCGGGCGAGACGTCCACGGTCTTGGCGCGGAACAGCTGGACGATCTCGATGACCTGGGAACGGGTCTCGTTGTCCGCGCGGACCTTCACCAGCACGAGTTCGCGCTGGATCGCGGCGGCGGGCTCGAGCTCGACGATCTTCAGGACGTTGACCAGCTTGTTCAGCTGCTTGGTCACCTGCTCGAGCGGGAGGTCCTCGACGTTGACCACGATCGTGATGCGGGAGATGTCGGGGTGCTCGGTGACACCGACGGCGAGCGAGTCGATGTTGAAGCCGCGGCGGGAGAACAGCGCGGCGATCCGGGCCAGGATGCCGGGGGTGTTCTCCACCAGGACGGAGAGCGTGTGCTTGGACATGTGCGTCGTTCCTCTTCCTACGGCTCTCAGTCGTCTTCGTTGTCGCCGAAGTCGGGACGGACGCCGCGGGCGGCCATGACCTCGTCGTTGGAGGTGCCGGCGGCGACCATGGGCCACACCTGGGCGTCCTCGTGGACGATGAAGTCGATGACGACCGGGCGGTCGTTGATGGCGTTGGCCTCGTTGATGACCTTGTCCAGGTCGTCCGGGGACTCGCAGCGGATCGCGTAGCAGCCCATGGCCTCGGACAGCTTGACGAAGTCCGGCACGCGGGTGCCCTGGCGCGCCGTGGTGCTCGCGCCGACCTGGGAGCCGGCGACGTGGTGGCCCGTGTCGTCGGCGTGCAGGACGGTGCTGGAGTACCGCTGGTTGTAGAAGAGGGTCTGCCACTGGCGGACCATCCCGAGCGCGCCGTTGTTGATGATCGCGACCTTGATCGGGATGTTGTTCAGGGCGCAGGTGGTGAGCTCCTGGTTGGTCATCTGGAAGCAGCCGTCGCCGTCGATCGCCCAGACCGTGCGGTCCGGGGCTCCGGCCTTGGCGCCCATCGCGGCCGGGACCGCGTAGCCCATCGTTCCGGCACCGCCCGAGTTCAGCCAGGTGGCCGGCTTCTCGTAGTTGATGAAGTGGGCTGCCCACATCTGGTGCTGGCCGACACCGGCGGCGTAGATGGTGCTCTCGGGGGCGAGCTCACCGATGCGCTGGATGACCTGCTGCGGGGAGAGGCTGCCGTCGGCGGGCTTCTCGTAGCCGAGCGGGTAGGTCTCGCGCCAGCGGTTGAGGTCGTTCCACCAGGCGCTGTAGTCGCCGGTGTTGCCGTCGTTGTGCTCGGCCTGGACGGCCTGGACCAGGTCGGCGATGACCTCGCGGGCGTCACCGACGATCGGCACGTCCGCGGTGCGGTTCTTGCCGATCTCGGCCGGGTCGATATCGGCGTGGACGATCTTGGCGTACGGGGCGAAGCTGTCCAGCTTGCCGGTGACGCGGTCGTCGAAGCGAGCGCCGAGGGCGACGATCAGGTCGGCCTTCTGCAGCGCGGTGACGGCGGTGACCGAACCGTGCATGCCCGGCATTCCCACGTGCAGCGGGTGGCTGTCGGGGAACGCGCCCAGCGCCATCAGGGTGGTGGTGACGGGGGCGCCGGTGAGCTCGGCGAGAACCTTCAGCTCGGTCGTGGCACCGGCCTTGATGACACCGCCGCCGACGTACAGGACGGGCCGCTTGGCGGCGGTGATCAGCTTTGCGGCCTCGCGGATCTGCTTGGCGTGCGGCTTGGTCACCGGGCGGTAGCCGGGCAGGTCGGTCTGCGGCGGCCAGCTGAACGTGGTCTGCGCCTGGAGGGCGTCCTTGGCGATGTCGACCAGGACGGGGCCCGGGCGGCCGGTCGAGGCGATGTGGAACGCCTCGGCGATGGTGCGCGGGATGTCGTCGGCCTTGGTGACCAGGAAGTTGTGCTTGGTGATCGGCATGGTGATGCCGCAGATGTCCGCCTCCTGGAAGGCGTCCGTGCCGATCGCCTTGGAGGCGACCTGACCGGTGATCGCGACCAGGGGAACGGAGTCCATGTGCGCGTCGGCGATCGGGGTGACCAGGTTGGTCGCGCCGGGGCCGGAGGTGGCCATGCAGACGCCGACCTTGCCGGTCGCCTGGGCGTAGCCGGTGGCGGCGTGCCCGGCACCCTGCTCGTGGCGGACCAGGACATGACGGACCTTGGTCGAGTCCATCATCGGGTCGTACGCCGGGAGGATGGCTCCGCCCGGGATGCCGAAGACCGTGTCGGCCCCTACTTCCTCGAGAGAGCGAATGAGGGACTGCGCGCCCGTGACGTGCTCAACGCGGGCGGAGGTCTGTCCGCCGTTACGGGCCCGCGGCTGCGGATGGTGGGCCCCGGTGGCCTGCTCGGTCATCGGCATTCTCTTCTCGAAGCTGAGGGTTTTTGCGTGGGTTTGGTAAGTGCCGGTGCAACAAAAAACCCCTCGTGCCGGGAGGCAAGCGAGGGGAGCGCGTCGGGAGGGTCTGCAGGGCCTGTGGACGGGCTCTGCTCAGCCGACGCGCTTTTCAAGTACGAGAATTCGGGTGCGCATGGCAATGACCCTCCCCCCGTGGCGCGGTCACTGTCAAGTGGGTGGGACGCGCGTCTCATTATTTGAGCCAAAACGGGGAGTCGGGAGCCCCCCGCCGGACAGGACCGGCAGGGCCATTGTGCCGGGTACGGGGTACTCGTCGCGGACCAGCGCACGGCGCAGCCGGTACTCGTCCAGAGGCCCGGAGAACGCCATGCCCTGCCCGTGTGTGCAGCCCATCGCCCGCAGGGCCAGCACCTGCTCCGGCACGTCCACTCCGTCCGCCACGGACTGCATACCGAGATCGCAGGCGATACGGAGCAGCCCACTTGTGATCTTGTGCAGTCTCGCCGATTCGACGACGCCCTCGACCAGCCCCCTGTCCAGTTTCAGCACGTCCAGAGGGAGGCGGCGCAGCGCGTTGATCGCCGCATAGCCGCTCCCGAAGCCGTCCAGGGCGATCCGTACGCCGAGTCTGCGCAGCGCGACCAGTCGCTGCTCCAGCTCGTCGAAGGAGATCCGCGGATCGCTGTCGGCCAGCTCGACGACCAGCGCTCCCGACGGCAGCTCGTGCCGGGTCAGCAGGGCCTCGACGGAGCCGAGCGGCAGGGACCGGTCGAGCAGCAGCCGGCCCGTGAGACGGACCGACACAGGAACCTGAAGGCCTGCCCGGGCACGCTCGGCGGCCTGCTCGACGGCCTCCTCGAGCAGCCAGCGGCCGAGCTCGGCGGTGCGGTCGCCGTCGTCGGCGATGCGCAGGAACTCGGCCGGGGTGAACAGGATCCCCTGGGCGGACCTCCAGCGGGCCTGGGCGGCGACGGCCGAGATCCGCCCGGTGCCGAGGCTCACGACGGGCTGATGGAGCAGGGCGAACTCTCCGTCGTGCAGTGCGCTGCGCAGCCGGGCGGCGAGCTCGGTGCGGTGGACGACGTCGGCCTGCATCTGGGGCGCGTACAGCTCGACCCGGTCCTTGCCGCCGGCCTTGGCGCGGTACATCGCGAGGTCGGCGTTGCGCATGAGGTCGTTGGGGCCCTGGGCGGGCTCGGCGAAGGCCACTCCGATCGAGGCGGCCACGCGCACCTCACGGCCGTCGACGCTGTACGGCTGGGCGAGCGTCAGGCGCAGCCGGTCGGCGATCTCGTGGACCTGGCGCTCGCGGGCGGACCGGTCCCGGATGCCGTCGCCGATGATGAGGGCCGCGAACTCGTCCCCGCCCAGGCGGGCGGCGGTGTCCCCGGCCCTCACCGAGTCCGCGAGCCTGCGGGCCGCCTGGATCAGCAGTTCGTCGCCGGCCTGGTGGCCCAGGCGGTCGTTGACGCCCTTGAAACCGTCGAGGTCGATGAAGAGCACGGCGGTTCCGGGATCGCCCGTACGACGGCCGGTGAGGGCCATCCGGACGCGCTCGGTGAACAGGGCGCGGTTGGGCAGATCGGTGAGCGGGTCGTGTTCCGCGTTGTGCTGCAACTGCGCCTGCAGACGGACCCGTTCGGTGACGTCCCGGCTGTTGAGGATCAGGCCGCCCTGATGGCGGCTGATCGTGGACTCCACATTGAGCCAGTCCCCGGCACCGGAGCGGAAGCGGCACTCGATCCGGGTGGTGGGTTCCTGCGTCGCGCAGGCGGCCAGAAACCGGCGTACCTCGTGGACGACGCGGCCGAGGTCCTCGGGGTGGATCAGCGAGGCAAGCTCGGAGCCGACGAGCTCCTCGGCGTCGCGCCCGTAGACACCGTTCGCCGCGGGCGAGACGTACCGCAGGACGCCGGTGGAGGCGGCGATCATGATGACGTCGCTCGATCCCTGGACCAGCGAGCGGAAGTGGTTCTCCTTCTGTGCCAGTTCGTGTGTCAGGGCGATGTTGTCGAGCAGCATGATGCCCTGGCGCACGACCAGTGCGAGCACGACGGTGCAGCCGGTGAGGACGACGACCCGGTCGACACGACGCCCCTCGACGACGCTGTAGAGAATCCCGAGCGTGCACACCGCCGCGGCGAGATACGGCGTGAGCGCGGCGAGGGAGCTCGCGAGAGGCCGGTTCGGCTGACGGCTGCGGAGCGGCGGCGGCGCGGCCTCCGCCGCCCGGCGCGCGCCCCAGGGGGCGTAGGCGAGCAGCAGCGAACCCGCGAACCAGCCCGCGTCGAGCAGCTCGCCGGACTTGTAGCTCTCCTGAAGCAGGGGCGAGGTGAACACGGCGTCGCACAGCACGGTCAGGGCGAGGCCCGCGATCGCGGTGTTGACCGCGGAGCGGTTGCTCGACGATCGGCGGAAGTGCAGTGCGAGGACCATGCTGACCAGCACGATGTCGAGCAGCGGGTAGGCGAGCGTCAGGGCGGCCGGGGCCACGCTCTCGCCCTGCGCGAGCGCGGTGTGGGCGAGCGCGAGGCTCCAGGCGAGGGTGAGCAGGGAGCCGCCGATCAGCCAGGCGTCCAGTCCCAGACAGACCCAGCCGGCCTTGGTCACCGGGCGCTTGGCGAGCACGAGCAGTCCGACGATGGCCGGGGGCGCGAAGCAGAGGAAGAACAGGTCGGCGACGGACGGGCTCGGTACGTCACGGTCGAGCACGAACTCGTACCATCCCCAGACCGCGTTCCCCGCCGAGGCCATGAGCGACGAGAAGGCGAACAGCAGCCAGGCGGGCCGGAAGCGGCAGGACTCGGTGCGGGCGTACATCAGGCAGGAGACGGCCGCGAGCAGGGCGGCGGCGCTGAGGCCGAAGTCACCCATGAACACCGCCAGTTCGCGTGACCCCCAGCCCAGGGCGGCTCCTGCGCCGTAGGCGGTGCACAGCAGCACGAGGAGGAACCGGGCGAGCAGCCCCGTGCCGCATCCCGGGACGGCCTGCCGGGCGGCGCCCGGCGCCACCAGCGCCCCGGGCGCGCTCATCGCGTCGCCTCCGGCCTCGCTGCCGGCGTGGGACGCTTCGGCGGTCCGGCAGCCTGTGTCTGCGGCCGCTCCGGCAGGTGCGGTGTCCGTCGTGCCGGAAGGAGTCGGCGCGCCGGGGCGCGCTGGGGTCGCCGGTGGCGGCCCCGCCGCGTCGGATCGTTGGTCCATCGGCCGTGCATCGCCCGTCGCCCCCCTCTGATGTGATCGCCAGTCAGTTCGCGTCACGGCACCGCCCCTCGCTTCGGCGCAGCCCCCAGGTCGGGACGATACACCAATATCGTCACTCAGGGACATAGCCCCTCTACTCTCCGTGACGACCTGTGGCTATCAAGGCACGCGGTGCATCCGAGTGACTTCGAAGAGTGATCGAAGGGGTGCGATTCGAGATCGTCAGCCGGTCGTGAGCACCACGTTGTCCACAGGGTCGTCGGCGGCGAACCGGGTGAGCTGCCGTGCCAGCAGGCGTTTGGCCCGTGGCATGAACGCCGAGGTGGAGCCGCCGACATGGGGACTGATCAGCACGCCGGGCGCGTGCCACAAGGGATGACCGGCGGGCAGCGGCTCGGGATCGGTGACATCGAGGGCGGCGGTGATGCGTCCGCTCCCGACCTCCGCGAGCAGGGCGTTTGTGTCCACGACCGGACCCCGGGCGACGTTGACCAGCAGGGCGCCGTTCTTCATCCGGGCCAGGAAGTCCGCGCCGACCAGGCCTTTCGTCCGATCGGTGAGCGGGGTCGAGAGGATCACGACGTCCGCGTCGGGCAGCAGGACGGGCAGGTCGGCGAGTGCGCGCACTTCTCCGCGCTCCGTGGCGCGGGCAGAGCGCGCGACGCGCGCCACCCGCGCGCATTCGAAGGGCGCGAGCCGGTCCTCGATCGCCGCGCCGATGGAGCCGTACCCGACGATGAGCACCGACTTGTCGGCAAGCGCCGGATAGAAGCCGGAGTGCCATTCCTCCTGGTCCTGGCCCCGCACAAAGCGGGGGATCCCGCGCAGGGAGGCAAGGATCAGGGCGAGGGTGAGCTCGGCGGTGGAGGCTTCGTGGACCCCTCTGGCATTGCACAGGCGCACGCCGGGCCGCAGCGCGCCGAGTCCCGGCACCACATGGTCGATTCCCGCGGACAGGGTCTGCACGACCTGCACGGAGGTCATGGCGGCCAGCGGGCGTACGGCGACCTCCGTGCCCTTCATGTACGGGACGGCATAGAAGACGCAGTCGGCGGGGTCGGCCGGGAACTCCTGCCCGCCGTCCCAGAGTCGGTAGGTGAGACCCGACTTGGCGGGATCGGGCAGGCCTTCGATCTCGTCGGCCGGGACAGGGAGCCACACATCAGCAGTCATGCTCCGGAGGCTATGCGAAGCCTGCCCGGTGGCATTGGCTAGCTTTGGGTGCGTCGAGGGAGGGGTACGGGGAGTTGGAGCGCAGGACAATCGGTGCGGGAGCCCTCGAAGTGGGCGCCGTGGGGCTCGGCTGCATGCCGATGAGTTGGGCCTACAGCAGCTCCCAGCAGCGCGGGGACCGGTCGCTGCGCACCGTTCACGCAGCGCTCGACGCCGGCTCGACCCTGCTGGACACCGCTGACATGTACGGCCCGTTCACCAATGAGCTGCTGGTCGGCCGGGTGCTGAAGCAGCGACGGGCGGACGCGTTCGTGTCGACGAAGGTCGGGCTGCTGGCCGGTGATCAGCATGTGGTCGCCAACGGCAGGCCCGGCTATGTGAAACGGGCCTGTGACGCGTCGCTGCGCCGGCTGCAGACCGATGTGATCGACCTGTACCAGCTGCACCGTGCCGATCCGGAGGTTCCGGTCGAGGAGACCTGGGGCGCGATGGCGGAGCTTGTCGGGGCCGGCAAGGTACGGGCGTTGGGGATGTGCGCGGTGGGCGCACGGGCGATGCGGAGGCCGGGGGCGCGGACCGGGGCGGATCTGCACGAAGGAACGATCCGGCAGCTGGAGCGGGTGCAGCAGGTGTTCCCGGTCAGTGCGGTCCAGGCGGAGCTGTCGGTGTGGTCGCCCGAGGCGATGGAGCGGCTGCTGCCGTGGTGCGAGGCGCGCGGGGTGGGGTTCCTGGCGGCGATGCCGCTGGGCAACGGCTTTCTCACGGGCACGCTGACGCCCGGACAGGGCTTCGAGCCGGACGATGTCCGGGCGCGGCATCCGCGGTTCACCGCCGAGATGATGGCCGCGAACCAGCCGGTGGTGGCGGGGCTGCGGCGGATCGCCGAGCGGCACGGGCCGGTGGCCACGCCGGCGACGGTCGCGCTGGCATGGGTACTGACACGTGGCCGGCACGTGGTGGCGGTGCCGGGCGCCAAGCGGGAGGAGTGGGCCGTCGAGAACGCCCGGGCCACGGAGCTGGAACTCACGGCGTACGACCTGGCCGAGATCGCCGGACTGCCGCCCGCGCAGGGATCCTGGGACTGATCGGCGCTCCGCCCTCCGAGCGATCTGACAAGATCGGGAACCTGAGGGGCGGCTGCGGTGTAAGAAGGGCAGTAAGGCAGCTCGAGCAGCCGTCGAAGGGATCAGAACCGTGCACCGTCCTGCTGTGAGTGCCCTCGTGGCCACCGCCGTCCTTGTTCTCGCGGCCGGGTGTTCCTCGGGCGACGAGAAGAACGGGGCGGGGAGGAGGGGGACGACCTCCTCCGCTCCGGCCGCCTCCCCCACCGCGACCGGTTCCAGCGCCTCCGCGAACCCGAACCTGCCGGCCGCCAAGGGGTCCGTCGAGGTCGTGTCCGTACTGACCGAGGATCTCGAGTCGCCCTGGGGTGTGGCCACGCTGCCCGGCGGCGATCTGCTGGTCGCCTCACGCGACGAGGGGACGATCACCCGCGTCGCGGCGGACGGCGGCAAGAAGACCGTGATCGGTTCGGTGCCCGGAGTCGCGCCGGGCGGCGAGGGCGGTCTGCTGGGGCTGGCCGTCTCCCCGTCGTTCGCCTCCGACCACCAGGTGTACGCGTACTTCACCACCGCGTCGGACAATCGCATCGCCCGGCTGCTGTACGACGAGCAGAAGCCTGCCGGGCAGCAGCTCGGCGCGCCGGACACAGTCCTCAGAGGCATCCCCAAGGGCTTCGTGCACAACGGCGGGCGGATCGCCTTCGGCCCGGACAAGATGCTGTACGCGGGCACGGGCGAGACGGGGGAGACGGGGCTGGCGCAGGACAAGGAGTCGCTGGGCGGCAAGATCCTGCGGATGACTCCGGACGGTCAGCCGGTGCACGGCAATCCGGAGGCGGATTCCGTCGTCTACTCGTACGGCCACCGCAATGTGCAGGGGCTCGCGTGGGACTCCGAGAAGCGACTGTGGGCGGCAGAGTTCGGCCAGGACACCTGGGACGAGCTGAATCTGATCGAGCCCGGCAGGAACTACGGCTGGCCGGAGGTCGAGGGCAAGGGCGGCAAGGACGGCTTCGTCGATCCGGTCGCCCAGTGGAAGACGGCGGACGCCTCGCCGAGCGGTATCGCCTACGCACAGGGGTCGATATGGATGGCGGGGCTGGCGGGCAAGCGTCTGTGGCGTATCCCGCTGGACGGAGCGCAGCCCTCCGCCGAGCCCCAGTCGTTCCTGACCGAGAAGCACGGCCGCCTGCGGACCGTCCTGCCGGCGGGCGGTGGCCGGCTCTGGCTCGTGACGAGCGAGACGGACACCCGGGGCACACCCGAGCCGGGTGACGACAAGATCCTCCTGCTGGAGGTGAAGTAGCGGGGTGAGCGGCTCCTGGCCGGCACCGCTTCGTCAGGAGACCGCTTCGCTCGCCAGGTCCGGGAAGAGGCGCAGCCGGTGGGCCATGGCCGCCGCCTCGCCACGGCCCGATACGCCGAGCTTGGCAAGGATGTTGGAGACATGGACGCTCGCGGTCTTGGGTGAGATGTAGAGCTCCTCGGCGATCCGGCGGTTGCTGTGCCCGGCGGCCACCAGGCGCAGTACGTCCTGTTCACGCGGGGTCAGCCCGAGCGCCGGGGCGCCGGCCGGCGGCTCCCCCGCGGCCGACGGGTCGGGGCAGTCGTCGGTGAGGCTGATGCGGGCGCGCTGGGCGAGCAGGGCTATGTCCTCGGCCAAGGGGCGGGCGCACAACTGCTGTGCCGTGGCCAGCGCCTGACGCAGCAGTCCGGCAGCCGTCGCGCGGTCCGTCTCCCCCGGGCCGGGACGGGCGGCCTGCAGCTGGGACTCGGCCAGGCGCACCCGTACCCACGCCAGGTCGTAAGGGCGGTCCAGCCCGGTGAAGGCGTCCACGGCCTCCGCCCAGTCGACCGGAGTGTCCTCCCCGCCGGCGCGCAGCAACTCGGCGCGCAGCCAGCGCTCGTGCGCCGTCCACACCGGCGCGGCGGTGACGAGCGTTCTGGCTGCCCCGCGGATCCGGTCCAGTGCGTCCGCGCGCCCCGGCTCGGCGACGGGCAGTCCCCGCGTGTCGGCCTCCAGGGTGGCGGCGGCGCGCAGCAGGGGCCAGGCGTAGCGCTGGGTGCCGGGCGGAAAGCCGGCTTCGGTGGCGTGCCGAAGTTCGGCGCGGGCGTCGAGCACCCTCCCCTCGGCCGCGGCGATCTGCAGCGCGATCATCGTCAGCGGCAGGTTCGCCTGGGGCATGGGGTCGTTGGCGCCGAAGTGTCCATAGGCGGCCTGCAGGTGCTCCGCTGCCTTCGTCACGTCGCCGCGCTCCAGCGCGAGGATGGCGAGGCGGGTGCTGGCATGACCGCGAGGTTTGGGACTGAGGGCGATCTGCAGGGCGCGTTCGCCCATCCGGACCGCCTCGTCCCACCGTCCCAGCGATTGGCAGGACTCGGCCAGATTCATCCGGATCCAGGCCTCGGTGTCCAACAGGCTGTACTTCTGCGAGAGGTCGATGCCCTCAGTGAGGATGTCGAGGGCGTCGCGTGAGCGGCCGACACCTTCCAGGACGGAGGGGAGGTTCACATGGGTGCGGCCGATGTGGACGGCCAGACCGAGTGCGACGACCCGGTTCTTGACCTCGTACATCTCGGCGAGTCCACCCTCGACGTCGCCGGCGTCGGCCATCAGGCTGCCGAGCGTGAGGCGGGCATGCAGTTCGATGTCCTCCTCGCCGACCATGCGGGCGAGGTCCACGGCGCGTTCCGCCGTTGCCAGACTTGCGGGGCCGGGTTCGTGGGTCATGCCCCAGGCCGCCGCTTCCACGAGGACCTCGGCGTGCACGGTGGACGGCGGCAGGCCGCGTACAAGGTCCTGTGCGGTGCCCAGTTCGGCCCAGCCGTCGCCGCGACCCAGTGCCGAGACCAGCCGGGAGCGCTGGACCGAGAACCAGGCGGCGCGGAGCGAGTCGTCCTCGGCCTCGGCGAGGCGCTGCCCCCGCTTGGTGATCTTCAGTGCGCGTTCGCGTTCGCCGGACAGCCGGCCCGCGACGGCCGCCTCGGCCATCAGGTCGAGATAGCGCAGCGGGGTGGTGGCGGGGTCGCAGCCGCAGGGCGGATAGATCTCGGCGTGGTCGACGGGCCGCAGTGCGCCGCGCACGTCGTCGGGGACGCTGTCCCACAGCTCCATCGCACGTTCCAGCAGCCGCAGTTGTTCGGCGTAGGCATGACGCCGCCGGGCCTCGACGGAGGCCTCGAGCACGGCGGGCAGCGCCTTGGCGGGGTCGTGCGCGCGGTACCAGTACGTCGCCAGTCGCATCGCGCGCTCGGCCTCGCGCACAAGGCCGGGGTCGGCCTCCAGTGCCTCGGCATAGCGGCGGTTGAGACGGGAGCGCTCGCCGGGCAGCAGGTCGTCGCTGACCGCTTCACGGGCCAGGGAGTGCCGGAAGCGGTAGCCGTCGCCGTCGGGCGTGGCGAGCAGGATGTTCGCGCCGACGGCGGCCCTCAGGCCCTCGTCGAGGTCGTCCTCGCTCAGCCCGGCGACGGCGTGCAGCAGGCCGTGCTCGACGGTGGAGCCGCCCTCGGCGACGATCCGTGCGAGCCGCTGCGCATCGTCCGGCAGTGCCTCGACCCGCACGAGCAGGAGGTCGCGCAGCGAGTCGGGCAGGCCGGCGCAGTCGCCGCCGCTGCAGCTGGAGAGCTCCTCGACGAAGAAGGCGTTGCCGTCGGAGCGGTCGAAAACCCGGTCCACCAGGGCCGGGTCGGGCTCCACGGCGAGGATGCCGGCCATCTGGCGGCGTACCTCGGCGCGGTTGAAGCGGGTCAGTTCGATGCGCTGGACGGTGCGCATCCGGTCCAGTTCGGCGAGGAAGGGCCGCAGCGGATGGCGCCGGTGGACGTCGTCGGAGCGGTAGGTGGCGATGATGACGAGCCGGCCGCGGCGCAGCGTACGGAAGAGGTAGGCGAGCAGGTGCCGGGTGGACGCGTCGGCCCAGTGCAGGTCCTCCAGCACCAGCACGACGGCGCGTTCGGCGGCGATGCGCTCCAGCAGCCGTGCGGTGAGTTCGAAGAGCCGCGCCATGCCCTCCTCGTCGTGCCGGCTCTGCCCGCCCGTGGCCGATGTGCCCAGTTCGGGCAGCAGCCGGGCCAGTTCGTCCTCCTGCCCGGCGGCGGCCGCGAGCAGTTCGGCCGGCAGCCGCCGGTGCAGGGTGCGCAGAGCGGTGGAGAAGGCCGCGAACGGCAGTTCGTCCGCCCCGATCTCGACGCAGCCGCCGACGGCGACGACGGCGTCCGTGCGGCAGGCCTCGCCGATGAACTCCTCGACGAGTCTGGTCTTGCCGACGCCTGCCTCGCCGCCGACGAGCAGCGCCTGCGGCTCTCCTCCGGGGCCACCGGCCCCGGAGGTGTCCGGGCCGGCGGCTCGGGCAAGTGCATCGGTCAGCAGGGCCAGTTCGCCGGCGCGGCCGACGAACACCGGGCTGACGGACCTGGTCTCCACGCTGCCGAGCATCGCACAGCTGTCCGGCGGCGTGGGACCGTTCATCGGGATGACGATCATCACGCCGGGGTCACGCGGCGCGTGTGTAGCGGCTGGTTCCTGCTGGATTCACCCGGTCCTCCCCCGCGTTCTTGGCGGAGGCTCTGGCGGCACGGCGTGCTCTTTGCACCTGGCGGACGAGGCGCCGGGCGTCGGCCTCCCTGATCAGTTCGTTCTGGCGCAGCTTCTGGATCTCGTACTCGAACATCTCGTACCTCCTGGTGGGCGGGGCCACTGCCGGCCCCGGCTGATGCCTCAACCTTCGTCTCCCAGGGGGTACCGCCGCATCGGGCGAGTGCCGCATCTTCCGGTGACCGGGGGCCTTAGGCCCTGCGACCGCAGTCGGCCGGGCGCCCTAAGTCCCCCCGCTCAGTGCGGGTCATGGAGGTAGGGAGTGGTGGTGGCCAGGGCAACGAAGCCGAGCCGCTCGAGGATCGGCCGGCTCTGCGCCGAGGCGTCGACCTGCAGATAGCTGATGCCCAGGTCGGCCGCGATACGGGCGCGGTGGGCGATCAGAGCCCGATAGATGCCCCGACGGCGCCACAGCGGGTGGGTGCCGCCTCCCCAGAGGCCGGCGAAGTCGGTGCCAGGGTGCACTTCGAGGCGCGCCGAGCTCACCGGCAGGTCGCCCGCCAGCGCGATCGTGATCTCGATCGTGTCCGGGCCGCCGTCGGCGAGCTGGGCGAGCAGTTGTTCGCGCAGCCGGGCGCCGCTGGTACCGAACGCCCGCTCATGGACCTCGGTCACGAGGTCGATGCCTGCCGGCCCGGTCACCCGTTCCAGCCGCACCCCGTCGGGAAGATCGACGGCGGTGGGCAGATCGCTCGTCCCGGCAACCATCAGGGTCTCGGCAGGCTCGGGGGTGAATCCGGCGTTCAGCAGGCGGCCGGCGAGGTCGGCGGGCCGGTCGTAGTCGTACAGCTTCCACTCGAAGGGGCGGCCGAGGGCGGTGAAATACCGCACCTGCTCGGCGATGGCAGCGTCCGCCGTACGCGCCTCGAGTCCGGACCAGACGACACCGCACCAGTCGCCGTCGGCACCGACCTGGCGTACGACGTCGCCGGTCCGTACGGCCGCCGACCGTCCGGAGCCGGTGCGGCGGCGCATCTGGCGGTCGAAGAGTGAGAGTGTGTCGCGTCGGTTCACCGGGGCATTCGAGCAGCGGGACCCGGCTCACGCCAAGTGGTTTCCCGTTCCCGCCAGGACCTCGTCCGTGCCGCTTGCCGCGCGACGGGCGCGCCATTCCGGGGCCAGTACGGACCAGATCTCCATGTCGTGCCGTACGCCGCCGTAGAGGTAGCTCTCGCGCTGTGCGCCCTCGTAGGTCATCCCGAGCCGCTTGGCCACGTTGATGCTGGCCTTGTTCTCGGACGACACCTGCCACTCCACCCGGTGGATCCCGCGCTGCTCCACGGCCCAGTCGATGATCATCGTCGCGGCGCGGGTGACCAGGCCCCGGCCGGCCGCGGAGGGTTCCAGCCAGCAGCCCGCCTCGCAGGTGCCGAGGGCCACGTCCAGGGTGCGGAAGAGCACGCCGCCGACGAGCGTGCCGTCCAGCCAGATGCCGTAGATCCGGCCGGCATCGGCGGCCGCCTTGTCCGCGTACGACTGGAGAAAGGCACGGGCCGATTCCACGTCCGAAGCGACTCTCGCCAGTGCGATGTACCGGCCTATGTACTCACGCCCGCGCTCGATATGGGCGAAGTACTCCTCGGCCTGCCACGGTTCCAGGGGGCGCAGCTCGGCTCCGTCGTCGCCCAGGCTGATCGCGAACATACCGCTCCTCGGTGGTCAGGGTGTGAGCTTGCTGTCCTCGCCGTCGAGGCTTGCGCTCTGCTCCGGGATCCTCGCATGCGCGGCATCGCGGCTCCCGGGATTCTCGATGCTGATCCGAGGCAGCCACCGGTCGAGCCATCGTGGCAGCCACCAGTTCGCGCCGCCGAGCAGGTGCATCAGGGCGGGTACCAGCAGCGTGCGCAGGACGAAGGCGTCCAGGGCGACCGCTGCGGCCAGACCGATGCCGAACATCGCGATGACCCGGTCGCCGCTGAGGACGAAGGCGAGGAAGACCGAAATCATGATCACGGCCGCGGAGTTGATCACGCGGCTGGTCTCGGCGAGGCCGACCCGTACGGCGCGCCGGTTGTCACCGGTCTCCAGCCACTCCTCGTACATCCGGCTCACCAGGAAGACCTGGTAGTCCATGGAGAGCCCGAAGAGCACCGAGACCATGATCACCGGCAGGAAGGGTTCGATCGGGCCCGCGCTGCCGAGACCCAGCAACTCGCTCCCCCAGCCCCACTGGAAGATCGCGGCGACGACGCCGAAGGCGGAGGCGACGGCGGCCACGTTCATCACCGCGGCCTTCAACGGGACACCGACCGACCGGAAGGCCACGAGCAGCAGCAGACAGCCGAGCGCGATGACGACGCCGACGAAGAGCGGCAGCTTGCCCACGATGATCTCGGCGAAGTCGTCGTAGCCGGCCGTGACACCGCCCACGTCCACCTCGAGCGAGGTGCCCCGCTCGGTGTCGGGCAGGACGTCCGAGCGCAGCCGGTCGACGAGTTCGCTCGTCGACCGTGACTGCGGCGAGGTCTCCGGCACGACGGTGAGCACCGCCGTGTCGCCACTGCTGTTGTATGTGACCGGACCGACGGAGGCGACACCGTCGGTGCCGCGCAGCGCTTGCGGCAGCCGGTCCATCGCCACCTGGTCGTCCGCGCCGTCGAGCCGGCCCACCAGGGTGAGCGGGCCGTTCACGCCGGGGCCGAAGCCGTCGGCGAGCAGGTCGTATGCCTGGCGGGTGGTGGCGGTGGCGGGTCCGTTGCCCTGGTCGGAGGTGCCGAGGTGGAGCGAGAAGGTCGGCAGGGCGAGTACGAGCATGACGACCGCGGCGAGCCCACCGAGCAGCTTGGGGTGACGTTCCACGAAGGCGGACCAGCGGGCGGCGAAGCCGGTGGGCAGTTCGGGCTGCGGTCCGTGGCTGATGAGTCGTTGCCGCTCGCGGCGGCTGAGGGCGCGCATGCCGATGAGGGAGAGCAGGGCGGGCAGCAGCGTCACCGAGGCGGCCACGGTGAGGACGACGGTGAGCGATGCGGCGATCGCGACGCCGTTCAGGAAGTTGAGCCGCAGGATCAGCATGCCGAGCAGCGCGATGCAGACGGTGGCGCCGGCGAAGACGACGGCACGGCCGGTGGTGGTCACGGCCTCGCGGGCCGCGTCGGCCACCGGGAGACCGCGTTTGAGCCCCTTGCGGTGTCTGGTGACGATGAACAGCGCGTAGTCGATGCCGACGCCCAGGCCGATCAGCATGCCGAGCATCGGCGCGAAGTCGGCGACGGTCATGACATGGCCCAGCAGCACGATGCCCGAGTAGGCGGTACCGACGGACACCAGTGCGGTCGCTATGGGCAGCAGGCTGGCGGCCAGGGAGCCGAAGGCGACCAGGAGGACGACGGCGGCGACAGCCACGCCGACGACCTCGGCGACGTGACCGCCGGGCGCCTCGGTGAGCGCGATGGCGCTGCCGCCCAGCTCGACCTGTACGGCGTCGGTCTCGGCGGCCTTGGCGGTGTCGACGAGTGCCCGGACCTGCTCCTCGGGGATGTCGTCGGCCTGGCGGTCGAAGGTGACGGTGGCGTACGCGGTGTGCCGGTCGGCGCTGATCTGGGCGTCGCCCCGGCCGCTGTAGGGGCTGGTGACCGAGACGATCCCGTCGAGCTCCGCGACGGCGTCGAGCATCCGGTCCATGCGCTGCTCGACGCGGTCGGCACGGACGCTGCTGTCGGCCGTGTGCCAGACGATCGTGTCGCTGTCGCCGCCCTGGCCGTGGAAGCCCTTTTTCAGGAGGTCGACCGCGCGTCCGGATTCGGTGCCCGGGACCTCGTAGTCGTTGGAGTACGCGGTTCCCGCGATGCTCGCGGCGGCCGTGACACCGCCGAGCGCGAGGAACCAGAGGAGAACGACGACGAGGCGGTGACTGACGCACCACCGGGCAACAGCTGCCAACGGACCCGCTCCCTGGATGGTTCGAGGATCTTTGTCCGGGAACAGCCCGCAAAGAACACTTGACCTATACAGGGACACTCTGTCAGCCAAACAGGCTTCTTTGTCCCTTTCGTGGGGTTACTCACAGCACAGCGATGCGCGGGCACCCCGGGGCTGCGGCCCGGAGGGTCCCGCGCACCTGCCGCAGCGTGCCGCGCTCAGCCCGACACGCTGGGCCGGCCGTTCTCGATGTGCCCCATGAGCCGGCGGCGGAAGCCGGCGTCACCCTCGGCGGTCACCTCGAGGTCGTACCAGCCGTGCGCGTCGGCCGCCGAGTGGACGACGGTGCGGCTGCGTCCCGGCTTGACCGTGATCCGCCGGGTCCAGCCGTGCAGGTCCGCCTCATCGACATAACCCAGCGGCCGGACGGTGTAGGTGAGGAGCGTGCTGCCGCTGTTGCGCAGCGTGAGATGCACGTCGCGGTCGTGGTGGTCGATGGCCGACACGACCCCGGCCCGGCCGGAAGCCCGGCCGGCGAACTCGCGGCGGAACCCGTTGGGACCTGTGATCGTGAAGCGGTACGTCTCGCCGGTAAGGGGCACGGACCACTGCGCCTCACCCCTTACGTCCTTGTGCTGCGGGACGGGGAACTCGCCGGCGTACGGGTAGAGGGCGAAGTGCGCGCTCGCACGTCCGCGGTTGCTGAGCGAGACGGTGACGGTCCGGCCGGTCACCCCGCCGTGCGCGTCGGGCCGGTACGGCAGCGGACGGGCGGGCCGGGTGCCCGGCTCCTGGACGGGCATCCGCTGCACGGCCGGGGGCACGGGCCGCCAGCGTCCGGTGAACGGCGGGATCTGCCCCGGCTGCTCCACCTCGGGCTGCGGCCTGCCGCGCCGGAAGTCGAACGCGGAGGTCAGATCACCGGTGACGGCCCGCCGCCACGGGGTGATGTTGGGCTCCTCGACACCTGTCCACCTCTCGAGGAACCGGATCACCGAGCTGTGGTCGAAGACCTCGGAGCACACGTATCCGCCGACGGTCCACGGCGACACGACGAGCAGCGGAACGCGGATGCCGAGCCCGGTCGGCAGGCCCTGCCAGCGCTCGTCGGTATTGTCGGCGGGCGGCACGGGCGGTGGTACGTGGTCGAAGAAGCCGTCGTTCTCGTCGTAGTTGATCAGCACGACGGTGTGCCGCCACACCTGAGGGTGCGAGGCGAGCGCGTCAAGGATCTTGTAGACGAGGGAGGCGGACGCGATGGGCGAGGAGGCGCCGGGGTGCTCGGAGTCGACGGCGGACGGCACCAGGTACGAGACCTCGGGCAGCCGGCCCGTGGCGACGTCGGCGCGGAACTGCTCGGCAAGGGTGCCGGTCTCACCACGGCGCAGCCCGCGCTCGAAGAGTGAGCGCTCCTGCTCGGTGAGCGTGGCCACCCCCTCCTCCAGCGCGGCGAGCAGCCGGGTCCGCTCGGCGGCGTCGGCGGTGTCGCGGACCTTCGCGTAGAAGGCCTCCATGTACGTGAAGTCGCCGGCCTTCGCCAGGGCCTTGCGGGCGATGGTCTTGAAGGTGGTGAAGAACTCGATGTTGTTGTCGGTGAAGTTCTCCCACTCCTGGTAGGTCCGCCAGCTGCGGCCGGCTTTCTCCAGGCGCTCGGCGTACGTCGGCCAGGGGTAGCCGGGGTGGGTGCCCTCGGCATACGCGGCGTTCGTCACGGCCCGGCTGCCGTCGGCCTCGTACCCGGTCCAGCCGCTCCACAGATGGTTACGGTTCGGGCTGGTCGAGGTGTGGGTGGAGGAGTGGTAGGCGTCGCAGATGGTGAAGGTGTCGGCGAGTTCGTGGTGCAGGGGCAGGTCGTGCCGGTCGTAGTACGCCATGGTCGCGGCGGTCTTGGCCGACACCCAGCCGTCCATCCAGCCCTGGCGCCAGGCCTTGGCGCCGCCGCTCCAGGAGTGGTCCAGGTCGCCTATGTACTGGAGATCCTTCTGCTGCGTCTCGGCGGCGTCGCGTACGGGGAAGGGCAGCACCGTGCCGAGCGGCCCCGGCTGCTCGAAGACCGGTTCCCCGGAAGGGAGTTCGACGGCGTTGCGGTCACCGAAGCCGCGTACGCCGCGCAGCGTGCCGAAGTAGTGGTCGAAGGACCGGTTCTCCTGCATCAGGATCACCACATGCCTGACGGCACGCAGCCCGCCGGAGGGCGGCCCGGCGGCGAGCGCGGCATGCAGGGACGGCGGCAGCAGCGATCCTGCCGCCGCGCCGGCGACACCGGCGCCGCCGAGTGCGAACAGACGCCGTCGTGAAAGGTCCTTGGACACGGTTTCCTCCTGACTCCAGCACTGCAGCCGGACGCTAGTGACACCGGATGACCTGAACCGGTCCCGCGAAGGGCGTGGCAGTGAACGCCCGGCGGTTCCCCGACGCCCCACGGCATGCCATTTTGGCCTGGGCATGTCATGATTCGCCCGCTACGCCCCCACGAGTACCGAGGCTCCTTCGAGCCCGCCGGCCGTCCGGTCTCTACCGTAACGACGTCCAACAGGCAAGACTCAGGCGGGAATCGGCCTAGGTCGGCAAGACCCGGGGGAAATGTCGGTGCCGGCTGGCACCATGGCCGGCATGGAGAATACGGGGATCCACACGGGGACCGACCAACCCACGCTGTCGCCGGCCGACGCAGCGGAGTTCGCCCAGCAGCTCCATGACACCGCCGGCCCGCACATCGGCAGGCCTCCCGTCCCGGTGCTCGTGTACGAGCCGGGCGCATCGCTGCGGGAGCGGCGGGAGGCCTTCCGTGCCGTCTACGAGGCAGTGGTGGCCCGCATCGGCGAACCCACGCTCTACGGGGGCTCGTCCGGCGGGCCGAACGTCCGGTGGCGCGGCAGCGGACGTCTCGTGCTCCTCTCGGGTGACCGGCAGCGGGCTCAGCTGTCGGTTCATGACACCGTTGTCCTGGAGGAGGAGGAACACCGGACCTTCGAATGGGGCGGCGCGTGGACGGGGGGCGAGCCGCACGACTTCGACTTCCTGCCGTACGTCTGGCAGTTGGACCGCGGCGGGCCGGGCGAGCGTCCGACCTCGCGGCCCGGCGGCCGGCTCGCCGCCGGGCTGGATCATGTCGAGAGTTCGCTGGAGCTGCTCCTCGCGGCCTGGGTGGAGCAGCTCGCGGTGCAGGTGGGGACGGACTGGACGAGCTTCTGCCTCACGAGCGCGGCGGACCGCGGTCGCCAGCTACTGGTGTCGTACAGCCTCGAGGACGGGCTGCATGCCTCGATCGACGACCGCGACGCGCCGGACGGCCAGGAGCGGGCACAGCTGATGCTCGCGCGCGGCTGGCAGAGCTGCGACCGCGGCTGGTGGCAGACGGACTTCGCCGACCCCGACCGGGCGGACGCCGCCGCGCTGGCCCGCCTGGTGGTCACGGAACTGCGGGCCCGTGGCACCAGGGAGCCGGAGGAACTGCGGGCCCGGGATGTGAGCTGCAAGGACCGCGGCGACATGTGGCTCCCGGGCCTGGGCGTACGCCACTGACACGCCGCCGTACGCCACTGACAGGCCGGATCCGCTACCGGAGGGCGGAGGCGAGGCCGAGAGCGGGAGCGGCCTGGCCGGTGAGCTGGTTCACCTTGCCCAGTCGGTTCATCCCGCCACCGACCTGCTCGGAGACGGTCGGCACCTGCGCCCGGTGCTCCGTCGGCACCGAGGTCGCGGCGAGGGAGTCGAGCTGCCCGATGACGGACGGCACCTCGACCGGGGCTGCCGCGCTGGCGGCGGGGGCGGCAAGGGCCGAGGCGCCGGTCGCGAGAGCAATGGCGGCGAGTACACGCTGTGCTGTGGTCATGCCGTGAGCAACGACCCCGGCCCCGCTCCGGTCACGGGCGTGCCGAACGTGGGGCGTACGCCAAGGGGTGGGGGGGGCCCGGGGGGGCCCCCCCCCCCGGCGGGGCCGTCCCCTTGCCTTCGCGGGGGGCGCCGGCCCCCGCCCCCGCCCCCCCTGCGCC
>NZ_JBEXSW010000017.1:0-154358 GCF_040613775.1 Streptomyces sp. NPDC006208 | reverse complement strand
TGCGTCCCGCCGCCAGCCTGACCTGCTCGCGCGTGTTGGAGTCGTCGCTGTAGACCAGGACCGTGGCGCTCGACTGCCGCTCCCCCGCCCCCGGTGCCGAACAGCGCCCGTTCCACCGCCGTGTACGTCGCCCCGTGGTCGGCCAGCGCCTCGGCCACCACGCCCGGCCGGGCCGTGAGCGCCAGCAGGATGTGCTCGGCGCCGATGACGCGGTCGCGCCGGCCCACCGCGATCCGCAGCGCCTTCACCAGGGTGTCCTTCGCACCGCGGGTGAGGGAGCGGTGACCAGACCACCACCGGCGGTTCTTGCGGTCGCCCGCCAGCGCGCCCTCTCCATGCACCTCCTCGACCCGCGCGACGATCTCGGCGACATCGATGCCGAGTCCGGCCAGGGCGCCTTCGTCCGCCTTGGTCAGGCCGCCGCGGCGGCGCGCCCGGTCGAGCGACGACTCGAGGGCCTCACGCCGGTCGCTCACTCCGAGCACGCGGAACGCGAACGACGCCCGCCCGCCCTGAAGGTCCAGCAGGGCGAGCAGCAGGTGCTCCTCGGTGACGGTGGACGCTTCGGCCCGTTCGGACCGGGCGACGGCCCCGGTCACCACCGCACGCGCGTCCTCGGTGAACCGCTCGAACATCACTGCCTCCCGTACTTCTTGTGCACGGCCTGTCTGCTCACCCCGAGCTCGGCGGCGATCTCCTGCCACGACCATCCCTGATTGCGGGCGCTGCGCACCTGAACGGCTTCGAGCTGCTCCAGCAGCCGCCGCAGTGCGGCGACGGCGCGCAGCCCGATCCGCGGATCGCGGTCCCCCGCCAGCTCGGCGAGATCCGTTGCTTCGGTCATGATGTCAACCTACGTTGACATCATGACCGTTGTCAACCTTCATTGACGTCAGGGGCAGGGGTGCTTCTCCGGCCCCCACGTACCCCGCACGTCGCCGCGCGCCACCGTCCCGCACAGCAGCACCGTCTGCGACCCCTTCGCGCCCCCGCGCTCGACCGCTATCAGCTTCTTCTCCGTCAGCCGGCCCCCGCCCGAGGCCCCGTGGGCGTCGATCCGGCCCGTGGCCCCGTCGAAGCCCCCGCCGCCGAGGCCCTGGTAGAGCACCGCCTGCAGCAGCCCACGGTCGAGGCGTTCGTCGTGTCCGCCGGTGCCCCTCCACGCCTGGTCGACACCCTCCGCGAGGTACCGCATCGCGTCCCAGGCGAGCGCCACATGGGCGTCCTGGCGCATTGCGCCCGTCCGGGTGCCATGGTCCTTGGCGTAGGTACGGTCGTACTCCGAGAGGAAGGCCGCCGCCTCACCGCTCGCCCCCGCCAGCACCGGGGCCCGGCCGTGCGAGACGTAGTACAGCGTCAGCCCGGCGAACACCTCCCACGGCCTGCGCTCCTCCGTCAGCGCGTTGGTGACGTCGTCGCCACCGAGCACGCTCACCTCCGGACAGTCCCGCGCATCCCGCGTCAACTCGCCGAGGAACAACTGGAACTGGCTGCCCCGCCCCGCCCACACCACCGCCGTGCGCGGCTCCTCGGCCACGGCCCGGCACACCTCGCGCGCCAGATCGTCGACGGTCGCGACGGTGGAACCGGCCGGACCGCCCGGCATGGGAGAAGGCTCGGGCGCATCCGTCGGCGTGTACAGAAGCATTCCGGTGCGCTCGTCCCCGTACGCCGTACGGAAGGCTGTCGCGAGGCTCGCGCTGTAGGCGTCGGAAGGATCGGCGATCAGCCGCACCCGCACCGCGGACTTCCCGTCCACCATCGGCGCATGCTCGGCGAACGACGCCATCACCTGGCCGGCCCGGGTGTCTGTCGGTGCGGTCTGGTAGTAGTGCCCGCCCTGGCGCAGCAGCTCGTCGGCGGTGCCCGAGGTGCCGACCATCGGCAGCCCCGCGTCGTCGAAGATGCCTATCGCCTCGTACGTGTTGCGGCGGCTCTGCCCGAAGCCGACGACCCCGACGATCGAGCTGTCCTTGTCGGCGAGTTCCACGATCCGGCGTGCCACGGCCGGGGCGTCCTTGAACCGGTCCCCCGCGTTCGCCGCGAGCACCCGCAGCGGCACCCGCTCCCCCGAGCCCAGGGCCTGCCCGTTCACATACGCCTGGGCGAGGGCGATACCGCGCAGCTCGGCGAGCGTGCCGCCACGCACCGGGTCCTCGGCGTCCTTGCCGCCGCTGAGCGCCCCGAAGTAGACGACCGTGCGGGCACGCGGACGGGGATCGTCGTCGCGCCGGCCCGAAAGCTCCTTCTCCACCTGCTCGTTCTGCCGCTCGATGCGCTGCAGTACGTCACGTACGGCCCGGTCGCTGTCGGCCGCGCCGAACGACGCGGCCCCCTCCGCGACGCCGACGCACTGCCCGTCCGTGCCGAGGAAGGTGGAACCGAGACACGGATCGGGGCCGTCCGCCGAGAACGGCACCCCGGCGACCAGCCCCCCGGTCAGCACCAGGGCGAGCGCCCCCGCGCCGAGCACCCCGACCACCTCGGCCCCCGGCCCCCACCGCATGGCGGGCGGGGCGAGCGTCGGCCAGCGGCCCAGCCAGTACGTCGCGGCCTGGTCGTCCTCGGGGCCCTCGGCGACCGGCACCACCATCCCGGACGGCCGCCCGGGCGGAGTGCCGCGCTGGGCGATGTTGGCCAGGTCCGCGCCGGCGGCGGACAGGCCGGGGACCTCGATGTCGGGGATCCTGCTGGCGAGGGTGCGCACCCCCGCGGCCACCGCCACCACCGAGGTGCACCGCAAGTCCTCCATCGCGGAGCGCAGTTCACGCAGGAACCGCTGCACGCGCGACTCGGCGGGGCCCGCCTCCTCCACCAGCAGCACGAAGCGGCTGACCCGGCGGCGCCGCCAGGGGTTGAACAGCCGCTTGCGGGCGGCGGCCTCGAGGTCCGCGAGCAGCGCGTGCACCAGGATCCGGTCGAGCTGCTCGGGATCCCCGTCCGAGCCACTGTCCACCAGGTCGAGGGCCGAGCGGAAGAAGTCGGTGGGCGGGGTGCCCTGCTGCTGGCGCACCCACTCCGCGTACCAGCGGCGGCCGCCCCCGCGGCCGCGCCCCAGCATCCGGCGGCCCGCCCGCCGCCCGTACAGGGCCCGCGGCAGCCGCTGGAAGAGCGGGCCCGCGATGAAGTTCCACAGCAGTTCGAGCAGGGTGCCACCGTTTGCCTGATCCCGGCCGCCCAGCCACCACAGACCGCGGGCCAGCGCCGACACCTCGCGGTGCTCCGCGTAGCAGTGGTCCCGCAGCTCCCCCGGGCGGCGCTCCATGAGGCCGCCGGCGGCGGGCGCGGTGACGACGGCGCGCAGCAGCCGGTAGGAGGGCAGCCGCAGCCGTCCGGTGCCGGGCGGCATGGTCGCGTCGAGCTGGTAGGTGATCTGCTCGAAGAGGTTCAGCGGCGCCTCGGCCGGGTCGGCGGGCGCGTCGGGCAGCCAGGCGTGCGGCGCGAGCCCCCTCTCGCGCCCCCGCAGCCGGGACCGTAACCCGGCGACGATCCGGCGCCCCGCCTGACCGCTGCCCGGCTCGCTCAGCAGCACCACCGGCACGCGGCTGCGGCTGCGGCGCGGCTGGACGACCAGTTTGTCGAAGGCGTCGACGAAACGCTCGACGCCCGGATAGGCCGGAATCCGGCTGTGCGGTTCCCCCGTTGACACTGTTCCCCCTCCCCTGCACGTGCGATCACGTGAGTGTCAAGGGTCGTGCCCCGCACCAGCGGTGTGCAACCGTCAGGGACACGGCAGGCCCATCCCCACCGGGCGTACCGTGTGCGATGTGATCGATTTCCGTACGGGCGCCCCCGTCACCGGCTCTCTCGAGGTCGACTGGCACGCCGGCTGGCCCTCGCCCAAGCATGACCCCGCCCCGGAGATCCAGGTCCACGCGTACTCCGAGCACACCGTCATCCTGCGGCAGAACATGTCCGTGCACCACGAAGCCCCGTTCCTGTTCCTGCTGTTCGGGAACGAACGGGCGCTGCTGCTGGACACCGGCGCCAGCCCCGACCCCGCGCACCTGCCGCTGCGCGCCACCGTCGACACGCTGGTCGAGCAGTGGCTCGCCCGCCACCCGCGCAAGGGGTACGGGCTGGTCGTGGCCCACACCCATGGCCACGGGGACCACATCGCGGGCGACGGACAGTTCGCGGACCGCCCGCACACCGAGGTCGTCGGGCCGTCGCTCGACGCCGTGACGGCGTACTTCGGGTTCGAGCAGTGGCCGCTGCGGGCCGCGGAGCTGGATCTCGGCGGGCGGGTGCTCGACCTGCTGCCCGGCCCCGGGCACCAGGAGGCCGCGGTCGTCTTCCATGACCGGCACACCGGCCTGCTGCTGACCGGCGACTCCCTCTACCCGGGGCGACTGTACGTCAGGGACCTGGCCTCCTTCCGGGCCACCGTCGACCGCCTGATGGCGTTCTGCGGGACGACCCCGGTGACGCACATCCTGGGCTGCCACATCGAGATGACCCGCACCCCGGACGAGGACTACCCCCGGGGCACCACTCATCAGCCCGACGAGCCGCCGCTCCAGCTCACGTCCGGCCATCTGCGCCGGCTGCGTGATGCCCTGGACGGGCGCCACGGCCCGTGCGGTGACTTCATCGTGGTGTACCAGGAGTGACGAGGACGGTGACCTGCGCGCCGGGCCGGGCGTGGACCCGCACCGTGGCCGCGCGCTGCGGCGGGACCGTACGCGTGCTCGTCCAGGCGGGACCCGCCACCTCGATCCGCCAGCCGGCCGCGCTCGGCGGCAGCGAGATCTCCGTGACCGCGGAGCGCCGGGATGCCCGGTACTCCAGCCGGTAGGCCCGGCTCCCGGAGTCGTACGCATCGGCCGCGACCCGGCCCGCCACGGCCGGGGCGTACGGGGCGGCGGTCTGCTCCTTGTTCGTACGGAAGCGGCCCGCGTCGTCCACGGCGCAGTACCCGCCTCCGTAGCACCACACGTACCCGGCCCAGCCCGAGCTGTAGCGGTTCAGCGACACCAGTGCGTCGCGATAGAAGCGGGGCATGTTGGGGAGTGCGTGGTTGAGCGGACCCCACTCGCCGACCACGACCGGCACGCGGTACTCCTCGGGGTACGCGGTCACGGCCGCCTCGTAGGACTCGATCCAGCCCGCCGAGGGGTCGTAGTCGGCTCCCGCCTCCATCGCCGTGTTGTAGAAGTGCGGGGCGTAGACGACCTTCGGGTCGTCGATCCTGCCGAGTCCGGTCGGTACGCCCTCCCCCACGATCGGCGTCGGCTCGACGAAGAGCCATGTGTCGTCGTCGACCGAACGGACCGCGTCCGCCAGGCGGTTGTACATCGCGGTGAGCTGCTCGCGCTCGATGCGCCGGGCCGCCGTCGGCAGATCCTCGCCCTCGCGCATCTCGCCCATCGGCTCGTTGATCAGGTCGTAGCCGAGGACGGCCGGATGGTCCCCCAGCCGGCCGGCCAGCACCCGCCACATGCGTGCCTGCGCGCTGCGCAGGTCAGGGTCCTCGTAGAGGTGGGTGAAGGCGCGCTGCACGGCGGGCTCGAAGTACTCGGCGAACCAGTCGTCCGGGTGCGGGGTGAAGGGCAGGCCGTCGGTGCGGGTGGCCCATTCGGGGATGCCGCGATGTCCGAAGGCGGGCCCGAAGACGTCCTGGTGGGCATCGATGAGCACCTGGACGCCGTACTTCTCTGCCCAGTGGAGGATGCGTTCGATCCTGCGCAGATACGCCTCGCTGTAGCGCCCGCGCTCCGGCTCCAGGTCGTCCCAGAAGACCAGCAGCCGCGCGAAGTTGAAGCCCTGGGCACGCAGGTCGCGGAAGTGCTTCTCGGTGATGGCCGTCAGGGCCTGATCACCCCGGTGGGTCTTGTCCTCGACGTTCCAGCCGCGCAGCGTGAGGACCCGGCCGCGGTCGTCGGTGAGCGGGGGTATGCCGCTCCGGTGGTGGTCGGCGTGGGCGGTGGCCGGGGTCAGCAGGGCGAGGCAGCAGGCGAGGACGGCGAGCAGGCGGTACACGGGCAACCTCCGGCACGGTCGGCGACAGTGCCGGAGATCCCATCAGCAGATCTGACGACCCATCAAGGGTTCGTCAGGACAATCTTTCCGAAGAGGTCGCCGGAAGCGATCTTCTCGAAGCCCTCCCGTGCCCGGTCCAGCGGCAGCACCTCGTCGATCACCGGCCGCACGCCCGTGGCCGCACAGAACGAGAGCAGGTCCTCCAGCTCGTCCTTGGAACCCATGGTCGAGCCGACGACCTTCAGCTCCAGGAAGAAGATCCGGGTGAGCTCGGCGTGCGCGGGCCGGTCGCCGCTCGTGGCCCCCGAGATCACCAGCGTGCCGCCGGGCCGCAGCGACTTGACCGAGTGCGACCAGGTGGCGGCGCCGACGGTCTCGATGACCGCGTCCACACGCCGGGGCAGACGGGCGCCCGGCTCGTACGCCTCCTCCGCACCCAGCTCGACGGCACGCTTGCGCTTGGCCTCGTCGCGGCTGGTCGCGTACACCCGCAGCCCGGCCGCCTTGCCGAGCACGATCGCGGCGGTGGCGACACCACCGCCCGCGCCCTGGACGAGGACCGAATCGCCAGGACGGACGCCCGCGTTGGTGAAGAGCATGCGGTAGGCGGTCAGCCACGCGGTGGGCAGGCACGCGGCCTGCTCGAAGGTGAGCTCCTTGGGCTTCGGCAGGACGTTCCAGGTGGGCACGGAGACCTGCTCGGCGAAGGTCCCCTGGTAGCGCTCGGTCAGGATGGAGCGGGGCTCGTCCGGGCCGACGCCGTGACCGCTCTGGCCGATGACCGAGTGCAGGACGACTTCGTTGCCGTCCGCGTCGATGCCGGCGGCGTCGCAGCCGAGGATCATCGGCAGCTTGTCCTCGGAGAGGCCCACACCACGCAGCGACCACAGGTCGTGGTGGTTGAGGGAGGCAGCCTTGACGGTCACGGTCGTCCAGCCCGGACGGTCCTCGGGAGCGGGGCGTTCGCCCAGTTCGAGGCCGTTGAGCGGCTGGTCACGGTCGATGCGGGCGGCGTAGGCGGCGAACATGACCTTGACGATAGGGCGGCACCGGTGCGCGGCGGAACCGCGCACCGGTGTGACACGCGTCCCTAGGCCGTTCTAGTCCCTTCGGTACTGCGCCGGAGAGTTCTTCGTCGCCGGGTCCTCGTACGAGCCGACCCCGCCGCGGTCCACATGGAACGTGGTCAGCGTCGTCACGGGCGACACCGGGTCGCGGCGGTCGGCGATCACCCGCATGTGGGCGCTGAAGCGCTCCGGGGTGGCCTCGTAGACGTCGTAGCCGTAGCGATTGCCCTCGAAGTACTTCAGATGCGGGTTGGCGGCGCCCATGAGGGGGCCGTTGGTCCGGTTCCAGTCCGCGGAGTACGCGCCCGAGGTGACGGAGTGCGCCGTGAACTCCGTACCGACCACCGGCGACGAGGTGTCGTCGAAGTCGGTCCTGATGTCGTCCACGAAGGCGGAGTGCCAGTCGCCGGTGATGACGACGAGGTCCTCCAGCCCGCTGCTGTGGACATGCCCCAGCACCTCCTTGCGCTCGGCGAGGAATCCGTCCCACTGGTCGGTGAACATGTACGAGCCGCCCGGCCGCCCGCGCAGCTGGCTGAGCATGATCGAGTTGGCCCAGACGTGCCAGGAGTCGGGGGCGCGGTCGATGCCCTGCTTGAGCCAGGACTTCTGCTCGGCCCCGAGGATGGTGCCGTCGGCGAGGTTCTGCGCGGAGCGGTACGAGCGCAGGTCGAGGACGGTCAGCTCCAGCAGGTCGCCCCAGCGGCGGACCCGGTGGATCTCGGGGTCGGGCAGGGCGGACGCACCGGCGTCGCGGTGCGGCATGTTCTCGTACCAGGCCTGGTACGCGGCGGCCCGGCGCTGCATGAACGGCGCGCCACCGCCGGTGCCGGAGTAGTCGTTGGCGACCTCGTGGTCGTCCCAGGTGAGGAACCAGGGGTGGGCGGCGTGGGCCTCGCGCAGGGATGCGTCGCCCTTGTAGAGCGCGTGGCGGCGGCGGTAGTCGGCGACGGTGAAGACCGACGGGCCCTCGTGGTCACGGACATGGTCGGCCGGGACGCCACCGACCTGGCCGTGCTCGTAGATGTAGTCGCCCAGGTGGACGACGAAGTCGACGTCCTCGCGGGCGATACCGCGGTGGGCGGCGTAGAAGCCGTCGTGGAAGGCCTGGCAGTTGGCGGCGGCGAACCGTACGGACGAGACGGCGCCGACCGGCGCGGTCTTCGTGCGGCCGGTACGGCTCGTCCGGCCGAGGGCTGTGAAGCCGTACCAGTAGCGGGTGTTCGCGCGCAGCCCGCAGACCGGTACGTGCACGCTGTGCCCGAGCGTGGCCGAGGCGGTGGCGGTGCCACGGGCGACGACGCGCCGCAGCCGGGGGTCGGTGGCGACGACCCAGTCGACCTCGACGACTTCGGGCAGGTCCTGCTCGGCGGCGAGCGGTTCGGGTGCGAGGCGGGTCCACAGCAGGACACTCGTCGGCTGCGGATCCCCGGAGGCGACACCGAGCGTGAACGGTGCGGGGTCGTAGTCGGCACCGAGGGCTTCCGCGGCCTCACGCGCCTGCGCCGGCGAGAGTCCGGCGCTCAGCGGCCAGGCGAGGTTGAGCGCGCCCACGGCACCGGCGGCCTTGAGCAGATCACGTCGGTTGAGCCTGGTCACTTGCGTACCCCCGTGGCCGTCAGGCTGAGCGATATGGCGTCGGCGTACCCGTCGTTGGAGGTCCCGCCACCGCTGCGGGTGAAGACGAGCAGGAGGCGCGCGGTACGGGCCCCGGGCGGGACGGCCGCGGAAGCCGTCCGCTCGACCAGGCCGGTGCGGGAGCCGCGCTCGGCGGCCGTCACCGGGCCGAGCACGGAGAGGGCGACGGGCGTGCCCTTGGCGTCGCGGAACTCCACGGACAGCCGGACGCCGTCCTCCTGCGTGGCGTAACCGCCGAGCCAGGCGCCGACGGTGTACCGCACCAGGCCGGCATCGACGGCGGCCCGGCCGGTCGCCCCGGCGGCGGGCAGGGAGATGTCCTGTACGAGTGCGGTGCGGGGCGAGTTGCCGCCGCTGAAGAACCTGCTCCCGCGCTGGGCGGGACCCGGGTCGGCGGCGGTCGGATACCCGCTGCCGAGTGCGTAGCCGACGAGCGCGGGCGCCCCTTGCTTGATGACCCATCCGGTGACGGAACCGACGGGTTCGGCACTGCCGCCGGGCCCGGTCTCGGCGTCGCCGTTGACGACCAGATTCACACGCGCCTCCTGTGGAACGGGGGTTGGCGCGTCGCATCACAGCAGTGCGAGGTGAACCTGGGAAGGCGCGGACCGGAACAGTGGCATGAAACGAGCCAGGCTGCCGCGCCCGGACGCCCCGGGTGCCCACCCGGCAACGGCGGCCGCCACGGTGATCGCCGGTCGGCCGAACGGCCCGGACGGCGCGCAGCGGCAGCCGATCGGACCGGCAGATGCGCGGCGGGAAGCGGAAGGGCCCGGACGGCGCGCGGCGGTAGCCGACCCGACCAGCAGGGCGCCTGGCGAAGAGCCGAACAGCCCGGACGGTGCACAGCGGTAAGCCGACCCGACCAGCACGATGCCCGACGGAGAGCCGAACAGCCCGGACGGTGGCCAGAAGGGAAGCGGAAGGGGCTGAGCCGGTGCGGACGGCCGAAGGCCGGTCAACGCGGGCCCGCCGGGCCCGGCGGGCTGCGCGACCGCCGGGCAGCTGCCGGGCGGGGCGGCTGCGCACCCGGCTTCGGTGCGATGCGCTTCACGGACGCCCCCGCCCGCCCCCAGGGTCGACGACGTCGACGGGGCGAAAGGTGCCGTTCAGGGCCTCGTCCATGAGCTCGGCGCCGTACTTCACCCGTCCGGCGCAGCCCGGCCCCACGAGTCCACGCAGACGCGGAACGGGCCGCGTCGTACCCCCGGCCGGGTGGTACGACGCGGCCCGTTCGCCGCGTGCACGAACCTCAGCGTCGCGCCACGCCCTCCGCGCGCGCGGCCGCCGCGACCGCAGCCGTGACCGCCGGGGCGACACGCTCGTCGAACGGCGAGGGGATCACGTAGTCGGCCGCCAGCGCGTCGCCGACCACATCCGCCAGCGCGTTCGCCGCGGCGATCTTCATGCCCTCGGTGATCGCGGACGCCCGCACCTGGAACGCGCCCGCGAAGATGCCGGGGAAGGCCAGCACGTTGTTGATCTGGTTCGGGTAGTCCGACCGGCCCGTGGCCACGACCGCCGCGTACTTGTGCGCGATGTCGGGGTGGACCTCGGGGTTCGGGTTGGCCATGGCGAAGACGAACGCACCGGGCGCCATCGACGCGACGGCCTCCTCGGGCACGGTGCCGCCGGAAACGCCGATGAAGACGTCCGCGCCCGCCAGCGCGGTCTCCAGCGAGCCGGTGAGCCCGGCCTTGTTGGTGATCTCCGCAAGCTCGCGCTTGACCTGAGTCAGGTCGTCGCGGTCGCGGCTGACGATGCCCTTGCGGTCGGCCACCGCGACATCGCCGAGACCGGCCTCGAGCAGGAACTTCGCGATGGCCACACCGGCCGCACCGGCGCCGGAGATGACACCGCGCAGGTCACCGAGACCACGCCCGGTCAGCTTCGCGGCGTTCCGCAGGGCGGCGAGGGTCACCACGGCCGTACCGTGCTGGTCGTCGTGGAAGACGGGGATGTCGAGGCGCTCCTTGAGCTTGCGCTCGATCTCGAAGCACCGCGGTGCCGAGATGTCCTCGAGGTTCACTCCGCCGAAGGACGGCGCGAGACGCACGACGGTCTCGACGATCTCGTCCGTGTCGGTGGTGGCGAGGGCGATCGGAACCGCGTCCACGCCGCCGAACTGCTTGAAGAGGATCGCCTTCCCCTCCATGACCGGAAGCGACGCCTCCGGGCCGATGTCGCCGAGACCGAGCACCGCGGTCCCGTCCGTCACGACGGCGACGACCTGCGACTTCCAGGTGTAGTCGTGGACGAGCTCAGGCTGCTCGGCGATGGCTGTGCACACCTTGGCGACGCCAGGCGTGTACGCGAGTGACAGGTCGTCCTTGTCGCGCACGGGCACTGTGGCCTGGATGGCCATCTTGCCGCCGCGGTGCAGCGCGAAGGCCGGATCGAAGGGCTCGTCGGCACTCTCCGTACCCGTACTGTCGCTGCGAGGATTGACGATCTCCGCTGCCATTGGTTTGACCCCTTAAGTCTTCATCTGTTGAGGGTGGCCACTCCTGGTTGAGGAGGGGTGGGCGGGCACCGCGTCCGTTCCCCGTCCCAGCGGTTGGCCCGCCTGACGAGGTGAGGTACGTACGCGCGGGCGCGCCGCACAACGCGCCCTGAGCCCCGGATGAGGGGTGTAAGGATCCTTCTTACCCGACCGACACCGGCCTCGACGAGTCGTTAACGGGCCGGTGACGCGACTCATAGCCGCAAACCCGGGCGAGCACGCCAGGTGCTGCCAAGGCCGTACAGAGGCCGACAGGCACAGCAAATCTTTCGGTCGGAAGGAGCCGTTCCAGTGAAAGGTCCGGCCTTGATGTGCCGGCCCGCTGGGGTTCGGGGGTGACCCGTTACCCGATTTTGACATGCGCGGCCCCCTGAATGGGCTAATCCGAATGGCAAGATGCCGGAAACACACAAGGTCGCGACACTCGAAGATGAGTACACGGCCCCTGGTACACCCCCCCTCTCACCCGCCGGAGGACCTCGATCATGACCGCAAGCCTCACCCGTCGTACGACCGCTGCCAGGTCCCGGATCGCCGCGGTCGGCGCGATCGCGGTCGTCGGTGCCCTGACGCTCACCGCGTGCGGTGACCAGACCAGCTCGGGCACGGGGTCGACGAAGACCCAGGCCGGCGGTTCCGACGCCCCGCTCTTCGACGCGCTCCCGAAGAAGTACCAGGACGCCGGTGAGATCAAGGTCGGCACCGACGCCGCCTACGCTCCGATGGAGTACGAGGAGGGCGGCAAGATCGTCGGCATCGACCCCGACATCGCCGCGGCCCTCGGCAAGGAGCTCGGTGTCAACTTCGTGTTCACCAGCGGTACCTTCGACGGCCTGATCTCCTCGCTCAACACCGGCCGCCAGGACGTCGTCATGTCCGCCATGAGCGACACCAAGGCCCGCCAGGAGGGCCTGGACGACAAGGGCAAGAAGACCGGCGAGGGCGTCGACTTCGTCGACTACTTCAACTCCGGCGTCTCCCTCCTGGTCAAGAAGGGCAACCCGCAGAAGATCACGTCGCTCGACGACCTGTGCGGCAAGAAGGTCGCCGTCCAGCGTGGCACGACGTACCACGACACCTTCAAGGCGCAGGCCGAGAAGTGCAAGAAGGACGGCAAGGGCACCCTCACCATCGAGGCGTTCGACACCGACGCCGAGGCCCAGACCCGCGTGAAGTCCGGCGGCGCCGTTGCCGACCTCAACGACTACCCGGTGGCCGCGCACATCGCGAAGACCGCGGGCGGCGGCAACGACTTCGAGGTCGTGGGCGACCAGACCGACGCCGGTCCGTTCGGCATCGCCATCGACAAGGACAACGCGGAGCTCCGCGACGCGCTCCAGAAGGCCCTGAACGCCATCATCAAGAACGGCGAGTACGAGAAGGTCCTGAAGAAGTGGGACGTCACGGACAGCGCCGTGACCGAGGCGACCATCAACGGCGGCAAGTAAGACGGCGTCCTCGCCTCAAGCGTTCACTGAAGGGCAGTCACTGTGACTGACAAGTTCGACAAGCCACCCGCCGACGAGCCGCCGGCGAACTCGGGGATCAGCAAAGCGGCGATCGCTCACCCCGAGCGGATCAAGGCCATCCCGGTACGGCACTACGGCCGCTGGGTCAGCGGTGTCGTGGTAGTCGCGTTGCTGGCAACGCTGATCTACTCGTTCTCGCAAGGCGACGTCAACTGGGGCACCGTCGGGGACTTCATCTTCGACGACCGGATCATCGCCGGCGCCGTGAACACCGTGATCATCAGCGTGCTGTCGATGATCATCGGCTTGGTGCTGGGCATCGTGTTCGCCGTCATGCGGCTCTCGAAGAACCCGGTGACCGGCGCGGTGGCCTGGCTGTACATCTGGCTCTTCCGCGGGACCCCGGTCTATGTGCAGCTGCTGCTGTGGTTCAACCTCGCGCTGATCTTCCCCATCCTCAACCTTGGTTTCTACAAGGACGAGATGGTGGACGTGATGACCCCGTTCGTGGTCGCCCTGCTGGGCCTCGGCCTCAACGAGGGCGCCTACATGGCCGAGATCGTCCGGGCCGGCATCCAGTCGGTCGACGAGGGCCAGACCGAGGCATCGCACGCGCTGGGCATGCCCAACAGCAAGACCATGCGGCGCATCGTGCTGCCGCAGGCGATGCGGGTGATCGTGCCGCCGACCGGCAATGAGTTCATCAACCTGCTCAAGACCTCCTCGCTGGTCTCCGCGGTGCAGTACACGGATCTGCTCCGTTCCGCGACGAACATCGGCTCCACGTCGTTCGCGGTCATGGAGATGCTGCTCGTGGCGTCGGTCTGGTACCTGGCACTGACCAGTGTGTTCAGCATCGGCCAGTACTACGTCGAGCGGTACTACGCACGCGGTTCGCTGCGACAGCTGCCGCCCACGCCGTGGCAGAAGGCCAAGACGAAGATGATGGGGCTCGCGAGCCCCCGTGGAGGTGTGTCGGCATGACCGCCATGGTGAAGGCCGAGGGCGTCCACAAGTCCTACGGCGCCGCGCACATCCTCAGGGGCATCGACCTCGAGGTCGCCCCGCGTGAGGTGTTCTGCCTGGTCGGCCCGTCCGGGTCGGGCAAGTCGACGTTCCTGCGGTGCATCAACCACCTGGAGCAGATCAACGCCGGCCGTCTTTCGGTCGACGGCCACCTGGTCGGCTACCGGCAGAAGGGCGACAAGCTCTACGAGCTGAAGGACAGCGAGGTCGCGGCTCAGCGCCGGGACATCGGCATGGTCTTCCAGCGCTTCAACCTGTTCCCGCACATGACGGCCCTGGCCAACGTCATGGAGGCGCCGATCCAGGTCAAGGGCGAGACGAAGGCCGTGGCACGTGAGCGCGCCGAGCGGCTGCTGGACCGGGTGGGCCTGGCCGACAAGGCCAAGAACTACCCGTCCCAGCTCTCCGGCGGCCAGCAGCAGCGTGTCGCCATCGCCCGTGCGCTGGCGATGGAGCCGAAGCTGATGCTCTTCGACGAGCCGACCTCGGCCCTCGACCCGGAGCTGGTGGGTGACGTCCTCGACGTCATGCGCGGCCTCGCCGAGGACGGCATGACGATGATCGTCGTCACGCACGAGATGGGCTTCGCCCGTGAGGTCGGCGACTCGCTGGTCTTCATGGACGGCGGTGTGGTGGTCGAGTCCGGCCACCCGCGCGACGTCCTGGGGAACCCGCAGCACGAGCGGACGAAGGCGTTCCTGTCCAAGGTGCTGTAGCGGCACGTGCGTGAAGGGGCGGTACGGATCCGGTATCCGTACCGCCCCTTCCGCTGTCGGCTGCCGCTACTTCAGGGCGAGCACCAGCGCGTCGGACGGCGAGGCCCACACCGTCCGCGCCTCCCCGAAGCCCGCCTCCCTCAGGGTCCGTGCATGCCACTCGGCGGAAGGGGTGTCCCCGTCGGCGTGTTCGCCGTAGATCCGGAACCGTTCGGCGGTCGGCTCGGCCAGCACCGGGTCCTCGGCGGCCAGCGCCCACCAGTCCGCCCAGTCGAGCGCACCCGCGGCGCGGGCGCGGTCCATGGCGGCGTGGCGCTGGGCCCGTTCGGCCGCGTTGATGCGGGGCGTGGCCGCGTCCTTCATATGGTCGGCGTTCATGAACACTCCGCCGTCCCGGACGAGCGCGGCGACCTGGCCGTACAGCGTGGTCAGCGGCCCGCTGTGCAGCCAGTGCAGTGCGGTGGCGGTGAGCACGGCGTCGTACGAGGCACGCGGCAGCGCGGCCGGCCACGCGGGGTCCTTGAGGTCGGCGGTGACGAAGGTGACGCGCTCGTCGCCGGCGAAGTGCCCCCGGGCGATGGTCAACAGCGCGGGATCAAGATCGACCCCCGTGCTGGTGGCGTTCGGGAACCGCCGCAGCAGCCTGTCCGTGATACTCCCCGTACCGCACGCAAGGTCCAGCACCCTCGGCTCGGGGCCGATCGTGGCCTCGACCATGTCGAGCATCACCCGGAACCGCTCCTCGCGGTCGGGCATGTACCACTCCTGCTGCCGGTCCCAGCTCTCCTGCCAGGCCCGCCAGTCGGCGCCCGCGCCCGTGTCCGTCCCTGTCTCCCGCACCGGAAACCCTCCCGACCGTAATACCCTCGAAGCAGACCCATCTGTTACGTCGACAGTAGAACGTCACGGTAAGGACTACAAGTGGAACTGGCCTATTACTCGGACTATGCCGTGCGCCTGGTCAACACCGAGGAGCCGGCCCGCGGCAAGGACTCCCTCACCTCGGTGGAGGCCGTCCGCGAGCTCTTCGGCGCGTCCACCCAGGCCGCTCGCCGTGCCACGGACTCCGACGTCACCCGCTTCCGGTCCGTACGGAGCCGGCTGCGCGCGGTCTTCGCCGCCGCCGACTCGGGCGAGGAGACCCAGGCGGTCGACCTGCTGAACTCGCTGCTGCTGGAGTTCCCGGTCAGCCCGCAGATCTCGGGCCACGACCACCGGGACGAGGACGGCCGCCCCAAGTGGCACATGCACCTCGCCGAGCACCCCTCCAACGCGACGGCGGGCTTTGCCGCGACCGCCGCGATGGGCCTCGCCTTCCATCTCACGGAGTACGGCGTCGACCGGCTCGGCCTGTGCCAGGCGGCACCCTGCCGCAACGCCTATCTCGACACGTCCACCAACCGCTCGCGCCGCTACTGCTCCGACCGCTGCGCCACCCGCGCCAATGTGGCCGCCTACCGCGCCCGCAAGCGTCTGGAGACCGAACGGTCGGCGAGCACGAGCCGTACGGCCGAGAGCGCCCACGACGCCACATAGACGGGCGTACGCCGCCGCCCCGGCAGCATCGGCCGGTACCGCGCCCGCACGCGCGCCAGCATCAGCTCATCGGGGACGGTGCCGAAGGCGCGGCTGTCGACGACCTCGTCGCCCTGGTTGTCCCCGAGCACCCACCAGCCGCCGTCGCGCCGCTCGACCAGGCGCTTGACGATCAGGAGATCCTGCTGGAGCGGGTGGCGCAGCACGGCCACGTCCCCGGCCCGCAACTCGGCGCCGTAGTGCACCAGCAGATGGTCCCCGTGCCGCAGCCTGGGATACATGGAACGCCCGGTCACCTCGGCGACGCCGAACAGCGCCCTGGGCTCCCGCCCCTGCTCCGTCATCGGACACCGCCTCCGAGTCCCTCGGTATGTTCCGCCACCGGTCCCATGCTCGCCCCGGACTTTTGACCTAAGCCGCAGGGGGCACCCGCGAAAACACGTCTCTCACGGAGTAATGTCCCACCTGAGAAGACGATCACGAGGAAGGACAGCTCAATGCTCTCCCGCCTGTTTGCCCCCAAGGTGAAGGTCAGCGCGCACTGCGACCTCCCCTGCGGTGTCTACGACCCGGCCCAGGCCCGTATCGAGGCCGAGTCGGTCAAGGCCGTCCAGGAGAAGTACCAGGCCAACGAGGACCCGCACTTCCGGGCCCGCGCCACGGTCATCAAGGAGCAGCGTGCGGAGCTCGCCAAGCACCACATCTCGGTGCTGTGGAGCGACTACTTCAAGCCCCCGCACTTCGAGAAGTACCCCGAGCTGCACCAGCTGGTCAACGACGCGCTGAAGGCCCTGTCGGCCGCCAAGGCGTCGACGGACCCGGCCACGGGGCAGAAGGCTCTGGACTACATCGCCCAGATCGACAAGATCTTCTGGGAGACCAAGAAGGCCTGACCCTGGCCTGGGTGGCCTGCCGTGCGCTGTCGCGGGTCACCATCGCCACCCGTCCGCACCCGGCCCGCAGGCCGCCTCCCACGGCGTCCATGACGGACCGGGTGCGGTCTTCTTCGCCCGGTCACAGGTGCGCGTGGATCCGCGGCGTGCCGACCGCCCACGCACGGCCGAGTCCGGCGCTGGACCTGCTTCGAAGGTCGCGGCGCTGAAGCAGACAGCTCAGCGGGACCGGCACCGCCAACGGCGCTCGCCGGCTGTCGGGCGCATTCCCTTCCGCTGGGCTCGGCTGCTCACGGTCATCATGCCTGCGGCCATCCCGGCCTTGACATCAACCATGACTTGGATCACGGGAGTCGAGGGACCGCAGCGGAAACGCATCAGACCGGGTGCGGTTGATTCCAGGCAAGGCAGACATCCTCAAGTGCTCGTGATGGGATGGCACTTGAGAAGGGGGCATCATGGTCGTCCAGGTACGCGGTGTGGTGCTGCCCGAGAGGGAGCAGCGCTCCTTCTGGATCGACGGCGACGTGCTGCGCACCGAGCCCGTTCCCGGTGCCGAACTGGTCGTCGACGGCGGCTGGCTGTTGCCGGGGCTGGTCGACGTGCACACACATCCGGGCAGTGAGTCGCACGACAGGCCGTTCGAGGATGAGACCCTGCGCCGGCATCTGACCGATCACCGCGACGCCGGGGTACTTCTCGTGCGCACGCCGGGCACTGCCGCGCCGATGCCCGCATGGGTGGACGACGCCCCCGATCTTCCCCGCGTGCGGTCCGCCGGGCGCTGGCTGGCCACACCGGGCCGTTTCTTTCCGGGAGTCGGACGCGACATCCGCGAGGACGAGCTCAGCGGTGCGGCGGTCGAAGAGGCACAGGCCTCCTCCGGGTGGACAAAGATCATCGGGGATTGGCGCTGGAACGAGCCGGCCGTTCCGCTCGACATCCTCACCGCCGCCGTCGCGGCCGTGCATGCTGCCGGCGGCAAGGTGTCCGTGCACTGCCAGACGTCGGAAGGGTGCCGCAACGCCGTCCTCGCGGGCGCCGACAGCCTGGAACACGGCATGCACCTCGATCCGGCCCTGCTCGACCGGATGGCCCGTCAGGGCACCGCGCTGGTGCCCACCCTGGCCGTGTTCGGTGCGGGCGCCGAGGAAATGCGCGCCGACGAGCGGACTCCCTCCCGAGAGTCCTGGCTGCGCGGTTGGGACGGCATGCCGGGCAACGTACGCGCCGCTCATGAAGCCGGGGTGACCGTCCTCGCCGGAACCGACAGCTTCCCCTGCGGGACCATCGCCGACGAGACCGCCTGGCTCGTACGCGCCGGTGTCCCCGCGGAGGCGGCCGTGGGAGCCGCCTCCTGGACGGCCAGGTCCTGGCTCGGCCTGCCGGGGCTCGTCGAGGGCGCGCCCGCCGATCTCATCGCGTTCGACACCGATCCGACGCTGGATCCGCGCGCGCTGCGCCATCCCAGCCGGATCATCCTGCGGGGACGCGTCGTCGCCTGACGCCGCTCGGGCCCGGCCCGGGAGGCCGCCCCGGGCCTCCCCGCGATCATTCGCCGAACGGCTCGTCGCTCCACCGGAACCAAGCCCGGTCGCCCTCGATGTGCAGCAGGAATTCGGCCACCGGCCCCGTGGGGGACACCAGGGACACGGCCCGCCCGATGTCCGCGTAGACGGCCTCCCACTCCTCTCCCGCCGTCTCGTCCTCGTCGTAGCGTTCGAGCAGTTCGAGCTCCCGATGGAACAGCGGCTCGACCGTTGCGAACCCGGGACCTGGGACGAAGCGGCCGTGCAGCCAGGGGAAGTCGGCCTCGTCGATCACGATGTCGCCGACCGCGTCTCCCGCCGCGCCGAGCACGCGCCAGATGTCACCCATGGGTCCCGTCCCCTCCGAGCGGCACGCGGCCGCTCACCTGATCGTGAAGCAGCCATCATGCAGGCCCCGGCCTCCCGGTGGGCGTGGAGGTCACACGCAGCAGGACGCGGGCGGGTGCAGCAGGGGGCTGTCCTGGCGGGTCAGCCACTGGCGGTAGGGTCCCGCGCGCTGGGCCGCCTCGCGGTAGGCCGCGACCAGGTCCGCGTACACCGCCTCGTACACCTCGGCGCCGGAACCGGGCCGGAAGTACAGCAGCAGCCGGACGGCGAGGGGGTCGCCGCGCAGGGGCCGGATCGCCATGTCCTCGCGCGGAAGCGAGGTCGGCTGACAGGGGGCGACGGCCTCGCCGACCGCGATCAGTGAGGCAGCGGTGTGGTAATCCCCGTGCAGAACCGCAGGGTTGAGCCCGGCCGCGCTCAGCACCCGGCGCAGCCCGTCCCATTCGCCGTCCACCGTCGGATCGACCATCCAGCGGTCGTCGGCGAGGTCGGCAAGCTCCACAACAGGGGCCGCCGCGGCCGGATGGTCGCGGGCCATGGAGACGAACTGCGGTTCGCGCTCCATCAGTACGCGTACCCCGAGGCCGTCCGGCACCCGCAGCGGCGAGCCCTCCACCTCGTGCACGAAAGCGACATCGAGCTGTCCCGCGGCGACCATCCGCAGCAGGGCGTTGGCGGACACGTCCATGTGCAGCGAGATGTCGGTGCCCAGCAGCCGCTTTCGCAGGCGGCGCAGCCAGCCGGCAAGTGCGCGGCTGGCGGTGGAGCCGATCCGCAGCCGGGTGCCGCCGTCCCAGGCCTCCGCCTTTGCCTCGACGATCAGCGCGGCCATCTCGGCCACCAACGGGCGGGCGCGGCTCAGCACGGCGCGCCCCAGCGGGGTCGGCCGGCACCCGGTGCGCTCGCGCGAGAACAGCTCCGCGCCAAGGAAGTTCTCGATCCTGCGCAGCTGGGTCGTCAGGGACGGCTGGCTGACACCCAGTTGCCGGGCCGCTTTGTGCAGGCTGCCGCTGTCGGCTATGGCGCACAGCGCACGCAGGTGCCTCACCTCGAGCTCCATGTCCTGAGCGTAGAGCGGCCCCAACTGCCGCACCAGACAATGGAGTTGTGGCAGGAGGGACGAATCGTGGCAGCCTGCCGGAGGAATGCCGGGTGACCCGCAGAAGGCGGGCGATGCGGCTGGGTTATCGCCGATTGGCATCATCCGTACGGGGGTTCGACTCCCGGACACTCTGCCCTACCGAATCGTTTCATCGGACGAGCAGGAGCCCCCCATGCGTCACTTCAGATCGTTACTCGCCGCCGCCCTCGGTCTCGGCCTCGCCGCCACCCTGGGCACCTTGCCCGCCACCGCTGCCACGACGGCCAACTCCCCTGCGGCCGCCGCCTCTTCTTCGTACGCAGCCTACGAAGGCTCTGCCGAGGACGCCAAGGCCACCCAGGCGTTCTTCGACGCGGTCGTCGCGTCGGTGTCCAAGAAGCGCGCCGCGAATCCGGGCGCCCAAGCCGTCACCGTCGTCTACAGCGCGAGCAACGCCCCGAGCTTCCGGAACCAGATAGCACGCAGCACCCAGATCTGGAACAGCTCGGTCGGCAATGTGCGGCTGCAGGAAGGCAGCAGCCCCGACTTCCGGTACTACGAGGGCAACGACCCGCGCGGTTCGTACGCGAGCACCGACGGGCACGGCCGCGGCTACATATTCCTCGACTACCGGCAGAACCAGCAGTACAACTCCACCCGCGTCACTGCCCACGAGACCGGCCATGTGCTCGGCCTGCCGGACCACTACTCCGGGCCGTGCAGCGAACTGATGTCGGGCGGCGGCCCGGGACCGTCCTGCCAGAACGCCGTACCGAACACGCAGGAGCGCGCTCGCGTGAACCAGTTGTGGGCCAACGGTCTCGCGGCTGCCGTCGCCCGCGTCTCCTGACGGGGGCCCGCCCCGGAAGCCGATAGGCGAGGGCGCCCCGCAGCGCACAGCGGGGCGCCCTTCCCCGGGCTCGCCCGGATTTCGCCCTTCCGCTCCATGCGCCCAGAGCGGAAAGGCTTGGCCGTCCCAGCGATCCGGGAAATGCTGGCAAGCATGAGCGACAAGCCCACCACGCTGTACGAGGCCGTGGGCGGCGCGGACGCGCTGCGCCGCCTGAGCAACACGTTCTATGAAGCCGTGCTCGCCGACCCGCTGCTCGCCCCCGTCTTCGCCGACTTCACCCCCACCCATGTCGAGCGTGTCGCCGTCTGGCTGGCCGAGGTCTTCGAGGGACCCACCCGCTTCACCGACGAGCTGGGCGGTCACCAGGCTCTGCTGGACGCCCATCTCGGACTGCACATCACCGAGGAGCAGCGGCTGCGCTGGATGGAGCTGATGAGTGACGCGGTGGCGAAGGAGCTGCCCGACGACGAGCTGCTGCGCCGCCGGGTCGTGGAGTACTTCGACTGGGGAACGAAGATCGCCCGCGATGTGTCGGCCGATCCGCCCGGCACGGATCTCGGCGAACCCGGCCCCACCCCGCGCTGGAGCTGGGACGGGCTGCGCTGACCAGGCCGGCGGGGCTCAGGCGCCGGCCGGCTCCCGGTGGCCGAGCCCGGCTCCGGGCGGCAGCTGCTGCCGGATGCGGTTCAGTACGTCCTCGAAGTCGCCTTCCGCTCCCCCGGACTCGTAGGCCGTACCACCGTAGTGCAACGTCAGATTGAGATCCGCACGGTCCAGCGGGGCGCCGGGCCCGGTCGGCTCTCCCAGCGTCAACAGACAGCTGAGCGTTGCCTGTTGCACTGCGCCGTCGGCGTGCACCGGCAACGGCATGTCCCATTCGAGCACGCAGGAGGACAGCACGCGGTCGGTACCGACCGCGTGCATCGCGGCGAACGTCGCCCCCTCGTACTCAACACCCTTGATACATGTGTGCAGTTGGCCGCCTCTCGCGGCTATGGTGAACGCTTCCGCGCCCTGCCGGTCGCGGTACCAGCCCGCCCACACTTCAGTCGACTCCGATGACATGGCGCGGACTGTAGCGGTACGGCTGCCTCCGCGGTGCATCCGGCCTCCCACTTTCAGGAGGCGGCGACCTCTTCTCCTGGCTCGTCCCTCTGCTTGTCGGTGCAGAGCACGCACTCGGGATTACGGCACGGGCCCGGCTCCCAGGCGGGGACGAACGCCCCGAACATCTTGTGTCGCTTGATGACCGTGCCGACAGGCTGCCCACAGGCCTGGCACACAGGCTCCTCCTGCGGGCGGCGGTCGGCATGGTGTCCTTCGCTACCCATAAGTCAAGGATAAGACGGTACGGGCGTCTCGGACAGCCTGAGCCGCCGGCCGTCCTGGCCATCGGGAACGGGGACAGGCGGACCCCGGCGGCCTGCCCGTCTCAGCGGGTGCGCCGGGTGACGAACTCCGCCAGGGCCAGCAGATCGCCCGCCGCGGTGAGGTCCGGCACCGCGTGGGCGAGTTCGTCGACGGCCCTGGACATGCGCTCGGCGGCATGCAGCTGTGCCCAGTCACGGCCGCCCGCCGCGTCGACCGCGTCTGCGGCACGGCGCACGGCGGACGGGGTCATCGGCCGCCGGTACAGTTGCGCAAGCTCGGCTCCGGCCGGCGTACCGGACGCCAGGGCCGCGACCACGGGCAGTGACTTCTTGCGGGCCGCGAGATCCGCCCCGGCCGGTTTGCCCGTACGCTCCGGGTCCCCCCAGATCCCGATCAGGTCGTCGATGAGCTGGAAGGCGAGACCGGCCTCCCGCCCGAACGCGTCCATGGCCGCGACCGCCTCCGCCCCCGCTCCCGCGTACAGCGCGCCGAGTGCACAGGCGCAGCCGAGGAGCGCCCCCGTCTTCGCCGTCGCCATGGCGAGGCACTCCTCCAGCGAGACCTCGTGCGGCCCCCGCTCCTCGAAGGAGCAGTCGGCCTGCTGCCCCGCGCACAGCTCGATGACGCAGGCCGCGAGCCGCTGCGACGCCGCGAGCGAGGCAGGGTGGGAGTCCTCGGCGAGCAGCCGCAGCGCGAGGGCGAACATGGCGTCCCCGGCGACGATGGCGTCCGGGATGCCGAAGACCGTCCAGGCGGTGGGGCGGTGTCTTCGGGTGGGGTCCTCGTCGATGACGTCGTCGTGCAGCAGGGTGAAGTTGTGCGCCAGCTCCACGGCGGCGGCCGCCGCCACGGCCTGCTGAGGATCACCGCCCAGCGCACGGCACGCGGCAAGGACCATCGCGGGTCTGACTGCCTTGCCCGCCGAACCGAGGCCCGGTGTGCCGTCGGCCTGCTCCCAGCCGAAGTGGTACAGCGCCACCCGGCGTACGGCGCCGGGCAAGGTCTCGATGGTGGACCGTAGTTGAGGAGTGACGGCGGTTCGGGTGCGCTCCAGCAGGACGCCGGCCTCACGGCCCTGGGTGGTGTCCGACATGGTCAACTGAGCGATCCTTTCGCGGGAGTGGCGTGCCGGGTCGTGTGCGAGGGCGGCGGGCCGGCGGGCACGGGGCGCGACAGGGCGCCGCGCCCCTGCTGCGCCGGTCACCGCCAGCGGCTGACCTCCACGTTCTCCAGGACGCCGAGGGCGTCGGGGACCAGCACGGCCGCCGAGTAGTAGGCCGTGACCAGGTACGAGATGATCGCCTGCTCGTCGATGCCCATGAATCGCACCGACAGGCTGGGCTCGATCTCGTCCGGAATGCCGCTCTGGCGGAGGCCGACGACACCCTGGTCCTCCTCGCCCGTACGCATGCAGATGATGGAGGTGGTCCGGGCGTCGGAGACCGGGATCTTGTTGCACGGGAAGATCGGCACCCCGCGCCAGGCCGGCACATGGTGCCCGGCCACCTCCACGCTCTCGGGGACCAGACCGCGCTTGTTGCACTCGCGGCCGAAGGCCGCGATGGCCCGCGGATGCGCGAGGAACAGCTTCGACCCGCGCCTCCGCGACAGGAGCTCGTCCATGTCGTCCGGGCTCGGCGCTCCGTCGTGCGGCTGCAGCCGCTGCCCGTAGTCGCAGTTGTGCAGCAGACCGAACTCCCGGTTGTTGATCAGCTCGTGCTCCTGGCGCTCGCGCAGCGCCTCGACCGTGAGCCGCAACTGCTGCTCGGTCTGGTTCATCGGCTGGTTGTAGAGGTCGGCGACCCGGCTGTGCACCTTCAGCACGGTCTGCGCGACGCTCAGTTCGTACTCGCGCGGCGATGCGTCGTAGTCCACGTACGTGTGCGGGACGACGGCCTCGCCGACATGGCCGGCCGACAGATCGATCTCCGCCTCGCCGTACTTGTTCGTGCGCTGCTCGGGCAGGGCGGCGATGCCTGCCAGATGGGTGCGCAGCGACACGGCGCGGTCGGCGAGGTTGACCACGTCGTCCCTGGTCAGCACCAGCACGGTGCATGCCGTCGCGGCGCGGACGGTGTACTGCCAGACCGCGCCGCGGTCCACGAGCGTCTCCTCGCCGAAGTAGGCACCGTCGGCGAGGACGCCGAGCACCGCCTCGTCGCCGTACGGCCCTTCGCCGATCTGCTCCACGCGGCCATGGGCCAGCAGATAGATCCGGTCCGCGGCCTCCCCGCCCGCGGCCAGCACCTCTCCGGCCGCGAACTCCCGCTGCTCGCAGCGCTGCGCCAGCTCGGTGAGCACCGCCTCGTCGCCGTAGTCCCGCAGTGCCGGCAGCTCGCCGAGCTCGGCGGGGATGACGGCGACCCGGTCCCCGGTCTGCACAAACGTGACCCGGCCGTCGCCGACCGAATAGCTGAGGCGGCGGTTCACCCGGTACGTACCGCCCTGCACCTGGACCCATGGCAGCATCCGCAGCAGCCACCGTGAGGTGATCTCCTGCATCTGCGGGGCCGACTTGGTGGTGGTCGCGAGGTTCCGTGCGGCTGCGGTGCCGAGACTCTGCTGTGGCGTCTGCTCGCGGACCTCGTTGCCTGCGGAACCGACCGAACCAACCGTCATGTGTGTCCCTCTCGCTCACGATCATGGTTCTGACCTGCGACAGCAAGCCTTCCAGCGCGGAGCGTGCGTGCGCCATTACACAAATGAGTGGGACTGGACGCGCCGCATCGGGGCAGGTCCGGACCGCCTCGCACGCGGTCCGCAGGTCGCGGGCGTGTCCGGGAGTGCCTGAGGTGGCCCGGCACAGGTGACCCGACAATGGACGGGTGACCAGGGAAGCGCTCGACCTCACCGCCGCACTGCGGCCGCGGCTGCCGTCGCCGCTGCAGCCGGCCGAGGACGAGCGCTTCGCCCGGCACGGCGTACGGCTCCTGCTCAAGCGGGACGATCTGATCCACCCCGACCTCCCCGGCAACAAGTGGCGCAAGCTGGCCCTCAACCTGCGGGCCGCAGAGGGCCGCCCGGTGCTCACGTTCGGCGGTGCGTACTCCAACCATCTGCGCGCGACGGCCGCGGCGGGCCGGCTGCTGGGTTTCCCCACGATCGGTGTCGTACGCGGCGACGAACTGGCCGCACGCCCGCTCAACCCGTCCCTGGCGCGGTGCACCCGCGACGGTATGCGCCTGGTGTTCGTCGACCGCGCGGCATACCGCGCCAAGGACGACCCCCAGGTGCGCGCCGGGATCCTGCGACGGGCTGCGGCCGGTGACGCGTACGTCGTCCCCGAGGGCGGCAGCAACGCCCTCGCCGCGCGCGGCTGCGCCGAACTCGGCCGCGAGCTGCACTCTCTCGCGGATGTCGTCGGCGTGGCCTGCGGCACCGGCGGCACCCTCTCCGGTCTGGCCGCCGGTCTGGGCGAAGGCGGGCGCGCGCTGGGCTTCCCGGTGCTCAAGGGCGGCTTCCTCACCGAGGCGGTCCGCTCGCTGCAGGCCGAGGCTTTCGGCGGCCCGGCCGGCCACTGGTCGCTGGACGAGCGCTTCCACTGCGGCGGCTATGCCCGTACGACCCCTGAACTCGAAGCGTTCGCAGCCGACTTCGAGTCCCGCCACCGGCTGCCGGTGGAACGCGTCTACGTCGCCAAGATGCTGCTGGGCCTGACGACGCTCGCCGAGGAGGGCGCGTTCGCCCGCGGTACGACGGTCGTGGCCGTGATCACCGGCCACGATGACGGCGGTGGACGGCCGGAGGCCCGATGACACGCGCCGGGCCACCCGCCTGCCGCCGGCCACCCGTGTCCGGCACGGCGCGGTGAGTCAGGCCCCTTCCCGGTACGCGGCCGCCTCCTCCAGGTCCAGACGGCGCAGCAGCGTACGCATCATCTCGTCGTCGATCTCCCTGAGGTTGCGCAGCTCCACGAACACGTCCCGCTCGGCGGCGATCATCTCCCGGGCCAGGCGCCGGTACGTGTCGTCCGCCGACTCGCCGGTCTCCTCGTTCACCGAACCGAGCCTCTCCCACACCGAGTTGCGTCGCCGCTCCAGCACGGAGCGCAGCCGGTCGGCGAGCGGCTGCGGCAGCCGGTTGCCCGGGTCCGCCAGCAGTCGCTCGAGTTGCCGCTCGGCCGCCGCGGACGCCTGGCTCTGCGCCTGTGCCTCGGCCAGCGTCTCGGCGTACACGTCACGGGCGGGCAGCTTCAGCGCGCGGATCAGCGGCGGCAGGGTCAGGCCCTGGCCCACCAGCGTGCCGATCACCGTGGTGAAGGTGAGGAAGAGGACAAGGTTGCGGGCCGGGAAGGGCTCGCCGTCCTCCGTCACCACCGGGATCGAGAACGCGATCGCCAGGGACACCACACCCCGCATGCCGGCCCAGCCGACGATCAGCGGCGCGGTCCAGTTGGTGTCCGGTTCGCGTTCCCTGATCCGCGCGGACAGCATGCGCGGCAGGAACGTCGCCGGAAACACCCACACGAAGCGCATGACGACCACGGCGGCGAAGACCCCGACCGCGTACGTGAGGGACTCGACGACCCCGTACGCGCCGAGCCCGGACACGACGAACGAGAGCTGCAGCCCGATCAGGGCGAAGACCGACGACTCCAGGATGAACGCGACCACCTTCCACACCGCTCCCTCCTGGAGCCGGGTCGCGAAGTCGACCTGCCAATCGTGATGGCCGAGATACAGCGCGACGACGACCACCGCGAGGACTCCGGACGCCTGGACCTGTTCCGCGAGGGCGTAGGCGGCGAACGGGATCAGCAGGGAGAGCGTGTTCTGCAGCAGTGGCTCCGTGAGGTGCGTGCGCAGCCAGTGGATCGGCACCATCAGGGCCAGCCCGACGGCGATGCCCCCGAGCGCGGCCAGCGCGAACTCACGGACACCGTCGACCCAGCCCGCGCCCGCGCCGACCGCGGCGGCCAGGGCCACTTTGTACGCGGTGATCGCGGTGGCGTCGTTCACGAGGGATTCGCCCTGCAGGATCGTGGTGATCCGGTGGGGCAGACCGAGCCGGCGCGCGACGGCTGTCGCGGCGACGGCGTCCGGCGGTGCGACGACGGCACCGAGCACCAGCGCGGCGGCCAGCGGCAGATCGGGCACCAGCAGATAGGCGAAGTAACCGACCGTGACGGTCGCGAAAAGGGTGTAGCCGACCGACAGCAGCGCGATCGGCCGGGCGTTGGCGCGCAGATCGAGATAGGAGCTGTCGAGCGCCGCCGTGTGCAGCAGTGGCGGCAGCACCAGCGGCAGCACGATGTGCGGATCGAGGACGTAGTCCGGCACACCAGGCACGTACGAGGCGATCAGGCCGGCCGTGACGAGCAGCAGCGGCGCCGGTACGGGTGTCCTGCGTGCGGCACCCGCGACCGCGGCGCTCACCGCGATCAGTCCCACCAGATGCAAAACGTCCATGTCACCGACCTCGTGTCCGGTCCGTCAGCTGCGTCGTAATCTGGCAATCATGAGCGAGTGCACGCATGTAGCAGAACTGCCGCGCCCCGAGCCCGTGCCGCTGTCCAGCTCCTGCACCGAGTGCGAGGCGGTCGGCAGCCACCCCGTTCAGCTGCGGATCTGTCTGGTCTGCGGGCATGTGGCATGCTGCGACTCGTCGCCGCTGCGGCATGCGAGCGGGCACTTCCAGGAGACGGCCCATGCGGTCATGCGCAGTTTCGAGCCGGGGCAGACCTGGCGGTGGTGCTTTGTCGACGGTTCGATCGTCTGACGTCTGGGTACGTCAACCATCCGCTGGATCCGCTTATTTGGGCGGCGCAGACCCCTAGCCACTGTCCGTACTCATGTGCTTACCATGAGTGACAGCCATCGGCAGGGGTCCCGGCGACACGGCACCATGGATCGCGATAGCGTCGCCGGGCCAGTACCGGCTACGTATCGACTACGTACCGCAAGGCTCCGGGATCTTTCTCCCGTGGCCCCGAAAGAGCTTGTGCCACCTTGGAGGTGAGGGTGTCCCAGATCGCAGGCGAGCCCGGGACCCAGGACTTCGTGGAAGTCCGGCTGCCCGCTGCGGGTGCCTACCTGTCCGTGTTGCGTACGGCCACCGCAGGCCTCGCAGCACGATTGGACTTCACCCTCGACGAGATCGAGGATCTGCGGATCGCGGTCGACGAGGCATGCGCGATCCTGCTGCAGCAGGCTCTGCCCGGATCCGTCCTGAGCTGTGTGTTCCGGCTCGTCGACGACTCACTGGAGGTGACGGTCTCGGCACCGACGACCGACGGCCGGGCACCGGAGCGTGACACGTTCGCCTGGACGGTGCTTTCCGCACTGGCCGGCAAGGTCGACTCGTCGGTCGCCGACGACCGTACGGTCTCCATCAGCCTGTACAAGCAGCGCGGCGCGGGACCCGGGCCGGCGTGAGCGAGGGAAACGGGGACGGTCCGATGGCGCAGGACGAGGAGCGAGGCCCCCGGGTGCTGAGCGCGTCGACCGGCATCCCGGACCAGCAGGCACGGCCGCACCCGGTGGTGGACGAACCTGACGGGCAGACGAGCGCGGCGGAGCAGGCGGAGCAGGTAGACCGGATGAGCGAGCAGCACGAGCAGCAACCGCAGGAGCCACTGCAGGCGCCACCGCAACAGCACGAGCTCCATGATCGCAGCGGGGCGCGGGCGATGTTCTTCGAGCTGCGCAAACTGCCCGACGGGTCGCCCGAGCGTGCGGAGCTGCGCAATCAGCTCGTGCGGATGCATCTGCCGCTGGTCGAGCACCTGGCGCGGCGGTTCCGCAACCGCGGCGAGCCGCTCGACGATCTGACCCAGGTCGCGACCATCGGTCTGATCAAGTCGGTGGACCGCTTCGACCCGGAGCGCGGGGTGGAGTTCTCGACGTACGCGACCCCGACGGTCGTGGGCGAGATCAAGCGCCACTTCCGCGACAAGGGGTGGGCGGTCCGGGTCCCGCGGCGTCTGCAGGAGCTGCGGCTCGCGCTGACGACGGCGACGGCGGAGCTGTCCCAGCAGCACGGCCGCTCGCCCACGGTGCACGAGCTGGCCCATCGCCTGGGCATCTCGGAGGAAGAGGTCCTGGAAGGCCTGGAGTCGGCGAACGCGTACTCCACGCTGTCCCTGGACGTACCGGACACGGATGACGAGTCGCCGGCGGTGGCGGACACCCTGGGTGCCGAGGACGAGGCCCTGGAGGGCGTCGAGTACCGCGAGTCGCTCAAGCCGCTGCTCGAGGACCTGCCGCCGCGGGAGAAGCGGATCCTGCTGTTGCGTTTCTTCGGCAACATGACCCAGTCGCAGATCGCGCAGGAAGTGGGCATCTCCCAGATGCATGTCTCGCGGCTGCTGGCCCGCACGCTGGCCCAGCTCCGCGAGAAGCTGCTGGTGGAGGAGTAGGTCCCCGCACCCTTCGGCGCCCGTTCGACCCGGCGGGTCGGGCGGGCGCTACGCGTCGGTGCCGGTGCCGCCGATGCCCAGCGCCCGGGCCGTCGTCGGGTTGACCAGCAGAACCAGGCCGGTCAGCGCGACCGCCGCCACGACGACACCCAGCGGGATCAGCGCACCCGAGGCGCGCAGCAGGGTCCAGGCCGGGATCAGGGCGATCAGCTGCGTGATGATCGCCGGGCCCCTGCTCCAGCCGCGGCGGCGCAGCAGGCCGCGGGCCGCGGCGAGCGGAATCGCACCGAGAGCGATCAGGGTCAGACCGCCGGTCTCCGCCTGGGTGGGGCTGTCGGGACGGCCCAGCAGACCCATGACGAGCATGTAGAGGCCGCCGGCCACAAGCGCCAGGCCTTCCGCGGCGCACACCGCGGCAGCGGCGGTCAGGCGGACGGGGCGGGGGATCTGCTCATCACTCACCCGAGCAGGGTAGCCGGGGAGCGGCCCGGGACCGGAGCCCGGGGCTGGGCCGGGTACCCCTCAGTAGGTACTCTGCATCGCATGCGCGCACTTCTCGTGGTCAATCCGGCAGCAACCACCACCAGTGCCCGCACCCGGGACGTGCTGATCCACGCGCTCGCCAGCGAGATGAAGATCGAGGCCGTCACCACCGAGTACCGCGGCCACGCCCGCGACCTGGGCCGGCGGGCCGCCGAGTCCGGCGAGATCGACCTGGTCGTGGCCCTGGGCGGCGACGGCACCGTCAACGAGGTCGTGAACGGTCTGCTGCACGACGGTCCCGACCCCGAACGCCTGCCCCGGCTCGCCGTGGTCCCCGGCGGCTCCACGAATGTCTTCGCCCGCGCACTCGGACTGCCCAACGACGCCGTCGAGGCGACGGGCGCCATTCTGGACGCGCTGCGCGACCGGACCGAGCAGACGGTCGGGCTGGGCCTCGCCGCCGGCACCCCGGGCACGGAGGACGAGGGGGTACCGGCGCGCTGGTTCACCTTCTGCGCCGGTTTCGGCTTCGACGCCGGTGTCGTCGGCCGGGTCGAACAGCACCGTGAGCGCGGGAAGCGCTCCACGCACGCCCTGTACGTGCGCCAGGCGCTGCGCCAGTTCGTCGACGAGCCGCACCGCCGACACGGAACGATCACGCTGGAGAGCCCCGGTACCGACCCGGTGACCGACCTGGTGCTGTCCATAGTCTGTAACACCTCGCCGTGGACCTACCTGGGCAATCGTCCGGTGTACGCGTCCCCCCGGGCCTCCTTCGAGACAGGGCTGGACGTCCTCGGACTGTCGAAGATGTCGGGGCCCGCCGTGGCCCGGTACGCGACCCAGCTGCTCACCTCCAGCCCCGAGCGCGGTCCACGCGGAAAGCACGCGGTCACACTGCACGACCTCACCGACTTCACCTTGCATTCAAAGGCTCCACTGCCCTTCCAGATGGACGGTGACCACCTCGGAGTGCGCACCAGCGTGACGTTCACAGGCGTACGCCGTGCACTGCGTGTGATTGTGTGAGCGGAACGCCCGGACGGCCTTTATCTCGAACGTATGGGCTGGCCTCCACCCCATAGAAGTACGGCTGTGACCTAGTCGACACCGAGGAATCAAAAAAAACTTTCCGGAAGGGGTTGTATCCGCCGCCGAGGTTTGCGAATCTCTACATGGCGATCGGGACGGCCCGCAACATCGGCCCCACAGACCGCCGGAACCCCTCCACGAATCCCAGGACCACACCGGGTAACCGGAAGTCGGCCCTTCGCTTACGGGGGGATTCGTGAAAGCGTTCACATTCACAAGCAACCGCACGTAATATCAAGGAGAGGTAGCAGCCATGGACTGGCGTCACAACGCCGTTTGCCGCGAGGAAGACCCCGAGCTCTTCTTCCCCATCGGCAACACCGGTCCTGCGCTGCTGCAGATCGAGGAAGCCAAGGCCGTCTGCCGTCGCTGCCCCGTCATGGAGCAGTGCCTGCAGTGGGCGCTCGAGTCCGGCCAGGACTCCGGCGTCTGGGGTGGCCTCAGCGAGGACGAGCGTCGCGCAATGAAGCGCCGCGCCGCTCGCAACCGGGCACGTAACGCCAGCGCCTGACGCCCCCTGCTACGAGCCTCAGCCGGCGGCGCGTACAGCGAGTACGCACTCACCGCCCCCGAGCCGCAGCGCGCAGTACCCACAATGCGCATCTCGCACATGCGAGCAACGTGAGCTTCGAGCCCCGGACCGTGTGAAACGGTCCGGGGCTCTTCGCTGTGCCGCGGCTTATCTCGTGTTCTTGCCGGGTACGGGGATGTCGAGCACGACCCGGGTGCCACGTCCGGGTCCATGGACCGGGACCATGTCGAAGGATCCGCCCAACTCCCCCTCCACCAGGGTCCTTACGATCTGCAGACCCAGATTGCCCGCCCGCTGGGGGTCGAAGTTCTCGGGCAGGCCGCGGCCGTCGTCCTGGACCGTGATCAGCAGCCGGCCGGACTCGACCTGCCGGCCGCTGCGGACCGCGGCGACCTCGACCGAGCCGTGTTCCCCCTGCGCAAAGGCGTGTTCGAGGGCGTTCTGCAGCACCTCGGTCAGCACCATCGACAGCGGGGTGGCGATCTCGGCGTCGAGGATGCCGAAGCGGCCGGTGCGGCGGCAGTCGACCTTGCCCGGGGAGATCTCCGCGACCATCGCGATCACCCGGTCGGCGATCTCGTCGAACTCGACGCGCTCGTCCAGGTTCTGGGACAGCGTCTCATGAACGATCGCGATCGATCCGACGCGACGAACGGCCTCGTTGAGCGCTTCGCGGCCGCGCACGGAATCCATCCGGCGGGCCTGCAGGCGCAGCAGCGCCGCGACCGTCTGGAGGTTGTTCTTCACCCGGTGGTGGATCTCCCGGATGGTGGCGTCCTTGGTGATCAACTCCCGCTCGCGGCGGCGCAGTTCGGTGACGTCGCGCAGCAGGATCAGGGAACCGATCCGGACGCCCTTCGGCTTGAGCGGGATGGCCCGCAGCTGGATCACTCCGCCATTGGCCTCCACCTCTGTCTCGCGGGGCGCGTAGCCGCTGGCGAGTTTGACCAAGGCCTCGTCCACCGGGCCGCGGGAGGGAGCGAGTTCGGCGGTGATCTGACCGAGATGCTGTCCGACCAGGTCCGAAGCGAGCCCCAGGCGGTGGTAGGCGGAGAGCCCGTTGGGGCTGGCGTACTGGACGACGCCATCGGCGTCGAGCCGGATGAGCCCGTCACCGACGCGCGGAGAGGCGTCCATGTCGACCTGCTGCCCCGGGAACGGGAAGGAGCCGGCCGCGATCATCTGGGCAAGGTCCGAGGCGGACTGGAGGTAGGTGAGCTCCAGGCGTGAGGGGGTCCGCACGGTCAGCAGGTTCGTGTTGCGGGCGATGACGCCGAGGACGCGGCCTCCACGGCGTACGGGGATGGACTCGACCCGTACGGGGACCTCCTCACGCCACTCCGGGTCGCCCTCGCGCACGATCCGGCCCTCGTCGAGCGCGGCGTCCAGCAGCGGGCGCCGGCCGCGCGGCACGAGATGGCCGACCATGTCGTCCTGGTAGGAGGTCGGGCCGGTGTTGGGCCGCATCTGGGCGACGGACACATAGCGGGTGCCGTCGCGGGTGGGGACCCACAGGACGAGGTCGGCGAAGGAGAGGTCGGAGAGCAGCTGCCACTCCGACACCAGCAGATGGAGCCACTCGAGGTCGGACTCGGTGAGGGCGGTGTGCTGGCGGACGAGGTCGTTCATGGAGGGCACATCTGCGAGCGTACCTGTGGGATGAACCTGTTCATCCGTCCGCCCGTACTGGAGGATGGGCAGGCAACTATGCTCTGCAGATGGATGGACAGCCCCGAATGGTCTAGTCCACAATCCTTGATAGAGCCTCCGCCCTCCCCGCACAGGAGGGTGGACCGAGGTACTTGGCGCTCTCTGCCCTGACTGCGCCGGGACCTCCACAAGGCCTGCGGGACCGCACACCCGCCGGCCGGGAACTCCGGGCTGCGGTGCCGGACGGGTCGAGGGTCCCGTCCCGGCGCCGCGGCCCGCGGGTGTTCTGTGCCCGGGCGCGTGCCGACGCGCCGGGAAAGGCAACCCCTCAGTGCGTCTCCGTCACCTTCGCCAGGGCCCTCGGCGCGTCCGGATCGTGGCCGCGGGCGATGGTGACCTCGTGGGCCAGCAGTTGCATCGGCAGGATCTCCAGGATCGGCTGGAGCTCTTCGGGGACGCTCTCGGTCGGCAGTACGAAGCCCTCCGACGCCGCTTCCACCTGGCGGGCGGGGCCCACCACCACAAGGTCCGCGCCGCGGCCGCGAAGGCGGTCCAGGACCGGCTGCAGGGCCTCGCCGCCCTTGCCGTCCGGGACGACCGCGATCACCGGGGAGATGTTGTCCACCATGGCCAGCGGGCCGTGCATCAGGTCCGCGCCGGAGTAGGCAAGGGCCGGGATGTAGCTCGTTTCCATGAGCTTCAGCGCGGCTTCCTTTGCCGTCGGGTAGCCATAGCCACGCGAGGTGATGACCATCCGCTCGGCGAAGCGGTAGCGCGCGGCCAGCCGGCGCACCTCGTCCCGGCGGTCCAGGGTCCGAGCCGCAAGCTCCGGCAGCATCTTGGCCGCGAAGCCGTCGCCCTCGCGCAGGCCCTCCACGAACAGATAGAGCGCCAGCAGCGAGGCGGTGTACGTCTTGGTGGCCGGCAGTGCCTTCTCCGGCCCGGCCAGGATGTCGATGTGGAACTCGGAGACCGCCGCCAGCGGGGAATCCTGGTTGTTGGTCACCGCGAGAGTGACCGCCCCGGCCTGCCGGGCCGCCTTGGTCGACGCCACGAGGTCCGGCGAGCCGCCGGACTGGCTGACGGCGATGACCAGGACGTCGGTCAGGTCGGGCCGCGCGCCGTACGCCGTGGTCGTGGACATGGACGTCAGCCCGCACGGCAGCCCGAGCCGGATCTCCAGCAGGTACTTCCCGTACAGCGCTGCGTTGTCGGACGTGCCGCGTGCGGTCAGCAGCACGAACCGCGGGCGCCTCGCCGCGATCGCGTCGGCGACCTCACGGATCCTGGGCGCACCCTCCTCGATGATGCGCCGCAGGACCGCGGGCTGCTGCGCCATCTCGCCGGACATGATCCGGCCCGGGTGCTCTCTGTGCTCGGACGGCATCGCGGCGGACATGCTGGGTGCCTCCAGGCGGTCCAGGTGCCGGGCGCCGAGGGCTCCCCGGCATCGCCCGGCACAGCACGGTCCGTGTCGGTCAGATCCCCGCCTCACGGCCGGTGATGACCTCGGCGGCGGCGCGTCCGCAGACGCGGGCTGCGCCGTGGGTGGCGATGTGCAGGGCACCCCTCGGTCCGGCCCGGTTCAGGCCCATTTCGACGACGACCGTGTCGGGACGGGCCACGAGCAGGGCGTCCAGGGCCTGCGACATCCAGGGGTGGCGGTGAACGTCGCGCACCACAGCGACGATCCTACGGTCCGCCGCACCCTTCAGCACTTCTGTCACCACGTCGGACGTCTCGGTCCGGGCGCCGTAGGTGCCGGTCCCCGTGCCCGGCAGCAGCGCGGCCAGCTCGGCGGCCACACCCCACGGAGTCTCGTCGCCGACGGCGATGTTGGCGACGGGCGTGAACGCGGCGACATACGGGGCGCCGGTGACCGGCTCGTAGGGCAGTTCGCCGGCCGTCACCCGCACGGCCCGGCGCGCGGCGACCAGCCCGATGTCGGAGCCGGGCGCGGTCCCCTCCTCGAACGCCGCGCCCGGCTCTGCCGAAGCCCCCCTGATCCGACGCGTCCAGTCGGCGAGTGCACGCACTCGCGCCGCCGCGTCGGCCAGCCGCTCCTCGGGCAGGTCGCCGTCCCGTACCGCGCCGACCAGCGCATCGCGCAGGCGCAGTACGGTCTCCTCGTCGGCCAGGCCGCCACCGACGCAGATGGCGTCGGCCCCGGCTGCGATCGCGAGGACGGAGCCGCGCTCGATGCCGTACGTCGACGAGATGGCCTGCATCTCCATGCCGTCGGTGACGATCAGGCCCTCGTAGCCCAGCTCTTCGCGCAGCAGACCGGTGAGGATCTGCGGGCTCAGGGTCGCGGGGCGGTGCGGGTCGAGCGCGGGTAGCAGAATATGCGCGCTCATCACTGCTTTGGAACCCGCTGCGATGGCCGCTCGGAAAGGCAGCAGCTCACGGGCGTGCAACGTGGCCAGATCCACATCGATGCGGGGCATCGCGTGGTGCGAATCCACGTTCGTGTCGCCGTGTCCGGGGAAGTGCTTGGTGCACGCGGCGACTCCGGCGGCCTGGAGGCCTTCGATGTACGCGACGGTGTGCCGGGCGGCGAGTTCGGTGCCGGCGCCGAACGAACGGACCCCGATGACCGGGTTGTCCGGATTCGAATTGATGTCAGCCGAAGGCGCCCAGTTGAGGTCGACCCCGCACGCGGCGAGCCGGCGGCCGAGCTCACGGGCCACGGCCCGGGTGAGCTCCACATCGTCGACGCACCCCAGCGCGTAGTTGCCGGGGAAGGAGGAGCCGGTGCGCACCTCGAGCCGGGTGACGTCACCGCCCTCCTCGTCGATCGCGACCAGTACGTCGTCCCGCTCGGCCCGCAGCTGCGCGGTGAGCGCGGCGAGCTGCTCGGCGCCGACGATGTTGCGGCCGAACAGGCCCACGGCGGAGAGACCTTCACCGATCCGGCGCAGCAGCCAGTCCGGCGCGGTGGTGCCGGTGAAGCCGGGCTGCAGGACGGTCAGAGCGTCACGGGTGAGGGTGCCGGAAGAACGCAGAACAGTCGTCATGAGGCGGCGTCATCCCTTCACTGCGCCGGCCGTCAGGCCCGCTGCCATCTTGCGCTGGACGAGGAGGAAGAGGATCACGATGGGGACGGCCATCATCGTGGCTCCGGCCATCATCGGTGCGTACTCGGTGCCGTGCTTGGTGCTGAAGTTGCCGAGCCAGACCGTGGCGGTCTGGTTCTGCTGGCTCATCAGCATCAGCGCGTAGAGGTATTCGTTCCAGGCCTGGATGAATCCGTACACGGAGGTGGCCACCATGCCCGGGGCGAGCAGCGGGAAGACCACGCGGACGAAGGCGCCGGTGCGGGTACAGCCGTCGACCATCGCCGCCTCCTCCAGCTCCTTGGGGATGTTGACGATGAATCCGCGCAGCGTCCACACCGTGAAGGGGAGGATGAAGGTCAGGTACGTGATGATCAGGCCGGTGAGCTTGTCGTACTGGCCGAGGTCGTTCAGCAGCAGGAAGACCGGGATGATCATGGCGACCAGCGGGACCATCTGCACCGCGAGGATCCCGACGATCACGATCTTGCGGCCGCGGAAGGCGAACCGCGAGATGGCGAGCGCGGCCAGCATGCCGACCACGATGCCGATCGCGACCACGGCGAGCGAGACGACCATGCTGCGCCAGACCGGGCCCCAGAAGTCGGCGATGTCGAAGGCCCGCGAGAAGTTGCCCAGGGTGAACACCCTGGGGAAGAAGTGCGGGTTCGGGTCGATGGCGTCCCTGGCCGGCTTGAAGGCCGTGTTGAGCATCCAGTAGACCGGGAAACCGGCGGTGGCGAAGACCAGCAGGCCGAGCAGATTCCAGCCCGCCCTGCTCTTCCTCGGCCCCTTGGGACTGCGTACGGCAGCGGGTGCCGCGGCGTTCGTCGTCACTCCACCTCTCCGATCTTGAGCATCTGGCGCATGTAGACGGCGACCACGCCGAGCAGCAGGATCACGGTGACGAGCGCGATCGCCGAGCCGCCGCCGTAGTCGTTGACCACGAAGGCCTTGTCGTACGAGTACGTCGTCAGGAGCTGGAACTCCGCCTCGGGATGGCCGTTGCGCATCACGAACACCTGCGGGAAGACGCCCATGTCCCAGATCAGCGAGAGCGTCGTGAGCATCACGATGATCGGCTTGAGGACCGGCAGCGTGACGTAGCGGAACACGCCCCAGGAACCGGCGCCGTCGAGCCGGGCGGCCTCCTCGAGCTCCTTGGGGACCTGGGTGAGTCCGGCGCTGAGGGTGATGACGATGAAGGGCACGGCGCCCCAGACGACCAGCAGCATGATCACGGCGAGGCCCTGAGGACCGCCGGCGAACCAGTTGTGCCCGATCATGTCGACCCCGGGCAGCCGGCTCAGCAGCCAGTTGAGGACACCGTAGTCGGTGTCGAAGAGCCACTTGAAGATCGCGGTGGCAACGATGATGGGCATGCCCCAGCTCGCCACCAGCGCGATGTTGATGAGAGTCTTCACCCAGCCGGACACCCGCTGCAGCAGCAGGGCTATCAGCATGCCGAGGACCATGGTGAGGATCACCGCACCGGCGGCGAAGACCACCGTGCGGATCACGACGGCCCAGAACTCCCCGTCCCCGAGGATCTTCGTGAAGTTGGCGAGGCCGGCCCACTCCGGCTCCTGGAAGCCCCACAGCTGCGGCTGTCCGAAGTTCTGGAAGGAGAGGGTCACCAGCCGGACCAGCGGATAGCCGAGGACCAGCAGGAGCACGAGCAGACAGGGCGCGAGCAGCGTCCACGGCAGTGCGGCTCCGCCGCCGATACCTCGCTGTTTCCCTGGCCTGCCGGCTCCCCCGGTCCCGGCCCCGGCGCTGGGGGCTGTCGATCGCCGCGTCGGCGGCACCTTGGCAGTGGTTGTCTCTGCGGCACTCATCGGGCGCTCCTCAGCGGTCCCTCTCCTCGTACGGGAGCAGGGCCCCGTCGTTGCCCGACGGGGCCCTGCCGGGACGGTCACTTGGTGTTGATGACCTTGTCGATCGCGGCGTCCGCGGCCTTGGCGGCCTCCTCGACCGTCTTCTTGCCCGTGCCGATCTCCTGGAGCATGGTCTTCAGGGTCTGGGCCTTCTCGACCTGACCCCAGCCCGGCGCCATCGGGACGAACCAGCTGGACTCGGCCGCGGTGGCGGGGACGACCGTCTTCGGGTCGTTCTTCAGGGTCGCGAGGTCCGTCTTGTTGTTGGGCAGGTTGCCCTTGGCGAGCAGACCCTTCTGGCCCTGGGCGCCGGTGAAGGCGTTGATCCACTCGGCCGCGACGCCCTGCGCCTTGGACTTGACCGGGATGGCCAGGTCCGAGCCGCCGAGGAAGACGGGCATGTTCTTGCCGGACGGGCCGGGCATCACGAAGTTCTCGAGGTTGCCCTTGAGCTTGCCGGTCTTGTCGTTCTCCGGGGTCTCGGAGGTGGCGCCTTCCCAGGCCGCGCCGAAGATCATGCCGGCGTTGCCCTGGCCGTACACGATGTAGCGGTCCGACTCGTCCTTGGTCTTGTCGGCCTTCATGTACTTGTCCAGGACGTTCTTGTACTCCTTGAGGCCCTTGATGGACTCAGGGGACGAGAGCGTCGACTTCCACTGGTCGCCTTCCTTCTTGGCGATGGCGCCGCCCGCGTCGTAGACGAAGGACATGGCGGCGTACCAGTCCGGCGACGGCTGGTACCAGGCGCTGAACTTCTTGCCCTTCTTCGTCTGGATCTTGTCGAGGGCGGCGGTCAGCTCCGCGTACGTCTTCGGCGTGGCCTTCACGCCGGCCTCGGCGGCGACGTCCTTGCGCCAGTTGCCCACGCGGCCACCGGCGTAGTACGGGACGCCGTAGGTCTTGCCGTTGTACGTGACCGACTCCTTGAGGCCGTCCAGCCAGGCGTCGGACTGGTCGAACTTGGCGGGGTCGATCTCGGCGAAGGCGCCCTTGACCGTGTAGCCGAGCATCTCGGTGTTGCCCATCTCGACCACGTCCGGAGCCTTGTCCGTGGCGAGTACGGCGTCGAGCTTGGCGTTCTTGTCCGGCCAGCCGTAGTACTCGTGCTTGACCTTGAGGCCGGGGTGCTTCTTGACCACGGCGTCATCCGCGGCCTTGACGAGCTCGGGCCAGTTGTTCTGGGCGTCGACCGTCAGCCAGACCGTGATCTCCTTGACCTCGGCGCCGGCCTTGTCCCCCGGCTTCTCGCTGTCGGAGCCACACGCGGCAATGCTGACCATCATGCCCGCGACACCGATCGCCGCGATGAGCTTGCGCTTCACGCCACCCTCCTCAGGGAATTCTGCAACTCCCCGCCCACCGCGAAGACCTACGGAGAAATACGCCGAGTACTGCTCGTGGGGCTGGGACTTGGTCTTTAGTGGTTTAGACCAGTACCCGGAGCTTGGCCTAGACCTTTAGGGGTGTCAAGGGTGTATAAGAAGGGCTGTCGTGTCCGTTATCGGACCGACACCTGAGGGAGGGCGACGACCTGCGACCGGTCCATGCCACCATGTGAGCCGCTACAGACGGAGGAGCCGGTGACGGCAGGAGCGCAGCAGGCGGGAAGGCGGGCCATGACCACGGACGGGGGCAGCACCGAGAACGAGAGCGGTGCCCAGACACGGACCGCGCGCGTACCCAAGTACTACCGGCTCAAGCGTCACTTGCTCGACATGACGGAAACGCTGCCGCCCGGCACGCCGGTGCCGCCCGAGCGCACGCTGGCGGCCGAGTTCGACACCTCGCGCACCACGGTGCGCCAGGCGCTCCAGGAACTGGTCGTCGAGGGCCGGCTGGAACGCATCCAGGGCAAGGGCACCTTCGTGGCCAAGCCCAAGGTCTCGCAGGCGCTGCAGCTCACCTCGTACACGGAGGACATGCGCGCCCAGGGGCTGGAACCCACGTCCCAGCTGCTCGACATCGGATATGTCACGGCCGACGACACGCTGGCCGGCCTGCTGGACATCTCGACCGGCGGACGCGTGCTGCGGATCGAGCGGCTGCGTCTGGCCAGCGGCGAGCCGATGGCCATCGAGACGACGCATCTGTCGGCAAAGCGCTTCCCGGCGCTGCGCCGCAGCCTGGTGAAGTACACCTCGCTCTACACGGCACTGGCGGAGGTGTACGACGTCCATCTGGCCGAGGCCGAGGAGACGATCGAGACCTCCCTGGCCACCCCGCGCGAAGCCGGCCTCCTCGGCACGGACGTGGGCCTGCCGATGCTGATGCTGTCGCGCCACTCGCTGGACGCGCAGGGCGAGCCGGTGGAATGGGTGCGCTCGGTCTACCGCGGCGACCGCTACAAGTTCGTGGCGAGGTTGCAGCGGCCGAAGGACTGAAAGCGGGCCTTGGCCACACGCCTCTGCCGGGGGTCCGGGGGTCGCCCCCGGGCCGGCACAGCGTGGCGAGGTTGCAGCGGCCGAATGACCGAACACGGGCCTTGGCCACACACCCTGCCGGGGTCCGGGCGGCCCGGCACCTGCCTGATCCGCCGTCAACCGCATGGCGCCGCAACAAGCGTTGCGGCGCTATGTCGCGTTTCCCCCGCCGTGCCCGGAGCCTGGGCACAGTCGTTGCCGTACCGATATACGGACAGGGGGTGACTCGCTTCAAAACCCTCGCCTACATTTCCCTGCGCGTTACAGGTACAGCTGATCAGCGAGGGGACGGAGACAACGATGTCCGCAGTGCCCGAGGCGCCCGATGCGCCCGAACCGCCACAAGCGCCCGAAGCGAGGCAACCCGTCGTCACACCGGTGCGGGTCGTCATCGCCCTCTGCCTCCTCGCGCCCTTCGTGGCCATGCTCTGGGTGAGCTCCTACGCGAAGGTCGAACCGACGTTCATCGGCATGCCGTTCTTCTACTGGTACCAGATGTTCTGGGTCCTGCTGTCGACCGCGCTGACGATGGTCGCGTACCAGCTGTGGCAGCGTGACCAGCGCGCCCGCAAGGGAGGTGCGTCGCAGTGAAGGACGACGTGAACGGCGTCGCACTCGGCGTCTTCATCTTCTTCTTCCTGGCCGTCACGGTCATGGGTTTCCTGGCCTCGCGCTGGCGCAAGGCCGAGAACGAGCACAGCCTCGACGAATGGGGCCTGGGCGGCCGGTCGTTCGGCACCTGGGTGACCTGGTTCCTGCTCGGCGGCGACCTGTACACCGCGTACACCTTCGTCGCCGTCCCTGCGGCCATCTACGCGGCCGGCGCGGCCGGCTTCTTCGCCGTGCCGTACACGATCCTCGTCTACCCGCTGATCTTCACCTTCCTGCCGCGGCTGTGGTCGGTGTCGCACAAGCACGGCTATGTGACGACCTCGGACTTCGTGCGCGGGCGCTTCGGTTCGAAGGGTCTCTCGCTTGCGGTCGCCGTCACGGGCATTCTGGCGACGATGCCGTACATCGCACTGCAGCTCGTCGGTATCCAGGCGGTGCTCGACGTCATGGGCGTCGGCGGCGGCGAGACCACCAACTGGTTCGTCAAGGACCTGCCGCTGCTGATCGCGTTCGGCGTGCTCGCGGCCTACACGTACTCCTCCGGACTGCGTGCACCCGCGCTCATCGCCTTCGTCAAGGACACCCTGATCTACATCGTCATCGCGGTGGCGATCATCTACATCCCGATCAAACTGGGCGGCTTCGACGAGATCTTCGCCAGTGCCGGTGAGAAGTTCGCGACCATCAACGAGTCGACCGGCAAGCCGACCGGTGCCCTGGTACCGGGCGACCTGGGCCAGTGGGGTTACGCCACGCTGGCGCTCGGCTCGGCGCTCGCGCTCTTCATGTACCCGCACTCGATCACCGCGACCCTGTCCTCGCGCAGCCGCGAGGTGATCCGCCGCAACACCACGATCCTGCCGCTGTACTCCCTGATGCTGGGCCTGCTCGCGCTGCTCGGCTTCATGGCGATCGCCGCCGGCGTGGAGGTGGCCAACGGCCAGCTGGCGATTCCGCAGCTGTTCGAGAACATGTTCCCGGACTGGTTCGCCGGTGTGGCCTTCGCCGCCATCGGCATCGGCGCGCTCGTACCGGCGGCGATCATGTCGATCGCCGCGGCCAACCTCTTCACCAGGAACATCTACAAGGACTTCATCAAGCCCGATGCGACCCCGGCGCAGGAGACCAAGGTCTCCAAGCTGGTCTCGCTGCTGGTGAAGGTCGGCGCGCTGGTCTTCGTCCTGACCATGGACAAGACCGTCGCGATCAACTTCCAGCTGCTGGGCGGCATATGGATCCTGCAGACTTTCCCGGCCCTGGTCGGCGGTCTGTTCACCCGCTGGTTCCACCGCTGGGCGCTGCTCGCCGGCTGGGCGGTCGGCATGGTCTACGGCACCTGGACCGCGTACGGCGTCGCGACCCCGGCCCAGAAGCACTTCGGCGGCTCGTCCGATGTCATCCCCGGCATCGGTGAGATCGGCTACATCGGCCTCACCGCGTTCGTGCTGAACGTCGTCGTCACCGTGGTCCTCACCTTCGTCCTGCGGGCGGCCAAGGCCCCCGACGGCGTCGACGAGACCAGCCCGTCCGACTACACGGCGGACGCGGGCGACCCGGGCGTCCAGGTCGAACTCCCGCCGGCCACAGCGGGCGCCGGTCACTGACCGACCCACCGCCAACCAACAGCGGGCCGCCGGGAAACCGGCGGCCCGCTCTCGTCCACGACGAGAGCAAAACGGGCAACAACCTACCCACCGACACAACATGTGGTGGGTGACGCAACGGGCCGCCCCCACATGTATGCTCATGCTCGCTGTCGCCGCAGGGGAATCCGGTGCGAATCCGGAACTGTCCCGCAACGGTGTGATGTGGTGCACTTTGCCGCGCCCACAAGTCCGAGGACCTGCCGACGGTGCATCCGGTTCGACCGACCCGGGTGCCAAGACGTCCGGGTCTCGCGGTTGGGCCGGTGGACGCCGTGCACGGTGCTGCCCGCTGCGGCACGTACGCCGCACGGCCTTCCCCTCCCCCGCCGGTCCGGAACCGAGCGAGGGAGCACCACGTGACGATCGCGCCGGCCGATCCGGCCTCAGGCACCGTCGAGCAGACGGCCGACGGCCCCGGGACCGCGCTCCTGCGGCTCCTGACCGAGCTCACGGCCGACCTGCCCGACACCGACCCCGGCAGGGTCGCCGCCGCCGCGCTGCGCGGCCGGCACGCCGGGTCCGACGAGGCCGAACTGCGCTCCCTCGCCACCGACGCCGCCGCCGGACTGATCTCCGAGGACCCCGCCTACTCCCGGCTCGCCGCCCGGCTGCTGACCCGCACGATCGCCGAAGAAGCCGCCGGGCAGGGCGCGGTGTGCTTCTCCGCATCGGTCGCCGTGGGGCACCGCGAAGGCCTGATCGCCGACCGTACGGCCGAGTTCGTGACGCGGCACACGGCCCGCCTCGACGCCCTGATCGACCAGGGCGCCGACGACCGGTTCGGCTACTTCGGGCTGCGCACCCTCTACAGCCGCTATCTGCTGCGCCACCCGATCACCCGTCAGGTGATCGAGACCCCGCAGCACTTCATGCTGCGCGTGGCCGCCGGGCTCGCCGAGGACACCGCGTCCGACGGCGAGAGGGGGGCCCGCGCCCTGGACGAAGTCGCCGCACTCTACGGCCTGATGAGCCGGCTCGACTACCTCCCCTCCTCCCCCACGCTCTTCAACTCCGGCACCCGTCACCCGCAGATGTCGTCCTGCTATCTGCTGGACTCGCCGCTCGACGAGCTCGACTCGATCTACGACCGGTACCACCAGGTCGCCCGCCTCTCCAAGCACGCCGGCGGCATCGGGCTCTCGTACTCCCGTATCCGCGCCCGCGGTTCCCTCATCCGCGGCACCAACGGGCACTCCAACGGCATCGTGCCGTTCCTGAAGACCCTCGACGCCTCGGTCGCCGCGGTGAACCAGGGCGGCCGGCGCAAGGGCGCTGCCGCCATCTACCTCGAGACCTGGCACGCGGACATCGAGGAGTTCCTCGAGCTGCGTGACAACACCGGTGAGGACGCGCGGCGTACCCACAACCTGAACCTCGCACACTGGGTCCCCGACGAGTTCATGCGCCGTGTCGAGGCGGACGCCGACTGGTCGCTGTTCTCGCCCGCCGACGTACCCGGGCTGGTCGACCTGTGGGGCGAGGAGTTCGACACCGCCTACCGCAAGGCCGAGGCAGCGGGCCTGGCCCGCAAGACCATCGCGGCACGCGACCTGTACGGCCGGATGATGCGCACCCTCGCCCAGACCGGCAACGGCTGGATGACCTTCAAGGACGCGTCCAACCGCACCGCCAACCAGACCGCCGAGCCGGGCCGGGTCGTCCACTCCTCGAACCTGTGCACCGAGATCCTCGAGGTCACGGACGACGGCGAGACGGCTGTCTGCAACCTCGGCTCGGTCAACCTCGGTTCGTTCGTCCTCCCGTCCGGCGACCTCGACTGGCAGCGCCTCGACGAGACCGTCCACACCGCCGTGACCTTCCTGGACCGGGTCGTCGACATCAACTTCTACCCGACCGAGCAGGCCGGGCGTTCCAACGCCAAGTGGCGGCCGGTGGGCCTGGGCGCGATGGGCCTGCAGGACGTCTTCTTCAAGCTCCGGCTGCCGTTCGACTCGCCCGCGGCCAAGGCGCTCTCCACGAAGATCGCCGAGCGGATCATGCTGGCGGCGTACGAGGCCTCCTGCGACCTCGCCGAGCGCAACGGCCCGCTGCCGGCGTGGTCCGAGACCCGTACGGCACGCGGCGTACTGCACCCCGACCACTACGGCGTCGAGCTCAACTGGCCTGAGCGGTGGGACGCGCTGCGGGAGCGTATCGCCACGGTCGGCATGCGCAACTCGCTCCTGCTCGCCATCGCCCCGACCGCGACGATCGCCTCGATCGCGGGCGTCTACGAGTGCATCGAGCCGCAGGTCTCCAACCTCTTCAAGCGAGAGACGCTCAGCGGCGAGTTCCTGCAGGTCAACTCCTACCTCGTGGAGGAGCTCAAGCAGCTCGGCGTCTGGGACGCCCAGACCCGCGAGGCCCTGCGCGACTCCAACGGTTCGGTGCAGGACTTCACCTGGGTACCGGCCGAGGTACGGGCCCTGTACCGCACGGCATGGGAGATCCCGCAGCGTGGCCTGATCGACATGGCAGCGGCACGGACACCGTTCCTGGACCAGAGCCAGTCGCTGAACCTGTTCCTGGAGACGCCCACCATCGGCAAGCTCAGCTCGATGTACGCGTACGCCTGGAAGCAGGGCCTGAAGACGACGTACTACCTGCGCTCACGCCCCGCGACCCGGATCGCGCGCGCCGCGTCCGGCACGGTCCCTGCCACCATCCCCGTCCAGCAGGCGGCCCCCGACGCCGATGCGATCGCCTGCTCCCTTGAGAACCCTGAGTCCTGCGAGGCCTGCCAGTAATGACCACCCCGACCGAGAAGAACCTGCTCGACCCGGGCTTCGAACTCACCCTCCGCCCGATGCGCTACCCGGACTTCTACGAGCGGTACCGGGACGCGATCAAGAACACCTGGACCGTGGAGGAGGTCGACCTCCACTCCGACGTCGCCGACCTCGCCAAGCTCTCCCCCGGCGAGCAGCACATGATCGGCCGCCTGGTCGCGTTCTTCGCGACGGGCGACTCGATCGTGGCGAACAACCTGGTGCTCACCCTCTACAAGCACATCAACTCCCCGGAGGCGCGGCTGTATCTGTCGCGCCAGCTGTTCGAGGAGGCCGTGCACGTCCAGTTCTATCTGACGCTGCTCGACACCTACCTCCCCGACCCGGACGACCGCACGGCGGCCTTCGCGGCGGTCGAGAACATCCCGTCCATCCGGGAGAAGGCCGAGTTCTGCTTCAAGTGGATGGACTCGGTCGAGAGCATCGACCGCCTGGAGTCGAAGGCCGACCGCCGCCGCTTCCTGCTGAACCTGATCTGCTTCGCGGCCTGCATCGAGGGCCTCTTCTTCTACGGCGCGTTCGCGTACGTGTACTGGTTCCGCTCGCGGGGCCTGCTGCACGGTCTGGCAACCGGGACGAACTGGGTGTTCCGGGATGAAACGATGCACATGAACTTCGCCTTCGAAGTCGTGGACACCGTCCGCAAGGAAGAGCCGGAGCTGTTCGACGACGAACTGGAGCAGCAGGTCAAGGACATGCTGAAGGAGGCCGTCGAGGCGGAGCTCCAGTTCGGCCGCGATCTGTGCGGTGACGGCCTGCCGGGCATGAACACCGAATCGATGCGTGAGTACCTCCAGTGCGTCGCCGACCAGCGGCTCACCCGGCTGGGCTTCGCCTCGGTGTACGGCTCGCAGAACCCGTTCTCCTTCATGGAGCTGCAGGGTGTCCAGGAGCTGACGAACTTCTTCGAGCGCCGCCCGTCGGCGTACCAGGTCGCCGTCGAGGGCTCAGTGGATCTGGACGAGGACTTCTGATCGAACGGACGAGCATGCCGGGGGCCACGGCCGATGCCGTGGCCCCCGGCGCAGGCTCAGATGCCGCAGCTGGACGCCGACCAGAAACGGCTCGCCCGGTGGTCGACATGCGTGTGGTCGTTGTGGCCCGGGTAGCCGGGGCCCAGGATGCCGTTGAAGCCGTGGTTGCGGGCCTGCTGGGCCAGCTTGCACAGCGAGTGCGGGCCGGCTCCGAGGTCGGCCGCGTCACCGTACAGATGCCGGCTGCTCGTCGCGCCGCCGACCGCGTCGTTGCAGGCGTGCGAGCGGAAGCCGCTGGTCACCGTGATGGGCTGGTCGCCCAGTGCGTGCCGCAGGGCTTCCAGTTTCCACATCGTGCGCAGGGCATTGGACTTGGCCGTCGCCGCACTCACCGCACCGCCCGCCCAAGTGGTGTTGCAGTCGTTGAGTTCGGCGTAGCTGAAGTGGATCGGCGTGCAGTCGTTGTCCTGGAGTGCGTAGATCCTGTCGAAGGTGGCGGGGCCGGCAACACCGTCGGCGGCGAGGCCGTAGGCGGACTGGAAGCGTCTGACGGCGGCGGTGGTCGCCGGACCGTAGTCTCCGTCGACGGCGAGGACGGCGCCGGAGCCGGGGTGGCCCGCGACGCGGATCTGGAGCTGGGTGACGTCGGCGCCGGATGCGCCCTGGGAGAGGGTGCGCGACCAGGTGTAGCAGCCGTCGGCCTGGGCGGTGCCGGCGGTCGCCATGATCCCGGCCGATGTTGCAGCCATGAGCATGACAACTGACAGCAGGAGTCGTGCGGTACGTCGGAACATCGAGCCTCCATACCGTGAAAGCGGTGTACGCCAGAGAGTGGCGGGCCGGTTGACGCGCGTCAACAGCCTCTGTCCCAACGTCATTTGTCCGCCCAATGACGCTCTGCCGACACCCCGGGGCCGAGCACGCACCAGGGCCCCGCTCGTGGCGAGCGGGGCCCTGGTGCGTGACGGTGAGGTCAGTCGTTGGCGACGACCGGGTAGCGCGGGGTGCCCTCGGCCATCTGCCGAAGCGCGTCCTTGCGGTCGCGCTTGGAGAGCCGGTCGATGTACAGGTACCCGTACAGATGGTCCGTCTCGTGCTGCAGACACCGGGCGAAGTACCCGGTGCCGCGCACCTTGATCGGGTTGCCCTCGGCGTCCTGACCGCGCACCACCGCGTAGTCGGGACGGGCCAGCGACGCGTACGCCGTCGGCACGGACAGACAGCCCTCGTTCGAGTCGTCGAGCACGCGCTCCTGGGGCGCCAGCTCCTCCAGCACCGGGTTGCACACCACGCCCGTGTGACGGACACCCTCGTCGTCCGGGCAGTCGTAGACGAAGACCTTCAGGTCCACGCCGATCTGGTTCGCGGCCAGGCCCACGCCCTCCGCCGCGCGCTGGCTGGCGAACATGTCGTCGATCAGCGCGGCGAGCTTGTCGTCGAACTCGGTGACGTCCTTGCACTCCTTGTGGAGGACGGGGTTGCCGACGACCGTGATCGGTCGCGCGGTGCCGCGCTCGCGGTACGCCTGCTCGCGCTCCTCGCAGTTCTCCGTGTCCACGACGAAACCATCGTTGATCTGCTGGTCCGTCTCCTGCTGCGACTGCTGCGACGCCATGTCAGCCGTACGCCCTTCTCACTACCCGTTGCCCGACCCGTTGACCGGTCAGTCCTGTGTCCGTACAGCCTACGGGCAGTGGTCAGCAGACTTCCTCGAGATCCCGCCACTCCCTGGAATCGGGGCTGTCCGCCACCCAGCCGTCCAGCAGCCCCCGCACGAGCCCCGCCGGCGCCGCGATCCCGCACTCGCGCTCCGGCGACCACAGATCGCCGGCCGTGCGGTGGCCCAGCGGCCCGGGATGGCCGGGCTCACTGTGGTCGTGCGGGTCGAGGTGCTCCCCCTCGCCCTCGGCGCTCGGCATCCGGCTCTCGGAGCAGGCCCGGCACAGCAGCCGCACCGACGAGGACCAGTCCTCGGCAGCGAAGCCGGCGTCGGCGGCCAGACGCTCCAGGGCGTCCCGGTCGGCCTCCGTCCCGGCCTCCAGCAGGACCACCCACGTGGGCACGGGCGACGGCGCCCACAGCTCGATCTCGTCGAAGACGGGGTACGAGGGCCCCGCGCTGGTGATCCGCTCGCCGTTCGGCACACCGTCGTGGAGCACCACCTCGCCCCAGCGCCGACCGGAGGACGGCAGCGGGATGGACAGCACCTCTATCCGGGCCGGGTCGAGCCTGCGGCCCCACACCACCTCCGCCTCGCCCTCGGGCGAGAGGCGGACGGCGGCGCTGCCCAGGTCCATGCCGACGGGCTCGCCGTTCGGAGCGGCGGATCCGGGGACCTTGAGCCCGTACGCCTGCCAGGCACGGCGGGCGAGCGGCCAGTCCTGCAGGGCGGTGGCGGCGATGCCCACGTTCCACCAGTCCGGGGCGCCGGTCTCCTTGTCGAGCAGGGCGACGGCTCGCAGCCCGGCGGCCCGGGCCTGCTCCCAGTCGTGCCGGAACTTGTGCAGCAGGGCGAGATTGAACCAGGACTCCGACAGCCACGGCTCGAGGTCCGCGGCCCGTGTCAGCAGGGCACCAGCGTCCTCGTACCGGCCGTCGCCGATCAGCGTGAACGCGCGGTCGGTGGCCTGCCGCCACGAGGCGGAGGGCCGATGCCGTACCTTCCCGAAGATCCTCACGATTCCCGCCTGCCGGTCGCTCGGGTCACTGCCCCCGGACGCATGCCTGTGCGCCTGCTTGTGTGTCTTCTTTCGCATCCAACCATGCCCGGTCACAGGCTCGCTCATTACCCATGGGTTACCCAGGTGGGAGCGGGGCCAGACCGCCTCGGGCAAGGACTCTGGCAAGGGATTCAACGACCTCCGGCTGATAGTCGTGCCCGGTCCCGAGCCGCAGCCGCTCGAGGGCGGTGAGCACCCCGCCCGCACTTCCTCCGCTGCCCCCGGTCAGATCGTCGTATGCGTTGACGGCCCGGACAATCCGCGCCGGCAACGGCTGCTCCCGGTACGGGTCGGCCTGCTGCTCCACGACCACGGCGACCGCTGCGGGAGCACCGGTCTGGCGGACCACGGCCCCGCCCAGCAGTGCGATCCGCCGCTGCTCGGCGGCCGGGAGGGCAGCGGTCGCCCCGTCCGCGACCGGGTCGACCAGCGAGAGCTGCCCGATGTCGTGCATCAGGGCCGCGTACTCCAGCACGGTCAGCTCAGGACCGGACAGGCCCATCTCGCGTCCGACGGCGGTGCTGAGCGCGGCGACGCGACGGGCGTGGCCGGGCCTGGTGTATCCGGCGATCTCGGTCGCGCGGGCGAGAGAGGTGATGGTCTGGCGATACGTGGTCCGGACCGCCGCGTATCTGCGGAACGACAGCTGCGTCAGCAGCAACGGCACACAGAACACGGGCAGCGCCCACAGCCCGGCGACGGCCACCGCGAGGGCCATGACGGCGCCGGTGGCGCAGACGGCCGAGCCGATACCGAGCAGGGCGCGCAGCTCGTCGCGCAGCAGCGGCCCGAAGGGGTACCCGGTGCGCGCCCGCAGCAGGGCGGAGGCGAGTACGGCGTCGCACAGCGCGGTGAGCAGGAGCACGAGCAGCAGGAACAGGGCGTAGTACGCCCCCTGGCCGAGGCGGCGGTCCAACTCCCCGGAGATGTAGAGTGGTTGGAAGCAAACGGCGGCGAATCCGACGGTCAGCACCCGGCGCACCACATGATCGAGCGCGGGCCCTCGGCCGCGGGCGACATGGGGCACGGCACCCGCGAGCCCGCCGGCGACCACGACGGCGACGGCCTGCAGTGCCCCGTGCGTGGTGGGGCGTCCCGCACACTCGCCGAGCAGGGCGTACGCCAGGGCGCCCGCGAACCCGAGCGGTGCGGGTTCCCTCCCCCATAACTCTCCGAGCACGGGAGGCACGCCCACCCCGGGCACGGCACCCCACCGCGTCAGCTCCCCCACGGCGATGAACGACCCGAAGGCCAGCGCGATGCCGCGCTGCTCGATGCCCGCCCACACCGCCCACCCGAGCGATGCTCCGGTCAGCGAGAGGGCGCCCGCGTACACCACGACGACAAGGCCCCCGGGTCTCCGTCTCTCCCGGCGCCTCCGGTGCCGCTGATGCCCCCGCTTCACCGCGCCCACCCGGCCGCCGCCTTCACCCGGCCCGCACCTGCCGGGGCGGCGGGACGTTCCCGGGCGGTGCCGCCGGGTCCTGCCGGCCGGTCTCCGCTGGGCGCGGCGGCACGAGCCCTGCCGACTCGTCCGCGGTGACCGATGTCTCCCAGCCGTGCCGGTCGAGCGCCCGCACCAGTGCCCGCACCATCCGCGGATCGAACTGGGTTCCGGCGCACCGCTCCAGTTCGGCCAGCGCCACCGGCACGGGCCTCGCCCTGCTGTAGGACCGGGTCGAGGTCATCGCGTCGAACGCGTCGGCCACCGCGACCACGCGCGCGAACTCGGGGATCTGGGTGCCCACGAGCCCGTACGGGTAGCCGCTGCCGTCCATCCGCTCGTGGTGGTGCAGGATCGCCGCCCGTGCCTCGCCGAGGAATCCGATGCCGCGCACCATCTCGTGCCCGTACTCGGGGTGCAGCTCGATCACCCGCCGCTCTTCGGGAGTGAGCGGCCCGTCCTTGCGCAGCACCCGTGTCGGCACCCCGAGCTTGCCCACGTCGTGCAGGATCCCGGCGAACCTGAGCACCTCCAGCCGGTCTTCCTCCATGCTCAGTTCACGCGCGATCAGCGCCGAGGCCCGTCCCACGCGCTCGCTGTGCCCACGGGTGTACCGGTCCTTGATGTCGACGGCCTGCACCAGGGCCCGGATCGTCGCCTGGTGGGCCGCGCGCTCACGGTGGTACTGGGCGAAGATCCAGCAGGAGATGTACATCGGCAGCAGCACGAACAGCGCGGACAGCGGCCCGTACGGACTGCTCCACAGCACGGCCATCATCAGCCCGACGAGCCCGTGCACGAGATGGGGCACCGGTGACGCGGGCAGCTGGGCGCGCCGGGCGCTGCCGAGCGGCGCCCTCCCCCACAGCCCCTTGGGCGTGGGTGGGGCCGACCCCGCCGACGCCAGGGGGAGTACCCCGGTCGCCGCGGCCCGGATCCCGCCGTCGAGCACAGTCAGCACCAGCCAGAACGCGAGCGCTGCGGCGGCTGCCGGCAGGAGCACCCGGGGAAAGTCCGGCGCGCGCAGCGTCGGCTCGCCACCGAGCAGCGCATAGGCCTGTCCGGCCGCCCAGGTCGCGAGCGCCTGCTCGGCCGTCCGCCAGATCCGCCGCGCCGTGGCCGGGGGCCGGTCGACCCGCGCCAGCAGTGCTCCGGGTACGGGTACGAGCGCGGCCGCGGCGGGAGGCAGCAGAAAGGCGGCGGCGAGCAGTACGGGGAAGAACAGTCCGGCGCTCACCGGCACCATGTCGCCGAGAATGCGGCAGCGCGCCGGGAGCTCGCAGATGGCGTACAGCCCGGCGAGCAGCAGCACGGCGCTCCATGGCACCGCCGCCCCGGACGTCCGCAGGACCGGGGCGGCGCATGCCGCGGCGCACAGGACGGCGCCCAGAATGTACGCGCGAGCTGCCGTGGGTAAGGCCGTCACTGCCCCGCACCCTCCTCAAATGGAGCGCCAACGCTAGCGAGTTGAGGGGGGATGGGGGGCGCTTCACCGCCCATTCGCACGTACGAGTGACATGCGCACAGGGTGCGCCGCGACGTACGCGGCGCACCCTGTGTGCACGCAAGGCGTTCAGGTGCGTAAAGAGGAGGCGCTCCTCGGAGACGCTCCTGCTCCTGGGCCGTCCTAGTCCTGGGCCGTCGCCACGTCCTGGTCGGGAACGGCCTCGCCCGAACGGATCAGATCGATACGCCCCATGACCTTGGCCCGCAGATCGCTCGGCACGTCGTCATGGCCGCAGCAGCGCTTGACCAGCTTCTTCACGGCCTGCTCGAGACCGTACTTCTCCAGGCACGGGGAGCACTCCTCGAAGTGCACCTCGAACTTCGTGCAGTCACTGTCGGGCATCTCGCGGTCGAGGAACTCGTAGAGATGGTCCAGGACCTCTGAGCAGTCCGTCTCATGCGGCTCTCCGCAGCTCATGAGCCCGAGCCTTTCGCGTCGTTCGACTCCCCCGCACCGGCCGGGACGAGCCCGCGCTCGCGGGCGTAGTCCTCGAGCATGCCGCGCAACTGGCGGCGGCCCCGGTGCAGGCGGGACATCACCGTACCGATGGGTGTCCCCATGATGTCCGCGATCTCCTTGTACGCAAAGCCCTCTACGTCCGCCAGATAGACCGCGATCCGGAACTCCTCGGGGATCGCCTGCAGCGCCGCCTTCACGTCCGAGTCCGGCAGATGGTCGAGGGCCTGCGACTCGGCGGATCGCAGCCCGGTCGACATGTGCGACTCGGCGCGGGCGAGCTGCCAGTCCTCGATCTCCTCCGCCGCACTGCGCTGGGGCTCACGCTGCTTCTTGCGGTAGGAGTTGATGAAGGTGTTCGTGAGAATCCGGTACAGCCACGCCTTGAGGTTCGTGCCCTCGCGGAACTGGTGGAACGATCCGTACGCCTTGGCGTACGTCTCCTGCACGAGATCCTCGGCGTCGGCGGGATTACGTGTCATGCGCAGAGCGGCCGAGTACATCTGGTCGAGGAAGCCGAGGGCATCCCGCTCGAAACGGGCATTGCGCTCGGCGGCCGTCTCCTCGGACAGCTCCGCCTGGCCGTCGTCGGCCCCTGCGTCGGTCCCAGTGACCGGACCCACCTCCTCCAACGCTGTGGCGAGACCGAGTGCGGACCCGCTCGAATCGGAGAATAGTCGACCATGCTGCGAGGGGGCCTGCCGATCAGCGCTGCCCGCCGTCCGAGCCGGTTCGGCCTTGCCCGCGGAAAGCACCGTCCACTCGAGCCCGGTGGCGCGCTCGGCTGTCGGGCAGAAGGTCGTACCCATGTGGCGGACTCCCTACTCCATGCTTCATTGCTGACGTTCCGACATCCGCCACAACAGCGTCCGCACGCACATCATTCCCACAGGCGCCGGGTGAAGGCGGTCACGGCGTCCGTGATCACCTTCAGGGTCTCCGCCTCGCCGACCCCGGCCCGTTTCGGCACGGCGAACCCGTGATCCGCGTGCGGGACCTCCACGAGCTCGTAGGCGCCGTCCGGGAACTCGTCGGGGCGGCCGAAGGGGTCGTTGCCGCCCTGCACGACGAGGGCGGGCACGCCCGCACCGAGGAGTTCCTGGGCGCGCGACCGCTCGGGGCGGCCGGGCGGATGCAGCGGGAAGCTCAGCGCGAGCACGCCCACGGCACCGAGTTCGGCGGCGGTCCGGCACGCGACGCGCGCCCCGGCACTGCGCCCGCCGGAGGCGATGGGCAGCCCCGCCCCGGCGAGGGCGGGCCATACGCCGCGCCATCCGGTGTCCAGTGTCCTGGGCGCGGGGGCGACCTTCTTCCCTGCGACCCGCCAGGGCTGCTCCACGAGCGCGACGGTGACGCCGTGGGAGGGCAGAACGCCGGCGAGGGCACGCAGGTCGCGCGCCTCGGTCCCGCCCCCTGCGCCGTGTCCGAGGGCCAACACGCCCCGCGCGTTCCTCGCCGCCCACCAGGTGACACGCGCGTCCCCGGCCTCGGTCTCCACGATCTCTGCCCGGCTCACGCCCCCCATGCTCGCGCATCGGGCGACGCGGCGCGTGGCTCCACACCGCCGGGGCACGTCAGAACAGCGTGGGCACCTCCGGGGCCGCCAGTTCCTCGAGCAGCTCCGGTCCGTTGTTGCGGACGTTGCTCACCGCTGTCGTCACCGGGTACGCCCGCATCAGCCCGCCCTCCGGCGGCTCGAGCATGCTCCGCAGCTCCTCCGGGTCCGTGCGGGCGGGGTCCAGCCACGCGTCCCAGCGGTCCGGCGTGAGCATCAGCGGCATCCGGGGGTGGATGTCCGCCAGCGAACTCGGGCCATCGGCGGGGGCCACCCCCAGCGGTCCCGACTCCGCCTCGGTCGTGATCACCGAGCAGGTCACCCACCATGCCTGCGGATGCCCCTCCGGCAGCGTGCGGTCACGCCAGAACTCGTACAGGCCCGCCATCGCGAACACCGACCCGTCCGACGGCGTCACGAAGTACGGCTGCTTGCGGGGCCGCTTCTTCTTGCCCTCGACCTCGAGTTCACGCTCCTCGACACCCGTCACCCACTCGTAATAGCCGTCCGCCGGCAGGATGCAGCGGCGGGAGACGAACGGCTTGCGGAACGACGGCTTTTCGTGCAGTGTTTCCGCCCGCGCGTTGATCATCCGCGCCCCGCCCTCGGGGGACTTCGCCCACGACGGTACGAGCCCCCACTTCAGCGTTCGCAGCTGTCGAACCGGACGCCGGTCGTCCGCGTCCTTGAGAGGGCGCTCGAGAATCGCGTGGACCTCTTTGGTGGGGGCCACGTTCCAGTCGGGCGCCAGCGTCTCCTGCGGCTCCCACTTCTCGACCTCGAACAGCCCCACGAGATCCTCGGGCCTACGACTCGCTGCATACCGTCCGCACATAAGTGCCACACTGCCACTCGCGCACGCCGCCCGACCACCATCCCGAGGAGCCCGCCCGAGACATGGACACCACTCATCCCGGCACGATCTCCGACCTGGCCTCCGGCGTGCACCTCGGCGTGACCTCGCTCACCGACCTGTGGGACCGCGTCTTCGGCAGCCAGCCCGCCCCCGACCAGTGGCTCGTCATCGCCACGGGCGTGGCGGCGCTGGCTGCCGTCATACCCCAGGCCGCCTGGCGTGTCTCGCGCAACGCGATCACCATCGCCCACGAGGGCGGTCACGGCCTGATCGCGCTGGTCACCGGCCGCCGTCTGCAGAGCATCCGGCTGCACTCGGACACCAGCGGCCTGACGGTCAGCCGCGGCAAGCCGACAGGGCTGGGGATGATCCTTACGGCGGCCGCCGGCTACACGGCGCCGCCGCTGCTCGGCCTCGGCGGGGCCTGGCTGCTCGCCGCGCACCACATCACGCTGCTGCTGTGGCTGGCGACCGCGCTGCTGCTGGCGATGCTGGTCATGATCCGAAATGTCTACGGCATGTTCACGGTGATCGTCACGGGCGCCGCCTTCGTGCTCGTGTCCTGGCTGACCGAGCCCGTCGTCCAGTCCGCCTTCGCGTACGCGGCGGTCTGGTTCCTGCTGCTCGGCGGTCTACGTCCGGCATTCGAGCTCCAGTCCAAGCGGCGGCACGGCGGCGCCCCGGACTCGGACGCCGACCAGCTCGCCCGGCTGACCAATGTGCCGCCCGCGATGTGGCTGTTCCTCTTCCACGCCGTGTCGATCACTTCGCTGACAGGCGGCGGCCGCTGGCTGCTCGGACTGTGAGCCTCGACCGGATCCCGCGGCCCCGCTCCTCGCCCCTTCGCTGCACATTCGCCCCGTTCGAGCGCATTTGATCAAGATCGGGCCCGGCGCCGAGCCACTAAAGTGAGGCCCATGACCGAAAGCTCCGTGCAACCCGCCCTCTGGCCCGCCCCGCTCGCGACCGGGGCCGTCGCAGCGACGGTCACCGTGCCCGGTTCCAAGTCGGTCACCAATCGGGCCCTGGTGCTGGCCGCGCTGGCCGCCGAGCCCGGCTGGCTGCGCCGCCCGCTGCGTTCCCGCGACACCCTGCTGATGGCCTCCGCGCTGCGCACGCTGGGCGTCGGTATCGAGGAGACCGTCTCGTCCAGCACCACCGGCGGCGCCGGTGAGGCCTGGCGGATCTTCCCCACCGGGCTGCACGGCCCGGCGACCGTCGATGTCGGCAACGCCGGCACGGTCATGCGCTTCCTTCCTCCCGTCGCCGCCCTCGCCGACGGTCCGGTCCACTTCGACGGCGATCCCCGTTCCCACGAGCGCCCGCTCAACGGCGTGATCGACGCCCTGCGGGTGCTCGGCGCCCGTATCGACGACGACGGACGCGGCGCACTTCCCATGACCGTGCACGGCGGCGGGGCGCTGGACGGCGGTCCGGTCGAGATCGACGCCTCCTCGTCCTCGCAGTTCGTCTCCGCGCTGCTGCTGTCCGCGCCGCGCTTCAACCAGGGCGTGGAGGTACGGCATGTCGGCGGCAGGCTGCCGTCCATGCCGCACATCCGGATGACCGTCGACATGCTGCGCACGGTCGGTGCCCAGGTCGACGAGCCCGAGACCGGCGGCGAGCCGAACGTCTGGCGGGTCTCCCCGAGCGCGCTGCTCGGCCGGGACCTCACCGTCGAGCCCGATCTGTCCAACGCGCAGCCGTTCCTGGCGGCGGCGCTGGTCACCGGCGGGCGGGTCACCATCCCGGACTGGCCCGAGCGCACCACCCAACCCGGTGACGCGCTGCGCCGGATCTTCACCGAAATGGGTGGCTCCTGCGAGTTGAGGACGACCCCGGACGGCACGGCTCTGGTCTTCACCGGCAGCGGCCGTATCCACGGCATCGATGTCGACCTCGCGGAGGTCGGGGAGCTGACTCCCGGTATCGCGGCGGTCGCGGCTCTCGCCGACTCCCCGTCCACGCTGCGCGGTGTGGCGCATCTGCGGCTGCACGAGACGGACCGCCTGGCGGCACTCACCAAGGAGATCAACGAACTCGGCGGCGACGTCACCGAGACCGAGGACGGTCTCCACATCCGCCCGCGCCCGCTGCACGGCGGCGTCTTCCACACCTACGACGATCACCGGATGGCGACGGCAGGCTCGATCATCGGCCTGGCGGTCGACGGCGTGCAGATCGAGAACGTGGCGACCACCGCAAAGACGCTGCCGGACTTCCCGCAGATGTGGACCGGAATGCTCGGGGCCTGAGACATGCGCCGTTACGGCAAGCACACCGACGAGGACGACATCCGGTCCCGCCCCAACCGCAAGGGCAACCGGCCCCGCACCAGTATCCGCCCCAAGCACGAGGACGCGGCCGAGGGCATGGTCCTCACCGTCGACCGGGGCCGGCTGACCTGCCTCGTCGAGGATCGTGTCGTGATGGCGATGAAGGCCCGCGAGCTGGGCCGCAAGGCCGCGGTGGTGGGCGACCGGGTCGACATCGTCGGCGATCTCACCGGTGCCAAGGACACCCTCGCCCGCATCGTGCGGATCGGGGAGCGCCGTTCGGTGCTGCGGCGTACCGCCGACGACGACGATCCGTTCGAGCGTGTGGTCGTCGCCAATGCCGACCAGCTGGCGATCGTCACCGCGCTCGCCGATCCCGAGCCGCGCCCGCGTCTGATCGACCGCTGCCTGGTGGCGGCGTACGACGGCGGGCTCGAGCCGCTGCTGGTGCTGACGAAGTCGGACCTGGCGGCGCCGGACGAACTGCTGGAGATGTACGGGGCGCTCGGTGTGCCCCATGTGGTCACCACACGCGAGGAGTTCGTGGACGGACTGGCCGCAGACCGCGTCCGCGAGTATCTGGTGGGACGGACGACCGCATTCGTCGGTCACTCCGGCGTCGGCAAGACGACTCTGGTCAACGCGCTGGTGCCGCAGGAGAAGCGGCGCTCGACCGGCCATGTCAACGCGGTCACCGGCCGGGGCCGCCACACCACGACATCGGCGCTCGCTCTGCCGCTCGCGGACAAGCAGGGCGGCTGGGTGATCGACACTCCGGGCGTGCGCTCCTTCGGGCTGCACCATGTCGACCCGTCCCGGGTCATCCACGCCTTCCCTGATCTGGTGCCCGGCACGGAGGGGTGTCCGCGGTCCTGTTCGCACGACGAGAAGGACTGCGCGCTGGACGAGTGGGTGGCCGAGGGCCACGCGGATCCGGCACGGCTGTTCTCGCTGCGGCGGCTGCTGGCCACCCGGGAGCGACGCGAGGGCGACTGAGCCGCACGTTTGGGGACCGCACCTACTGGTAAGGGCATAATCGCACCAAGTCAGACGAAGCAGTCACCGATCGAATCGGGAGGCAGAGACGATGGCGTGGCTGCTGGTCGTGGTCGCCGGATTCCTGGAAACGGGCTTCGCCGTCTGTCTGAAGCTGTCGCACGGCTTCACCAGGCTCTGGCCGACGATCGCGTTCTGCGCGTTCGCACTCGGCAGCTTCGGACTGCTCACGCTCGCACTCAAGCGGCTCGACGTGGGGCCCGCGTACGCGGTGTGGACGGGCATCGGCGCGGCGGGCACCGCGATCTACGGAATGGTCTTCCTCGACGACGTGGTCTCCACCCTCAAGATCGTGTCGATCACCTTGGTGATCGTCGGCGTCATCGGCCTGCAGCTCTCGGGCTCATCGCACTGACGGCACCCCCACGGCTCCGCGTACGAGCTGGTCGATACCGGCCAGGGCCGTGCGTACGGGCCGGCCGACACCGTCGCCGACCGGTGCGACGACATACGACAGCGCGAGACGCACCACCAGCTCGCAGCGCTGGGCCAGCTCCGGCCGCCCGTCCTGGCGCCCGGCGCCGAGGGCGGCGAGCGACCGGTCCCGTACGGCGGCCACCAGTTCGTGCGGGGCCGGCAGCCCCGCATCGGCCCGGCGCTGGGCAGGCACCCCGGCGAGCACGGCGCCGCGCCTCGCCGGCCTGGGCTGCGGCATCCGCTCCCCCCAGCAGCCGGTGATCAGGGCACGCAGCAGCGGTCTGTCCCGGGCTTCGCCGACGGTCCACCGGGCGACCGACACCAGACGGTCGGCGGGTTCGGTGGGTTGCGCCAGCACCCGTTCCACGCCGTGCAGATAACGGTCGGCCTCCCGTCGCACAAGAGCCCGGGCGAGGCCGTCCTTGCTGCCGAACTCGTTGTAGAGGGTCTGACGCGAGAGGCCCGCGGCGGAGGCGACATCGACCATCCGCACTGCGGACCAGGGCAGGTCCTCGAGTGCCGCAAGCGCGGCGTTCAGCAGTAACTCTCGGGCTGCAGGCATCGTCGCCTCCCCGGCCGAGCGGCTCCGGCGCGGCTCCTTCTGGAAGGGCGGGCCGGACTCTGGGCACAGCGTTGACTCGTGTCCTTCCACTGTCAATAGGCGTGACTGCCAAGGGCCCCGGGGCGGGTCGCACAGGCGGTCCACCGGCGCCCGGGAAGGCAGCGGTGTGCACCGCTAGAGTGGCGACCATGCCCGATTACCACGATGATCTGCGTCTCGCCCACGTGCTCGCGGACGCCGCCGACGCCGTCACGATGGAACGGTTCAAGGCTCTTGACCTCAAGGTCGAGACCAAGCCGGACATGACGCCGGTGAGCGAGGCGGACAAGGCGGCCGAGGAGCTGATCCGCGGGCATCTTCAGCGGGCACGGCCGCGCGACGCGATCCTCGGCGAGGAGTACGGCATCGAGGGCACCGGCCCGCGCCGCTGGGTCATCGACCCGATCGACGGCACCAAGAACTATGTGCGCGGTGTGCCGGTCTGGGCGACGCTGATCTCCCTGATGGAGGCGGGCGCCGACGGCGCACCGGGGTATCAGCCGGTGGTCGGCGTGGTGTCGGCCCCGGCGCTCGGCCGGCGCTGGTGGGCGGCCAAGGGCGCCGGTGCGTACACGGGCCGCAGCCTCTCCTCCGCGACCCGGCTGCGGGTATCGGAGGTCGAGCGCATACAGGACGCCTCGTTCGCGTACTCCTCGCTGAGCGGGTGGGAGGCGCAGGGACGGCTGGACGGGTTCCTCGACCTGACCCGCGCCTGCTGGCGCACCCGCGGGTACGGCGACTTCTGGCCGTACATGATGGTCGCCGAGGGGTCGGTGGACATCTGCGCGGAGCCTGAGCTGTCGCTGTGGGACATGGCGGCCACCGCCGTCGTCGTCCAGGAGGCGGGCGGTACCTTCACCGGTCTCGACGGCCGGCCGGGGCCGCACAGCGGCAACGCCGCGGCGTCGAACGGGCGGCTCCACGAGGAGCTGCTCGGCTACCTCAACCAGAAGTACTGACGCCGCTTGGGGCGTGACCTGCGCGTTTCCCCTAGCCCAGGCCCCCCTGGGCCGCCATGGGGCCGTCATCGGTCTTCGGGCCGTCCTGGAACGCGCGGTTCACCGCCTCCCGCGTCCGCCGCGCCCGCCGAATCCACCGGTGCCGCCCGGGTTCACGTCGACGTCGTAAGCGTCCCCGGGCGTGACCGGCACCAGGCACCAGGCACCAGGCACCAGGCGAAGCCTCCGCGGCCTCCCCAGGCCTGGACGAAGACCGATAAGACGCCCTCGGGAGGGGTGAACGTTCCATCGGCGGCGAACTCCCGCAGCCCATGCAGATCAAAGCCGGCCGGCCCCGTCGGGCCTGCCGAGCCGGTTGCTCCGGTCAGCGGTCATGCGGTTGGGGCCGGCATGCAGACCCCCAGCAGGGAGAGGAAGGCGGAAGCTGCGGGTGAGGGGGTGAACCGGCTCCAGATGAGGCGCTCGACCCGCATCGGGCCGTTGGTGATCGGCACACACCGCAGTCCATGCAGTTCGGTGGTGAACGTCGCGGGCAGCAGGGCGATGCCCAGTCCATGGCGGACCATCCGGACCATGAGCTCGACGCCGGACACCTCGAAGGCGACCTCGCGCCGCAGGCCGGCCGCAGTGAACGCCAGGTCCGACTGAGCGCGGGCGGCGCTGCCGTCGGCGAAGTCCACGAACACCTCTTCGGCGAGGAGGTGAAGGTCAACCTCTTGCTCCGTGGCCAGTGGGTGGTCCGGGGCGACCACCGCGACGTGCTGCCCGTGGGCGATTTCCTTGTCACGGACGCCCTGCGGCCGGAATCCGGGCTGGACGCCGAGGAATGCCGCGTCCAGTCCGCCGTCGCGCACCTGCTCGACGAGCCGCTCGCTGGAACCCGCCCGCAGACTGATCCGTACCTGGGGGTAGCGCAGGCGGTAGTCCCGCAGCACCGCCGGGAGATCGACGGCTGCAACGGTGGGGATCGATCCGACGGTCAGTTTGCCCCGTACCTCGCCGGTGGCCGCCGCCACCTCCGCCCGGGCCCGCTCGGCCGCTTCCAGGGCCTGGCGGGCGGCGGGCAGGAACGCCTCTCCGGCGGTGGTAAGCCGCACCCGGCGGCTGGTCCGCTCGAACAGCCGGGCGCCCAGTTCCTTCTCCAGCCGGGCCACTTGATGGCTGAGCGCGGACTGGACGACATGGCACCGCTCGGCGGCGCGGGTGAAGCTCGCGGTCTCCGCCACCGCGAGGACGTAGCGCATCTGCTGGAGATCCATTGATCCATCGTGAAACACGATGGATCAGATGACAAACATGCGTTGGACCGATGGGTGCCTGCTCGGCGATGCTGAAATCACGGACAGGCCACGGCAGCCGGCGACCAGCCACCGCCCAGCTACCGTCCCGGACCGGCTAGGTCCTGAACCGCCGACCCGTCGTACTCCCACCGGCGCCCCCGCGCGCCCCGACCCCGCGGAGACACCCATGCGCGTGATCGCCTTCGACCACCTGGTCCTGAACGTCGCCGACATCGAGCGCTCGCTCGCCTTCTATACCGGCCCTTTGGGTCTGCGGCCGGTGCGGGTGGACCAGTGGCGGGCCGGGAAGGTCTCCTTCCCGTCCGTGCGAGTGAACCCCACCACCATCATTGACCTCGTCCAGGCGCCCGCCGAGCGGCCGGAGGGCTCCAACGTCGACCACATCTGTCTGGTGGTTGAACCGCTCGACTGGCAGCAGGTCATCGATTCCGGAGTCTTCACGGTGCTGGACGGTCCCGGCGAGCGCTTCGGCGCCCAGGGCACCGCGGTCTCCCTCTATGTGCAGGACCCGGACGGCAACACGGTGGAACTGCGCTGGTATCCGCAGGACGCCTGAGGATCCCCACAGCGACTCGTCGGACACCCCCTGGTGGCCCCCAGTGGCTCTCGTCTCGGATGCCGATCCGCAGCTGGATGCAGCTCTTCTTCAGGGAAGGGCTGAGCTGGACCGGGACCTCCGGACGGAGTGGTGGTTCCTGGGTATGGCGGGCAGTTGTGCTTGCTGTTGCACCGGTCGCGTGATCAGATGAGCGGCAGCATCGCGTGCCGCTGACGGACTGCGTCAGGCATGGAGGTGCGAAACCGAAAGGGCCGCCCCTCGTGGCTTCCCATAACGGCGACCGTGCAGCCGCCTTGAGCCAGCAGCTCGCGCAAACGCATCAAGAACTGCTTCGCCAGATCGGCGAGATCAGGTCAAGTCTCGGACACCGCCGCTTGAGCGACAACGTACTGCTCACCCATTGCCTGGCGTTCTGTGCCGCGTTGACTTCACACCATCAGGGCGAGGACGACGGGATGTTCTCGCAGTTGCTTCGGGAACGCCCGGATCTCGCTCCAACGGTCGCGAATCTTGTCGAGGACCATGGAATGATCACCTCGATCCTGTCTCAGGTGCGCGAACTCGCTGACAGGGCTGCCGAATCGCGTGGCCTCGCCCTGGAGGCGATCGGGCGTGAGCTTGACGGATTGGCAGCGATCATGGAGTCCCACTTCAGGTACGAAGAGCGCACGATCAGTGAGGCGCTCGACGACGCAATACCTGACACCGACTGGCCCAACACGGTGTTCTCAAGGACCCGGCCGGTCACGCGATCGAGCTGAATCACCCGCCCGTACCTGTAACCGAGGCAGGGTCAGGCGTCCGAAACGCGGCACCCGACCAGGCAACCAACTGGCGAAACCCACTGTGGGCCGGACCATTTGCCCGCATGTGATGTTCACGATTGACACCAACCGTGACGGCAACGACTGCACACAGACGTGCAATCACCAACGTGAGCGATCGAAGTTGGAGGCCGTCGGCACTGCCCATGGTGGGCTGCCCGATCCTGCGGATCAAGACGTCGAGGTCACGTACGCAGCGAGCGGGTGACAGCCGAGTGTCCCCACCTGTGCCGGGGGACACTCAGCCGTCAGAAGATCAGTCCGCAATTGGCAGGTAGTCGCGGTGGCGGCTTTGACAGTAGTTCGTGGCTCCACCGGTGTGGGGAGCAAGGTGTCGCCCGTGGGCCGTCTGCGGCTGGCCGACGCCGACCAGCAACGACCGACGTCGAGGGCAACCGCACGCCACCAGGGCCGCACGTCGTCTCCCGCCCGCGCCCAGAAGGGGGCGAAAGAACCAGGCCGGGGGCGGGGAACGGACGGCTCCCTGAGCAGGCACGACCCCAAACCAGGCAGGACACCGGCGAAAGCCGCACAGCAGACCTCTGGCAACATGTAACGCCCGGGAAGCTTTTGAACCAAGAGGCGCTGGTCAACGAATGTTGTCGATAATCGACATAGCCGTCTGATGGCGTAGCGCCTGAAGCTGTGTCAGGAGTACGCCCATCTCGTCCTCTTCGTTCAGCCTCAGCTGCAGCAAATACCGTGCGCGGTCTTTTGGGCTCATCGAACTCAAATCAGCCATGACCCGTTCGTCCTGACTATTGTGCTGCTCGGCGGTGTCGTAGTCAGAGCGGGCGCGGGCGAGGTGACCCAGGCCGTTGGTGGTGTTGGCCTGCCCGAGGAGGCTGCCGATCTGCTCGTAGAGGTCGAGGGCGTGGCGGTAATGCCGCTCGGCGGCGTCGTAATCGTCACGAGCGCGCGCGAGGTGACCCAGGCCGAGTGTGGTGTTGGCCTGCCCGAGGAGGCTGCCGGTCTGCTCGTAGAGGTCGAGGGCGTGGCGGTAATGCCGCTCGGCGGCGTCGTAATCGTCACGAGCACAGGCGAGGTCGCCCAGGCCGAGGGTGGCATTGGCCTGGCCGAGGGTGGTATTCGCCTCGGTACGGCTGAAGCCGATGATCACCTGCGAGCTGCCGGTCTGCTCGTAGAGGTCGAAGGCGTGGCGGTAATGCCGCTCGGCGGCGTCGTAATCGGAGCGAGCGCGCGCGAGGTGACCCAGGCCGAGGGTGGTGTTGGCCTGCCCGAGGAGGCTCCCGGTCTGCTCGTAGAGGTCGAAGGCGTGGCGGTAATGCCGCTCGGCGGCGTCGTAATCGGAGCGAGCGCGCGCGAGGTCGCCCAGGCCGAGGGTGGCATTGGCCTGGCCGAGGAGGCGCCCGCTCTGCTCGTAGAGGTCGAGGGCGTGGCGGTAATGCCGCTCGGCGGCGTCGTTGTCGTCGCGGGAGCGGGCAAGCTCGCCGAGCCTGCGGTGCAGGCTTGCCCGCTGCAGGGGCGTGCCGTGGGTGTCGATGGCGGTAGTGGTGGGATGGAGGAGGGCGGGGGTGAGGGCGCCGGTGAACCTCATGTACTCCAGCAGCCCGAGGACAGCGCGGGTGAGGGTATCGGTCTGCCCGCGTTCGACGGCGGTCTCGAGCATGCGCAGGATGTTGCCGGTCTCGGGCAGCAGCTGCTCCACCGCGCGCGCCCCAGTGCTCGTGCCGACCTTCTCCCCCTCCCGGCTGGCGAGACGGCAGTAAAAGGCGAGAGTGCGGTCCCGGTCGGCGTCGTGGGGAGAGCGGGTGGTGGCGATGTGCTCGCGGATAGGGGCCAGGGTGCGCAGCCGGCCGGTCTGGTCATACGCCAGCCCGGTCTGCCGCAGCACCGCAGCCGCCCGCGGCCCGGCATCTGGCAGCAGGGCATCCAGGTCCAGGTGCGCGATACCGTCGGGTAGTCGGCCGAGGACGGTGAGCAGCCGCAGCGCCTCGGGGGTCATCGGCGGGCCAGCGAGCGAGAGTTCGACCGAGACCGGGACGCTCAGCTCGCGGCGGCCGCCGCCGTGGCGTTGCAGCAGGGCGGTGCGCTCGTGCTGCCAGCGGCGGGCCAAGTCCGCCAGGTCGGGCTGGCCCTGGGCAGCGTGGGCCAGCAACTCCACCGCCAGTGCAACCCCGTCCAGCGCGCCGAGCAGATCGTCCAGGTCGGAGTCGGTGGCGAACGCGGCCCCGGCGATGTTGAGGAACACCTGGCGGGCCTGGGACAGCGGCAGCGGCGCCACGGCCACCGACTCCCCCCACGCCAGGCGCCCGGGGCGGGCGGTGCCACGGATAGTGGCGACCAAGGCGGTGCCCGGCCGTGCGGCCAGCCGACACAGCAGCTCCTCGGTTCCCAGCGGGTCCGCCGTCCACGGCGTCTCCAGGTTGTCCAGCGCCAGCACCGCCGGGGAACCGTCGAGCGCAGCGCACACCGCCGCTGTCAGCGAACCGGACCCGTCCACAGTGACGTCCAGCTCCGCGGCGACCGCCGCAAGGAGTGAGTCGGCGTCCTCCGCGCCGTCGCAGCGCACGAACCACCGCCGGTGTCCGAACCGGGCGATAACCTGGGCATCATGCAGGGCGGCCACGCACACAGTGCTCTTGCCGATCCCCGGCGCCCCCAGCACAGGCACCGACACCGGCGGGAGGGCAGCCAGCCCCTCCACCACCCGCGCCACCTCACCCTCACGGCCCACCACCACCGGCAAACCCGGTAGGTCACCATAAGTGGTCCCCGCCGCTGGGGCATCGGCTTCCCGATCGAGAGCACTGGTCTGCAGCGCTTGGAGCAGAAGGAGCTCCAGCTCGTCAGGGTTGCCCACCTTCTGCACCGTCAGCCCGCTCTCCCGCAGTCGACACCGGAAGGCATCCTGACGATCCCCGTATGCGGTGTCGAACAGCGCCGAACGTGGCAGCGGTAACCCCGTTGCCTTGTCGTCCAGCAGGAACACCAGTCGTTCCAGGCCCGCATCGGTTGCCTCGGCGAACTCCAGCTCGGTGTAGGACACTTCTGGCTCGTCGCGTACCGGTGAGCCGTAGCGGAAGCCGATGATGCCCACATAGACCTGGCACCGACGCACCTGCTCACGGCAGTAGGTGGCGGGCTTGCTGTCCCGGGCAGTGAAGTACGCCATGTCCACCGGCGCATCCCCGGCGCGTTTCACGGCCGACTCCGCCGCCGCCACGAACGACCGCCCCTCCGGAAACCGGCTCAACTCGGAAGTATGACTGAAGAACACCCGCCGTGGCACCATCACACACCCACGGTAACGGCTGGCACTGACGATGCTCCGGCCTTTCAGTGCGCCGTCTCGGCCTGCGACAGCAGCATGTCTGATGGAGGTGATTCGGACGTGCAGTACGGGAGCCCGGATCCCTGCCCAGGCCCGCAGCTCTTACCGTCTGACAGCGACAGCAGACGTGGGTAACCCGAGCGGTCTGGCGTGGCCATCCCGTCCTGCAGGCGCGGGCGCCGCATCCGAGATTGATTGCGGCGGGAGAGAGCGCTCTGCCAGCACAGACGACCATGCAGGCCCTCACGGTTGGGCCGTCTGTGGGCCGTCCGAGGAGGCCCTAGGACGACCAGAGACGACCAGGGGCCACCGCAACCGCGCAGCTCTCCGGCGGGATGCGAACCAGCGCCGCACCTCGCCGGAGGGCGGCTCAATACCAGAAGTACTGGGACCGGCGACAGCGCACGCCCGCTCACCAGCGCCTTCCGCACGCGGCCCCATCGGGTCACGCGCGCCCTCTTGCTGGCATCCCGCATGACTGCGACTCTGAGAGTCCCCCCACTTGTGAACTTGTGAATCGGTTCGCGAACGACCCGATCCACCAAGGAGGTGGCTCCGTCCATGCTCGTCCGTGACGCCATGAGCACGGTGGTCCTCACCATCGGACCCGCACACACACTCCGCCAGGCTGCCCGCCTGATGGCCGCGCGCCGTATCGGCGCAGCGGTCGTCCTCGACACCGACGCCAACGGACTCGGCATTCTGACCGAGCGCGACATCCTCAATTCGGTGGGCTTGGGGCAGGACCCCGACCACGAGACCGCCGGCACCCACACGACCACCGACGTCGTCTTCGCCGCGCCGTCCTGGACCCTGGAGGAGGCGGCCGAGGCCATGGCGCACGGCGGCTTCCGTCATCTGATCGTGCTGGAGAACGGCGGCCCGGTCGGCGTCGTCTCCGTACGCGACATCATCGGCTGCTGGGCTCCGGCCCGGCGCCGGCCCGCCACACTGGCCGGCTGAAACGGGAACGCACGAGGGCCGGCCCCCTGCACACCACCGTCAGGGATCCGGCCCTCTGCTGTGCGTCAGGTGACCGTCAGCCGCGCAGGGCCTGGACCGCGGCGTCGAGCCGCTTGCCGAAGTCGCCGTCCGCCTGCCGGAAGTTGTCGATCGCACGCTCGGCGATGTCGTCGCGCGACACCTTGGCGATGAAGCCGGCGAGGTTCTCGGTCAGACGGCTCTTCTCGTCCTCGGACATCAGACGGTAGAGGTCGCCGGCCTGGACGAAGTCGTTGTCCTCGGCGTGCGCCGGGGCCGCGTGGCCGCCGGTGACGCCGGAGACCGGGATCGGCTGCCACAGCGGACGGTCCGTCTGGTGCGGGCCGCCGAAGCTGTTCGGCTCGTAGTTCTTCGCGCCCTTGTGGCGGCCGTCGTACAGGAAGCCGTCACGGGAGTTGGTGCGCGCCTCGGTGGCGTGCGGGCGGTTCACCGGAAGGTGGTCGGCGTTGATCCCGACGCGGTAGCGGTGCGCGTCGCCGTACGCGAACAGACGGCCCTGGAGCATCTTGTCCGGGGACGGGCCGATGCCCGGCACGAAGTGCGCGGGGCTGAAGACGGACTGTTCGACCTCCGCGAAGATGTTCTCCGGGTTGCGGTTGAGCTCCAGCCTGCCGATCTCGATCGGCGGGTAGTCCTCGTGCGGCCAGACCTTGGTCAGGTCGAACGGGTTGAAGCGGTAGTTCGCCGCCTCGGCCGCGGGCATGATCTGCACCTGCACGGTCCAGGTCGGGAAGTCACCGCGCTCGATGGACTCGCGCAGGTCCCGCTGGTGGGAGTCGGGGTCCTCACCGGCGAGCCTCGCGGCCTCCTGCGAGGTCAGGTTCTTGATGCCCTGGTCGGTCTTGAAGTGGTACTTGACCCAGAAGACTTCACCGGCCGCGTTGTTCCACTGGTAGGTGTGCGAGCCGTAGCCGTTCATGTGGCGGTACGAGGCGGGGATGCCGCGGTCGCCGAACAGCCACGTCACCTGGTGGGTGCTCTCTGGGCTCAGGCCCCAGAAGTCCCACACGTTGTCGGCTTCCTGGCTGCCCGTGTACGGGTCGCGCTTCTGCGTGTGGATGAAGTCCGGGAACTTGATGGCGTCCTTGATGAAGAACACCGGGGTGTTGTTGCCGACGAGGTCGTAGTTGCCCTCTTCGGTGTAGAACTTCAGCGCCCAGCCGCGCGGGTCACGGACCGCGTCGGCGGCGCCCAGGTTTCCGGCCACGGTCGAGAACCGCAGGAAGGTCTCGGTCTGCTTGCCGACCTCGGAGAGGAACCTGGCACGCGTCCACTGCGAGACGTCGCGAGTCAGGGTGAAGGTGCCGTACGCACCGGCGCCGCGGGCATGGACGACCCGCTCCGGAATGCGCTCACGGTTGAAGTGCGCAAGCTTCTCGAGCAGCAACTGGTCCTGGACCAGCACCGGTCCGCCGACGCCCGCGACCTCGCTGTTCTGGTTGTCGGCGACCGGCGCTCCGGCCTCCGTGGTGAGCGGTCCCTGCGTCACGTGCGCCTCCTGCGTCATTCCTGCGTGTCCTGCCCCTCGGCCTTCTTCGTACTGGATCCTACAATGGACTTTGTCCAAGTCAATTGGACATCCAAAGTCACATCGGGTCGGGACCTGATTCCCACCACTGTTAGGCTGGTTCTTATGAGTGACCTTCTCGAACGACTCCGCGGACGCGGCTGGCGCATGACTGCCCAGCGGCGTGTCGTGGCCGAGGTCCTCGACGGCGACCATGTCCATCTGACGGCCGACGAGGTGCATGCCCGGGCTGTCAAGCGACTCCCCGAAATCTCCCGGGCGACCGTGTACAACACGCTGGGCGAACTGGTCAGTCTCGGCGAGGTGCTCGAGGTGTCGACGGACCGCCGCGCCAAGCGGTACGACCCGAACGCGCACCGGCCCCACCAGCACCTTGTCTGCGCCCGGTGCGGCACGATCCGTGACGTGCACCCGGCCGGCAACCCGCTGGCCGACCTCCCGGACGCGGAGCGCTTCGGCTTCACGATCTCGGACGTCGAGGTGACCTACCGCGGCACCTGCCCGAACTGCGCGAGCGCGTAACCGCACAGCCTGCGAAGCCCCTGACGCCCCCGCGTCGGGGGCTTTGACGTCCCGGGAGCCCCCCCGCACCCTTGCCCTCACCTGTGCCCGACTGCCGGGGCCGGAGCCGGGCACGCACGACGAAGGCCCGGATCCTTGAGGATCCGGGCCTTGGTCCGTGAGTAGCGGGGACAGGATTTGAACCTGCGACCTCTGGGTTATGAGCCCAGCGAGCTACCGAGCTGCTCCACCCCGCGTCGGTGAACTCAACATTACGGGACGCCGCCGACCAGCGCAAATCACTCTTGCGTGAGCTGTACAACAAGCTATGCGGTCAGCTCCTGGCGCAGCGCCTCGCGCAGCCTGGCGGCCCGCTCCGCCACCTCCGCGGGCCCCAGCTCGACCGCCTTGGTGCACCAGCCCTGCCCCTCGGCCAGCTCCCCCCTGCGCGCCGCGAGCAGCGCGAGGCGCAGCGCTGCCCTGCCGTGACCGGCACGGGCGGCGCGGGCCCACCACAGGGCGGCCTCGCGCTCACTGCCCTCGCGGGCGAGCAGCAGTCCGAGATTGAAGGCGCCGTTACGGCTGCCGGCCTCGGCGGCCTCCCGGTACCAGCGGGCGGCCTCCGTCATGTCACCGCGGGCGGCGGCGAGCATCCCGACGCGCACCTGGGCACGGCGGTGGCCCTGCTCGGCGGCGCGCTCGTACCACTCCTCGCACTCGCTCTTCTCCACCGTCGACTCGCCGAGCGCCGGTGGTCCGGGCGGCGGCTGACGGGCGTCGAGCACAGTGGCGAGGCGGAACGCCGCCTCGGCGCTGCCGCCGCCCGCCGCACACCGCAGATGACGCTCGGCACCCTGCTCGTCACCGTCCCTGAGCAGGGCGATGCCGACCTGGAGCGCGGCCTCGGTGTGACCGGCGGCCGCCGCCCGCCGGTACCACGACAGGGCGGTGCGGTCGTCGTCGCGGCCGACGTGGAGGATGCCCAGGTTGAAGGCGGCGTCGACACTGCCGGCCTCGGCGGCCTTGGAGAACCAGGGCTCGGCCCCGGTCGCGTCCCCGGCCTGCAGGAGCAGTACGGCGAGCGCGTTGGCAGCCTCGCGGTGCCCGGCGTAGGCCGCTCGGCGGTACCACTGCTCGGCCTGAGCCGTGCGGTCCTGGGCGGCACACAGCAACCCGAGGTTGTAGGCGCCGTTCACGTCTCCCGCGTCCATGGCGGCGCGGTACCAGCGCTCGGCGGTCTGCTGCTCACCGCGTGCGGCGTGCAGCGCGCCGAGCGCGTTGGCGGCATTGCCGTCACCGTCCTGGGCAGCGCGCAGCCACCACACGGCGGCGCTCTCCTCGTCACCCGCGTCGCGCAGCAGGAAACCGAGCGCACAGGCGGCCCGGGCCTCGCCGTCCTTGGCGGCGGTGAGATACCAGCGCCCGGCCTCCTTCAGTTCGCCGCGCTTCTCGAGGATGGCCCCGAGGTACAGGGCCGCACGGCGGTGGCCACGGGCGGCGGCCTGCCGGTACCACTGCTCGGCCTCGTCGAGCAGGGACAGCTCTGCGCCCGCGGTCTCACCGGCCTGCTCCTGCGGCGGCGTACCGGAGTCACGCTCGCCCGCACCGTCCCCGTGAACGGACGCGCCGCCGGCCTCTGCACCGCGACGGGCCTGCGGGGCGGAAGCGTCCGGGCCGGTACCGTCCCGCCCGGCCCGTCGCGCGGAAGCGTCCGGGCCCGTGTCGTCGCGGCGGGCCTCGCGCCCGGCGTCCGCCCGCCCGCCCGCACCCGATCGCGCCGCCCTGCCCGCACGGGCCTGGTCGCCGCCGTCCTGACGCGGCACAGCGGCACCTGGCCGGGCCGCGCCGACAGAACGGTCCTGCCGCACGGCGCCCACGCGCCGGGCCGCGCCCGTTCCACCCGCGCCCGGCTCGACGGCATCCGCGCCGCCACGGGGCCGGTGTGCAGCGCCCGGCGGCCCGCTGGAGCCGTCGGTTCGGTCCGCTGCCCGCCCGGGCCGGTGGGCGCTCTCGCCGCCCGCCTGGCGTGCGCGGTCGGCGGGGCCGCTCAGGTCCAGGCGATCTGCGCCCTCCCCGCTCCGGGCCTGGGCCGCCGCCCGGCGTTCCAGTGTGCGGGCGAGACGGTACTCGGCCTCGCGATGGCCCTGCTCGGCGGCGGTACGCAGCCAGCGCTCCGCGCCGGAGTCGCTGCGGTGCTCCAGAAGGTCGGCGAGGGCGTACGCCCCCAGCGCATGGCCCTGCTCGGCCGACTGGCGCAGCCAGTACTCGGCCCCGGGCTCGTCGCCGCGCTCGCGGAAATGCCGTCCCAGGGCGTGCGCCGCGGCGGCGGAACCGGCGACGGCGGCGATGCGCCACCATCCGGCCGCCTCGTCGGCGTATCCGCGCTGATGGAGGAGGACACCCAGGTTGTTCGCAGCGGCACGGTCTCCGTCGGCGGTGGCACCGCGCAGATAGGGCTCGGCGCCGTCAAGGTCTCCGCGGCGCAGCAGCAGCGCACCGAGCACGCTCATCGACGCCGTGTCGCCGTGGTCGGCTGCGCGCCGGTGCCGCGCCTCGGCGCCGGCGGTCTCCACCGCATCGGTGCCCGCCGCGCCGGCCCCTTCCAACGCGCTGTCAACGTTGTCGATGCGTCCGGCCGCACTGCTCGCGTCCGGCGCATCCTCCGTATGCGGCCGCACAAACCGCCCTGTTTCCAACAGTGTTGCCCTGTCCCCCATAGATTCCATCGTCGCACCACCTGCAACCCGCGTACACCTGGTATACCGCGACCAGTGAGGTCACTTCAGCGTTTTGTCGACATGCCCACAGAACGACAAGTCAAACACGTCGGCTCTCAACACGCGTCATCCGGCACGCACTTCACCCCACAAGCCACACGGAAGTGACCCCTACGACATCGGACCGTACGAAAAGGTCAACGAAAGACAGCACGAAGAGGGCCCGGATCCTGATGGATCCGGGCCCTCTTCTTCGAGTAGCGGGGACAGGATTTGAACCTGCGACCTCTGGGTTATGAGCCCAGCGAGCTACCGAGCTGCTCCACCCCGCGTCGTTGTGATGCAACCGTACCACGACGCGGGGTGGCCCCTGTTCAGTCCCCTTCCGCCGGTGGCTTGGAGTCGGACGCGGCCGTCTGGGCTTCGGCCGCGCGCTGCAGTGCCGCCTCCAGGTCCGCCTGTGCCTTGCCGTACGCGACCCAGTCCACCGGCTGCTTGTTCAGCGCCGCCTTGGCCGCGTCGTACGCCTCCTGGGCGTCCGCGATGGCTGCCTTGAGCGCAGCGTCCCCCGTCGCCGGCGGGGGCTTGGTGGTGCCGTCGCCCGGTGGCGTGGTCGGCGGCGTCGGTTCCGCGCCTTCCGCGCCGAAGACCTGGCTGAGAGCGTCGCTCAGGCTGTCACCGAAGCCGATCTTCTCGCCGTAGACGACCGCCACCTTGCTCAGCAGCGGGTACTCCGAGCCGCGGCCCTGGGCGTAGATCGGTTCGACGTACAGGAATCCCTTGTCCAGCGGAACCGTCAGCAGATTGCCGTACTTGATGGTCGAGTCGGCGCCCTTGAGGTCACGGACGAAGTTGGCCACCGGCCGGTACTGGTTGAGCCTGTTCTGGACCTGCTCGGGGCCGTCCACCTTGTCGTCGGTCACCCGCATCAGCTGGATCTTGCCGTACTCGGCGCTGTTCGCATCGGCGTCGACCGCCATGAAGGCACGGAGGTTGGGCCGTCCACTGGGGGTGAACGTCGTCGTCAGCGAGAACTGCTGCGCGCTCTGGCCCGGCAGCTTCATCGACAGGTAGTACGGCGGAACCGCCTGGTTGTCCGTCTGCCGGGTCGGGTCGTGCGGCACCTGCCAGGCGTCACTCGCGTTGTAGAACTGGTCGGGCTCGGTGACGTGGTACAGGCTGAGCAGCTCGCGCTGCACCTTGAACATGTCCTGCGGGTAGCGCAGATGGGACTTCAGTTCGGCCGGGATCTCGCTCTTGGCCTTGACCGTGCCCGGGAACGCCTTCTTCCAGGTCTTCAGGACCGGGTCCTTGTCGTCCCACTCGTACAGGGTGACGGTGCCGTCGTAGGCATCGACCGTGGCCTTCACCGAGTTACGGATGTAGTTGACCTGGTTCTGCTGGGCGACCACGGCACGCTGCCGGTCGGTCAGCGAGTCGGCGGTGGTGGATCCCAGCGTCGTACGCGAGGCGTACGGATAGCCGTTCGTCGTCGTGTAGGCGTCGACGACCCACTGGATGCGCTTGCCCACCACGGCCGGGTACGCGTCACCGTCGATGGTCAGCCACGGGGCGACCGCCTCGACGCGCTCCTTGGGCGTGCGGTTGTAGAGGATCTTCGAACCCTCGCCGATGGCACCCGAGTACAGGATCTGCGGCTCGCTGAGTGCGACCGCGTACGCGGCGCGGTTGAGGGGGCCGGAGAGGTCGATGCCGCCCTTGCCCTTGTAGCTCGTGGTGACCTGACCGCCGCCGTCCTCCTCGTAGTCGAGCTCCTTCTGGGGCCCGCCGACGATCGAGTACTGGGAGGTCTTCTCGCCGTAATAGATCCGCTGTTCGTAGTCCCCGAGACTGCCCTTGGACGGCAGTCCCGACTCCGTGAAGTCGGGGGCGCCGGAGGTGCCCGCTGCGGTGCCGGTGCCCTTGGCCGCGACCGCGCCGAAGCCGTGGGTGTACGTGAAGTGGTCGTTGATCCAGTTGCGCTTGTCGACCCCGGCGAGATTCAGCTCACGCAGACCGATGACGGTGTCCTGGCCCTTGTAGCGGTCGACGTCGAGAGTCTGCGGGAACTGGTAGTACTTCCGCTCCTGCTCCAGCTGCTGGAAGGTGGGCGAGACGATGTTGGGGTCGTTTATCCGGTAGCTGGCGGCCGAGGCTGCGTCCTTGCGCTGCTGCTCGCTCGCCTTGAGCTCGCCCGTGCCCGAGTAGTCGGTGGGCCTGACGGAGTCGATGCCGTACGCCTTGCGGGTCGCCTCGATGTTCTTCCGGATGTACTCGGCTTCCTTGGCCTGCTCGTTCGGCTGGACCTGGAACTTCTGCACGATCGCCGGGTAGAGGCCGCCGATCAGGATGGCCGAGAGCACCATCAGGCCGAAGCCGATCACCGGCAGCTGCCAGGTGCGGCGCCACAGCGTCGCGAAGAACAGCACCGCGCAGATGATCGCGATGCAGAAGAGGATCGTCTTCGCCGGCAGGTACGCGTTCGCGTCCACGTACCGCAGACCCGTCCAGTTGCTGGTCGCCTTGAAGTCACTGGACTTCACCGCGAGCCCGTACCGGTCGAGCCAGTAGGCAACGGCCTTGAGCGAGACGAAGACGCCCAGCAGCACCGACAGGTGGCCGGTGGCCGCGGCGGTCGCACGGGCGCCGGGGCTCGTGATACGCAGCCCGCCGTACAGATAGTGGGTCAGCGCGGCGGCGATCAGCGACAGCACGGCGGCCGCGAAGCCGAAGCCGAGCAGGAACCGGTACCAGGGCAGGTCGAAGGCGAAGAACGACACGTCCATCTGGAACTGCGGGTCCTTCTGTCCGAAGGACACACCGTTGACCCACATCAGCCAGGTCCGCCACTGGCTGGTGGCGGAGGCGCCGGCGATCAGCCCCACCAGCGCCGTGATCGCGAGAAGCACCCACTTCTTGTAAGGGGCGACGCCCATGCGATAGCGGTCGAGGCTCTGCTGCTCCAGCGACATCGCGCTGAGCGGCGGGCGCAGCCGGTGGGCCAGCCAGATGTTCACCCCTACCGCAGCGGCCATCAGCAGACCGAAGACGGCGAAGAGGCCGATCTTGGTCCACAGAGTGGTGGTGAAGACGGAGGAGTAGTTGACGGAGCGGTACCAGAGCCAGTCGGTCCAGAACCCGGAGAACATGACGAACACCATGGCCAGCGCGGCCAGGACGCCCAGCGTCATGAGCAGGGTGCGGACACGCCGGGAAGGCCGGCCTACTCTCATCCGTGGCCCGGTCGGGCCTCCGCCGCGGTCCGGCATCTGGAAAGCCAACGTGCGCACCTCGAACTTCGCTGTCGTGTGAATCGGGCCCCGCGATCGTAGAGCCCACTCATCCAACTTGCTGAGGCTTTACCTAGTTCCCGTCCCGGGCCCGGAAGGAGGCAGGATATTGCCCATGTCCAACGTTTCTTCCTCCGGCCCCCCGATGGCCGCGAGCCCACTCACCCGCGCCGTGCTCGAGATCGACGAGTACGCCTCCGGGCTCGGCTGGGACCAGCCCGCACGGCTCTTCGCGCTCGTCGACACCGCCAAACTGCGCACCCAGGAGCCGGGGCTCGCCGCCCAGCTCGGTCTTGACGGGGGTGACGCGGCCGCGCCGCTCACCCCGGTCGAGCAGGACGAGATCCCGGCCGGCACCGCGCTGGACGAGTTTCTCGGCACGATCGCCTGGCCCGACGCGGTGGCCGGCTGTGCGCTGACGGTCGAGCGGCTGATGCTGCCGCCGTCCGCGGAGAGCTCGGTTCCCGACGGCCTCGACGAGGCGGCGCTGGCCAAATGGGTCGCCCGTCATCCGGACCGGCAGGAGGTCCGGATGACTGTGGCCGTGCTGCGGGACGGTGCGCGTGAGTCGGCGCTGCGGCTGCGGGAGAAAGACTCCCCGAACGAGGTCCTCACCGGGGCCGATCTGGTTCCGGGCCTGGCGGAGGCTCTGACGGCGACGTTCGAGGCGTAGCTCAGCGGCGCGGGGCGCAGCTTCCGGACCGATACCGGGAGCGGCGCCTCGTGCCGTGCCACGCTGCGGCTGTGCTGTGCTGTGCTGTGCTGTCAGCTTGCGGAACAGGCGGGCAGGCCGGAGACGTCGCCCGCGCGGATCTTCGCCAGGGACGTGGCGGCGTCGCCGATGGTGTCGACCTTCACCAGCTTCAAGCCGTCCGGCACGTCCGATGCGGCCGCCGCGCAGTTGTCCTTCGGCGTCAGGAAATACTCCGCGCCGGCGTTGCGCGCGCCCACCAGCTTCATGCGGATGCCGCCGATCGGACCGACCTTGCCCTTCTCGTCGATCGTGCCGGTGCCGGCCACGAACTTGCCGCCCGTCATCCGGTCCGGGGTGAGCTTGTCGACAATGCCGAGGGCGAACATCAGACCCGCGCTGGGGCCACCGACATCGGCCAGGTTGATGTCGATGCCGAACGGGAAGGTGTGGTCGGTCCCGGCCTGGATACCGACGATCGCCCGGCTCTTCCCGCCGTCCGCCTTCACCGTGGTGATCGTGACCTTCTCCGTGCCCTCGGGCTCCTTGCCCGCCTTCTCCGCTGCCGCCGCGTCGTCCGCGGGGACGACCGTGAAGACGACGTTCTCGCCGGGCTTGTGCTTCACGACGAGCTTCGCGACGTCCTCCGGCGCCTTGACGGCCGTGCCGTCCACGGCGCGGATGACATCGCCCGCGTGCAGCTTGTTCTCCGCAGGCGTGTCCTTGACGACGGAGGCGACGACGACCCGCGACTGCACGGGGATCTTCAGCTGCCGCAGGGCCGCGACCTTGGCGCTCTCCTGGGACTGGCTGAATTCCTCGGCGTTCTCCTGGGTCGACTGCTCTTCGGTCTTGCCGTTCGGGTAGAGCGTGTCGTGCGGGACCACCACGTTGTCGTGTGCCAGCCAGCCGTAGACCGCTTCGACCAGGTTCATCCGGTAGTCCGCCCCGGTGACCCGGACGGTCGTCATGTTGAGGTTCCCGGAGGTGGGATAGGTCTTACGGCCGGAGATCTTGAGCACCGGCTCACCGCCCGCGGCTCCCAGGGTGTTCACCGTCGGCCCGGGCGACATCTCCGAGTACGGCACGGGGAAGAAAACCCCTGCGCAGAGCAGCGCGATGAAGATGAGGGTGGAGGCGAGCATCGTCGCAGTGCGGCGTGGCATGGAACGACAGTACGGGACGGGCCTGTAAGCGCACCGTCGGGGCCGGTCCGTACGGGGGCTGCGGAAGGCGGTGACGCCGGCGTGCGGTCGGCGTCAGTGATGGAGTGCGTCGGAACCGGGGGCAGCCTTCTCCATCGCGTCACGGAAACGGGCATAACCGGCAAGCTCCGCCACGTCCCCGGCACTGCGGTTGCGCGAGGCCCAGCTCGCCCATATCGCAGCGCCTATGACGGCGAAGAGCGGAATCAGCAACCATGCCAGAACTGCCATCGCGACCTCCCTACGTTCATGAGCAACCCGCCCGAGTGATCAGCAGATTAGCCACCCGCGGATTCAACGCTCATGGCAGGGGTGTGGTTACGCAAATCGGGGCGGATGGGGCCGTCCGGGTTGCGCTCAGTACCCGCGTGTCAGCAGGCCCCCACCCACTCCTCGGTACCGTCCGAGAACTTCTGGTGCTTCCAGATCGGCACCTCGTGCTTGAGGTCGTCGATCAGCTTCCGGCAGGCCTCGAAGGCCTCCCCCCGGTGCGGACAGGACACGGCGACGACAACGGCCAGGTCACCGACCCGCAGGTCACCCACACGGTGGACAGCGGCGAGAGCCCGGACCGGGTACTCCGCGGCAACCTTCTCCGCAATACGGCGCATCTCGGTCTCGGCCGTCGGATGGCACGAATAGCCGAGGGCGTCGACATCGGCACCTCCGTCGTGGTTGCGCACGGTGCCGACGAAGAGCGCGGTGCCGCCCGCGGCGTCGTCACCGACAGCCGCGAACACCTCGTCGAGGGAGAGCGGGGTCTCGCGGATCGCCAGCAGACGGATGGGGTCCTGCGCCGCCTGCTCACCGGGATGATCGTTGGTGCGTGCCATGCAGCCATCGTGCCGCACGCCCCCGACGACGCGAAATAGCCCCATCGACCGGCCGGCGGCCTGTCGGCTTGGAGCCTTCTACAGTCCCGGCCCGCACGCCGACGGCCACGTCGCCCCGGGCGCCTACCCCGGGGCCGGACCGACCCTGAGGAACCGGTCCGGCGGGCAGGCCCTACAGTCGGCGCCGCGCCTTGCGGGCACGCCGCACCAGCGCTGCGGTGCCCAGAAGCGCGACCGTCGCGCCGGCGGCGCCCGCGGCAGTGGCGTCCTTGCGGCCCAGACGGCGGCCTGCGACCGTGTGCCGGCCCTCGACCTCCTCGAGCAGCGCGGCGAGTACCTCCTCGTTGGTCCACTGCGGCCGCCAGCCCGCGTCGTGCAGCCGGCTGACGCTGACCACCCAGGGATGCATCGTGTACGCGAGGTCTCCGGCCGGGGACGGGGTGAGTCCGATCCGGTGCAGCCTTGCCGCCGCCCCCAGGGCGACCGCCGACGGCAGCTCCATGCGGCGGATACCGCTGAGCTCCTCGATCTCCTCCTGCTCCAGCCAGCCGTCGCAGCCGACCGCGAGCTCGCCCTCGACCTTTTCCAGAGCGGCGTACTCCAGGGCGCTCACAAGGTCCTCGACATGGCAGAACTGCCAGGTGGGACGTGATCCCGCGACCACGAGCAGCCGCGGCGACTCGAAGTACCGGGTGAGAGCGGTGTCGGTGCCGCCCACCAGCACGGCGGGCCTTACCACCGTGACGTTCAGACCCGGGTGCGCACGGGGCGCGCGGCGGGCCAGGCGTTCGACCTCCAGCAGGTCGCCGACACCGGTGGCCTCCGCGGTGGCGCGCAGCTCGGCGTCCTCCGAGAGCGGGATGTCGTTGTCGGGAAGCGCCCCGTAGACCATGGCCGACGTGCACAGGACGACCCGGTGGACCCCGGCGGCAGCCGCCGCGGTCAGCACCGTCTGGGTGCCCCGCACGTTGTAGGCGGTCCGCGCGGCGGGATCGGACTCGAGGTCGAGGTCGAGCGCGAGATGCACCACCACATCAGCGCCGCGCAGCTTCTCCGCGATGGCCGGGTCCCGTACGTCGAGAATGTGCCACTGCGCCTCGGACACCTCACCCCGGCGCTCGTCGATCGCGATGACCTGCTTGACCTCCTCGGACGCGGCAAGACGCCTCGTGAGCAGGTCGCCGACGCCCGTGGCGGCACCGGTGACCGCCACGACGGGGCCACGGCCGGCGGCAGCGGCTGAGTGGTTTCGCGCTGCGCGAACCTGCGGATCTGGGGAACTCACCAGGCGTCTCCAGCGGTTGTCTTCAGTACGTAGGCGCATGACGTCTACGCACCAGGTGGCGTCCATCCTGCCGCAGGCCGCGCCTCGGCGGAGCACCGAGCCCATAAGCGTCCCGGATGTCTACGCTGAGAGTGTTGTCAGGCAGTCGCCGCCGGCAGGACGCCGGTGGCCCTACGAGCCGAGGAAACCCGTGAGTGACACCCCATTCGGATTCGGCCTTCCGCCGGAGGAGCCGGAGCACGGCGACGAGGGCAAGAAGAAGAATCCCGCCGGAGGTGGCCAGGGCTCCGGTGGGTCCCCGGCCGATCCGTTCGGTTTCGGTTTCGGGGACAGCGGCGGGGACAACCCCTTCGCGGCCATGTTCGGCTCCCTGAACCCGAACGACCTGGGCGCGGCCTTCCAGCAGCTCGGCCAGATGCTGAGCTATGAGGGCGGCCCGGTCAACTGGGACATGGCCAAGCAGATCGCGCGCCAGACGGTCTCCCAGGGCACGCCGGACGGCACCAAGGACGTGAGCGTCGGTCCGGTCGACCGGACCGCGGTCGAGGAGGCCGTGCGGCTGGCCGATCTGTGGCTGGACGGAGCGACCTCGCTCCCGTCGGGCGCGAGCACGGCCGTGGCATGGAGCCGCGCGGAGTGGGTCGAGGCGACCCTCCCGGCGTGGCAGCAGCTCGTGGACCCGGTGGCCGAGCGTGTCGGCCTCGCCATGGGTGATGTGCTGCCCGAGGAGATGCAGGCCATGGCGGGTCCGCTGATCGGGATGATGCGCTCCATGGGCGGAGCGATGTTCGGTCAGCAGATCGGACAGGCGGTCGGTGTGCTCGCGGGCGAGGTGGTCGGTTCGACCGACATCGGCCTGCCGCTGGGCCCGGCCGGCAAGGCCGCTCTCCTTCCGCTGAACATCGAAGCGCTCGGCAAGGACCTCGGGGTGCCGAAGGAGGAGGTGCGGCTCTATCTCGCCCTGCGCGAGGCCGCCCACCAGCGGCTCTTCGCCCATGTGCCGTGGCTGCGATCGCATCTGTTCGGTGCGGTCGAGGGCTATGCGCGCGGGATCAAGGTCGACACGACCAAGCTGGAGGATGTGGTCGGCCAGTTCGACCCGACGCACCCCGAGCAGCTGCAGGAGGCGCTGCAGCAGGGCATGTTCCAACCGGAGGACACCCCGGAGCAGAAGGCCGCGCTGGCCCGGCTGGAGACCGCGCTGGCCCTCGTCGAAGGCTGGGTGGACGCCGTGGTGCACGAGGCGGCGTCGAGCCGTCTGACGTCCGCCGCGGCGCTGCGCGAGACGCTGCGCAGGCGCCGGGCATCGGGCGGCCCCGCCGAGCAGACGTTCGCGACTCTGATCGGTCTGCAGCTGCGTCCGCGCAGGCTGCGGGACGCCTCTCGGCTGTGGGCCTCGCTCACCGACGCCCGCGGGATGGACGGGCGTGACGCTCTGTGGGAGCACCCGGACATGCTGCCCACGGCCACGGATCTGGACGATCCGGACGGCTTCGTCCACCGCGAGCAGCTCGACTTCTCCGAGCTGGACAAGATGCTCGGTGAGGCCGCTTCCAAGGGCGACGAGGACGGCAAGGGCGGCAAGGGCACCGCGGAAGAGCGCGGCACCGGCGACAAGGGCGACAACGAGAAGTGAGCCTGCATGACGACGCCCTGCTCGTACTGAAGGGCTACGAGCACCAGGAAGAGCTGCGGCAGGTGTATCTGGACCACCTGGCCGCGCACCCCGACGCCATGTGGAAGGCCTGCCGGGCCGGGCATCTCACGGCCAGCGCCCTGGTGATCGACCCGGACCGGGGGCGGGTGCTGCTGACCCTGCACCGGAAGCTCGGCATGTGGCTGCAGATGGGCGGCCACTGCGAGCCGGGGGACGAGACGCTCGCGCTGGCCGCGCTGCGCGAGGCCACGGAGGAGTCCGGTATCAGCGGTCTGACGCTGTTGCCGGGTGGTCCGGTGGCCTTGGACCGGCACCCGATTCCCGCGCCCTGCACGTGGCATCTCGATGTGCAGTACGCGGCGGTGGCGCCGGCCGGAGCCGTCGCCGAGATCAGCGAGGAGTCACTGGACCTGCGCTGGTTCGCGTACGACGAGGTGCCGGACGTGGCCGATGCGTCGGTCGTGAGGCTGCTTGAGCGCACGCGCGCGGCGCTGTGAGACATGAACGAGTAAGGGGCGACCGCTTCAGCGGCCGCCCCTTCTCATGAGGTTCGGCTAGTTCCAGGCGTTGTTCTGGTTCTGGGAGTGCGAACCGTGCTGGCCCACGCCGTACTGCGCACGCAGCCCCTGTCCGAGGTCCGCGTTCTGCGGCGGCATGACCTCGCTGGGCTGCACGAGCGCGAAGCCCTGACCGAGGAAGCTGAGCTCCCAGCCCTCACCGGTGTTGCCGCGTCGGCGGCGCACGCCAGTCGAGTGGGTCTGGGACTGCATCTGCACCCGCAGTGCGGACGACCAGGCGACGATCGCGTCGGCGTCCACGCTGACGTACTTGTCCGGTGTCACCTGCATCATCAGCGGCTGGCCGGAGGTCATCAGCGCGACCTTGCCCCGGCCGGAGATGTTGAGCTGGTACTTGCCGGATCCGGAGATGCCGTACTGGCTGTCCACCGCGATGACTTCGGTGTGCAGCGCGGAGTCGAGCGCGAGGACATAGGCGCTGTCGACCGTCATGCCCTCCTGGTCCACGTCCACGACATGGACGTACTGCGCGAGGTTGGCGAAGTAGACGGTGCCCTGTCCCGAGCAGCGCATCAGGTCCAGGCCCTCACCGGTGTTGGCGCGGGCCCGTCGCTGGCTGCTGGTCTGGTACTCGCCGTCGAAGTCGACCAGCCCCTGATACGCCACCATGGCGCCCTTGCGGGCGAGGATGTCGTCGTGGCCGGTGAGCGAGACCCGCAGCAACTGCGGGTTCTGCACGACGTAGCGGTCCTGGGACTGCTGCTCCGTGTTGCTGAAAAGCGAACTCTGCATGGTGTGTTCCCGCTCCCCCTCAGCCCCGGATCCGCAGGCGGTCGGTGCTGTCCTCGCTCGGCTGTACGACGACGATGCCCTGGCCCGAGAAGGCCATCTGGTAGGCCTCTCCACTGCCCCGCCCGATCAGGGACGAGGCCTTGAAGCTGCGCTTTCCCTTCACCTTGAGGTTCGGGGACCAGGCGACGAGGGCGTCCGGGTCGACGTACGTCTCGTCCTCGCCGCGGCCGCAGTCCACGACGATCGGCGTGCCGCGGGAGGTCAGGGCAACCCATCCTGTGCCCGCGATCTCCACGTTCCACAGGCCCTGTCCGGCGAACTTGGCCAGGCCCTTGACCTTTTCGACGCCCCACTGGAGGTGGGCGTCGAAGGCCAGCAGATTGGTTCCGTTGACCGAGAGGGAGTCGTTGTTGAGATTGATGACGACGACGTCCGCACCGTAGTCGGCGAGGTAGAGCAGGCCGTCACCGGAGCACTTCATGATGGGCGCGCCTTCGCCGGTCACCCACTGGGCGGCGACCTGGCGGACGGCGGGCGGGTTGGGCTCGTACTGGACGAATCCCTCGTAGGCCACCATAGAGCCGGCACGCGCGTACAGGTCCTGGCCGGTGGCCATGGCGACCTTGAGCATGGTGCGGCCGTGGTTCTCCATCCGGGCCGCGATCGGGGTCGGGGCGAAGCCCGCGAGTTGCTGGTTCATGTCGGGCTCCCTCAGACCTCGTACGGCTGGACGACGATGAAGTTGCCGGGCGCGCCCCGGAACTGGAGGTTCACGGTCTCCCCGCTGTGGCCCGGGTAGGCATTGCGCCGCAGCCGGACCTGGCTGGAGAGGATGACCTGGGACGCCGCCGACCAGGCCACGACCGCGTTGCAGTCGGCGAACGTGGTGGGCGTGACCGGCAGGACCACGGGGATGCCGTGGGTCTTGACGACGATCGTGCCCGTGCCCTGGAACATCATCGTGAACAGGGCGCCGCCGGGGATGCCGTGGCCCTCGATGCGACGGACCTCGTGCTGCAGCGACTCGTCGAAGGCGAGGACGTTCTCGGCAGAGACACAGATGCCGTCGCCCTGCAGCTCGATGGAGTGCAGATGCGCGCCGTCCTCCGCGAGGAACACCTGGCCACGGCCGGTGCAGCGCATCAGCTGCATCTCCTGGCCGGTGGCATTGCCGACGATACGGCCCGCGAAACCGGCGCTCTTGTAGCTGAAATCGACCTTGCCCTGGTACATGACCATGCTGCCCTGACGGGCGAGGACGGGGGTACCGCCCATGGTCAGGTCGACCCGCATCAACTGCTGGTTCTGCGGTGTCCAGCGCTGGCCCGTCGGGGTCTCGCGGTACGGCTGGAGCGCGGCCTGCAGACCGGCACCTGCCTGCGGGACTCCCTGGGGAACGCCCTGCGGCATGCCGCCCGGGGGCATGCCGGGGGGCTGCTGACCGTACGGCGCGGGGGCCTGCTGGCCGTACGGCGACGGCATGCCCGGCGGGACCTGCCCGGGCACCTGTCCCGGAACCTGGCCGAACTGCGGCTGTTGCGGCGGCTGCCCGTACGGGGAAGGCGCCGGCGGCGGCACGGTGCCCGGCGGCAGCGGCGCGGCGACGGTCGGAGCGGCGTGCATCTGCGGGTTCGGCTGCGCGGGCGCCGGGCCCGGGGCGCCGAAGGCGGGCGCGGGCTGCGCTGCCTGGGGCGACTGCGGGGCGGGGGCCGGTGCGCCGAACGCCGGGGCGGGCGCGGCGGCCTGCGGCGGCGCGAACGAGGGTGCCGCGGCCTGCGGTTGCTGCGCGCCCGGCTGCTCCTCGGCGACCTCGCCGCCGAAGTTCTTCAGCAGTGCGTCGAGTCCGCCGTCGAAGCCCTGGCCGACCGCCGCGAACCGCCAGACGTCCTTGAGATAGAAGTCGCCCAGCATCACCGCACGCTCGGTGGAGAACTCCGAGCCGGTGAAGGCGTACCGGACGACCTCTTCGCCACCGGCGACGATCCGGATGTATCCCGGGCCGACCTGCGACATCTGTCCCGCGCCGTCGATCGTCGCGGTGAAGGAGAGCTTGTGGATGTTCGCCGGGATGCGATCCAGTGTGACGCGGAACGACTCGGTGTCACCGGACTGTGCGCCCAGAAGCTGAATCGACTCCTCCGGCGACTTCGGCTGATTGAAGAAGATGAAGTACCGGTCGTCCGAGAGCTGCTCGTTCGCATCGAGTCCGAAGCAGCTGATGTCGAAGGTCAGCCCAGGAGCGGCGATCTGCACACCTACGTACAGATCCGTCCCCGGCGTGAGATCACTGATCTTGGCCTTGTGGCCGCGTTGAAATTCCCTGGCCATGCGTTACGACCGTCCCCCATCCCGAATTTGAATGCGTCGCGCCAGGCTAACGGCTGAGGCCGACATTGAGCCAAGCCGGTACACATTCGGTACAGGACCGTGGACCGTCACTCTCCGCGTGCTGCAGGCAGGTGCGGGAGACGGCCGGCGGAGACGACGCCTTCCAGGTAGCCCCGGGCCCTCTCGGTACGGGGGTAGGCCTCCAGCAGCCGCCAGAAGCGCGGGCCGTGGCCGGGTACCAGCAGATGGGCGAGTTCATGGACGAGCACGTAGTCGACGACGTACTCCGGCATGCCCTGCAGACGGTGCGAGAGGCGGATGCTGCCTTCCGCCGGGGTGCAGGAGCCCCAGCGGGTGTTCTGGTTCGTCACCCAGCGCACGGACGTCGGCCGGGCCCGCCCGTCGAAATACTGGGCGGACAACCGCTCCGCCCGCTCTGTCAGTTCGGCGTCGCCGATGACCCGCTTGCTCTCCTGGGCAGCCAGCTTGTCCAGCATCACGCTGACCCAGCGGCGCTCCTCCGCCTCCGACATCCGGGCGGGAATCAGCACGATGGTGCGGTCGCCCTCGCGGTAGGCGGAGACGGTCCGGCTGCGCCGGGCGCTCCTGCGGACCTCGACCGCACTCGTCCCCGATCCGCGTGGCGGGTGGCGTGTCGCGCTGCGCTGCTGACTCCCTGGGCCGTGCGGCGGAGTCTCCCCAGCGAGGCGAGGGGAAGGGTCGACGGGCACGCCCCGACGTTACCCGCTGTCAGGGCCGGAAGTCCCGCCTCGGGAACGGTTCGAACGTGATCCGCTCCATGGCTCCACCATTTGAACGACTAATACCCCACGCCTGTGGACAACTTTTCACACCCGTCGAAGCCGCCGGGCATTCTGACTCAGGTTGAGCGAAGTGCCGGGCGGCGTACCGGTCTCGCGGGTCCGACGTTCCGATATCGACGGGGGAAGCGGATATGCATCCGATGATGAAGCCTGCCCTGCGGCGAGCATGGCGAGATCGTCAATCAGTGCAGTTCGGGGTCACGCCCGCGCACGCGGTGACGGTGGGTCCGGTGGACACGGCCACCGGCTCCCTGATCGAGTTGCTGGACGGCACCCGTGGCCTTCCCCTCCTGCGTGAGCAGGCGCGGACGATAGGGCTGCCGGATGGCCAAGTCGACGCACTGGTGGCGCGATTGGCGACAGCGGGCCTGGTCGACGACGCGACGGCCGGGGGGCCTGCCGCCGATGCCTTACGCACCCGGGCCGGCGCGCTCGAACGGCTTCGGCCCGATCTGGCGTCACTGTCCGTGATCCATCCCGAGCCGGGCGGCGGGATGGGACGGCTTGTCGCCCGGCGGGCGATACGGGTTCAGGTGCGTGGCGCGGGTCGTGTCGGTGCCACGGTCGCGGCGACGTTGTCGGCGGCGGGGGTGGGCCGGGTCGAGGTACTGGACGGCGGATGTGCGGAGCCTGGTGACGTCGCTCCGGGCGGGCTGCCCGGGGAAGCCGTCGGTGAACGGCGGGCGGTGGCTGCCCGGCAGCTCGTGCGGCGCACCGCACCCGACCGCCCTCCGCGCGCCGCCGAGGCGGGCACGGGCGAGCCGGGTCTGTCGCTGATCGTCGTCGCGCCACGGGACGGGCTGTCCGCGTATGCGCCGGATCCGGCGGGCGCTGAGGACTGGATCGCGACCGGGACTCCGCATCTGTATGCGGGGGTTGTCGAGGCGACCGGTGTGGTCGGCCCGCTGGTGCTGCCCGGCTGCTCCGCCTGTGCCGAATGTCTGGAACGGGGCAGGGCGGAACGGGACCCGGGGCGGGCCAGGCTGCTGGCCCAGTGGCGCTCGGGACGGCGCAGGGCGGCGCCGCCGGCCTGCGATGTCGCCCTGGCCACCACCGTGGCGGGCCTGGCGTCGGCGCATGCGCTGTCGTTTCTGGACGGTGAGCTGCCGGCGAGCGTGGGAGCCCGGTGCGAGGTGTCGCTTCCGTTGCTGCGCTGGCGGTCCGAGTCCGTACCGCCCCATCTCGACTGTCCCTGCAGCGCGGAGAGGAAAAGTGAGAGGGGGCGCACCCTGGGGTTCGGTCCGACACACGAGACAATGGCCGGGCCATCGCCGTCAACGGTGTAACGCCACAGGGCACATGCGGCACGGCTGTCTGGGATTTGGAGGGGCGTATGTCTGATCTTCCCCGGAAGGCGGTCACCCGGACCGCCAAGCTGGCCGCACTGCCACTGGGTTTCGCCGGGCGCGCGACATGGGGCCTGGGCAAGCGGATCGGCGGCAAGTCCGCGGAGATCGTCGCGCGGGAGCTGCAACAGCGCACGGCGGAGCAGCTGTTCCGTGTACTGGGTGAGCTCAAGGGCGGCGCGATGAAGTTCGGACAGGCCCTGTCCGTCTTCGAGTCGGCACTCCCCGAGGAGGTCGCCGGTCCCTATCGCGCGGCGCTCACCAAGTTGCAGGAAGCCGCACCCCCGATGCCCACCCGCACGGTCCATGCCGTGCTCGACGAGCGGCTCGGCGACGGGTGGCGTGAGCTGTTCCTCAATTTCGAGGACAAGCCGTCGGCCGCCGCGTCCATCGGCCAGGTGCACAGGGCGGTGTGGCACGACGGACGCGAGGTCGCGGTGAAGGTGCAGTACCCGGGTGCGGGGGAGGCACTGCTGTCGGACCTGACCCAGCTGAGCCGGTTCGCACGGCTGCTGGGGCCGTTGATTCCCGGGATGGACATCAAGCCGTTGATCGCGGAGCTCCGTGACCGGGTGTCCGAGGAGCTGGACTACGGACTGGAGGCGCAGGCCCAGCGGGAGCACGCTGCGGAGTTCGCGGACGATCCCGATGTGGTGGTTCCGGGTGTGGTGCACCAGTGCGACCAGGTGCTGGTGACGGAGTGGATCGACGGCATACCGCTGGCGGAGGTGATCGCCGGGGGCACGGCCGAACAGCGGGACCGGGCAGGCCAGTTGCTCGCCCGGTTCCTCTTCTCCGGCCCGGCTCGCACAGGGCTGTTGCACGCCGATCCGCATCCCGGGAACTTCCGGCTCCTTCCCGGCGAGCACGGCGAGGGCTGGCGGCTGGGAGTACTGGACTTCGGCACGGTGGACCGGCTGCCCGGCGGGCTGCCGACGACCATCGGCGCATGCCTGCGGATGACGCTGGAGGGCGAGGCCGAGGCAGTCTACGAACTGCTGTGCGAGGCGGGTTTCGTGAAAGAGTCCATCGACCTCGACCCGGAGGCGGTGCTCGGCTATCTGCTGCCGATCATCGAACCGGCGGAGGTGGAGGAGTTCACCTTCACCCGTCGATGGATGCGCCATCAGGCTGCACGGATCGCCGACATCCGCTCCCCCGCCTATCAGTTGGGCAAGCAGCTGAACCTGCCGCCCGCGTATCTGCTGATACACCGGGTGACGCTGAGCACGATCGGGGTGCTGTGCCAGATGAACGCCACCGTGCGGCTTCGGGACGAACTGGACGCGTGGCTGCCCGGATTCCTGCCCCCGCACGAGTCGGCCCGGCCAGGGACGGAAGATGCGGACGCGGGCGCTGCGGAAGCCGGGAGCGCGGCCGTCGAAGCCTAGGGACCCTTTTCGGTACCAGTCCCTGGGACCTGGCGGGCGGCGCTACCACCAGTCCGAGTCCAGGCGTCCCTCGATCGCCCGGAGGTTGGCGCGGGCGCAGTCCTCGCAGTAGTGGTGGCGAACGCCGTTCTCCATGGAGAAGGTCCAGGTGGGCGGGGTCCACTCGGCGACGGCGCCGCAGCGGGAACACACGATGGTCTCGGCACCCGGCTGTGCAGGGCGCGGAGTCTTCTGCTCGTCCACCTCGTGACGATACCTCCGCATCGGACCGGGCGCAGGTGCAACGCACCGCCGACCCAACGCACTGCGGGGGCCGGTCCGTTAAGGACCGGCCCCCGCGGGGTCACCCATGCCGTCAGTGCATGACGGCCATGGCAAGGGCGCGACGGGCGCGCAGGGACACGCGCTCGGCGCGGCGCTGCATCCGCCGGGCGGCGACCAGGCGCTGGGCCTGGCGTTCCGCGTTGGCTTCACGCAAGCGCTCGCTCATATGCGCGCGAGCCAGGGCTTCTGGGATGAGTTGCATTTCGCGGGTCCTGTTCTGACGCGAGGTGTTCGCGCCGATGGTGGTGAAGGCTGGGGCGGCGGAGCCGTTGGGCTCGCTCGTGGAAGAGGTCATCGGGGCCTGCTTCTGGGGATCGTGCGTGACGGGTCGGTCGATGGTTCCGATGGCGGTCATGCCGCGACCGGGTTCTTGCGCGGGCGGCCACGCGGCCGCTTGCGGGCGACGACCACGCCCTGGACGAACAGCTCTCCGCCCCAGACGCCCCAAGGCTCACGCCGCTCCTTCGCGCCGGCGAGGCAGGCTTCCATCAGCGGGCAGGTGCGGCACAGGGACTTGGCGTACTCGACATCGGCCGGCGACTCGGCGAAGAAGACCTCCGGGTCGTAGGAGCGGCAGGGGACGGGTACGCCGAGGTTCTCGATGGCGTCGTCGAGCGCGGTGAGCGCGGTGAGGGGAGTCAAGGTGGAGTCCTCGGTGCAGGCGGGCGGGGAGAGAGTCTCGGAAGGCGGTACGGACGGGGCGTGCGCTTCGAGTTGCACGGTGTGTTGTTCCTCGTCTGGTCGTGCCGGCTGGTGGCCGGTTGCGGGTCCCCCGACGGTGCCGGGGGGCTGGTACCGGGTGGTGCGTATCCCGAGGCCCCTTCGCTCTGTGATCCCTGGTGGGGAAAACAGAAGGGCCGCGGATCCCGGGTGGGGTTCCGCGGCCCTGAAGGCGCCGGCCTGATGCTGGATCAGGCTGGATCACTCCAGGGTTCGAGCCCGCGGAAGGCCCACTTCGTGTGGTGCATCGTCGTCTGCTGGGTTTCGGCACTGGCCGCCGCAAAGGCATAGGCCTGAGCCTCTGCCGCTGCTACTCCTGCTTCCAGTGCCTTGGCCGGTCGCTCATTGCGCTCCAGGAGGGAGAGGCCGCCCAGGCCGGACACGGGAAGCACGGCGGAGATGCCGGACATACCGGTGCCCTGGAACGCAGCGGAGAAGCCGAGCGAGCAGGCGGAGACGACGGAGCGATCGGTCATTTTGGCGGTGCGGACGAAGCTGGTCTTGATGCTGATCACTGGAATCGCCTCCTCTCGGCGTCTCGGGGACCGGCCGGGGCCGGTCTCGCTATTCGGATAAGTACAGCACGAGGACAGCGCTTCGAAGAAGCCCTGTTCTCGTGGTTAAGAACCTATGGGGCGGGCTGGGGCCCGCGCAAACTATTTTTTCGACGAGTTTGTATCAGTCGCTCTCATCAACCTCGCCAAGCTCCTGACCTGCACAGATGGCCAGGACATCGGCTCCGAAGCGCTCGAGCTTGCGGCCGCCGACACCGGAGATCCCGGCCAAGTCGCCCTCGCTGCCCGGCACGGCCTCCGCGATCGCCATCAGGGTCTTGTCGGTGAACACGCAGTACGCGGGCTGGCCGAGCTCCTTCGCCTGCTCCGAGCGCCATGCACGCAGGCGCTCGTACAGCGCCTCGTCCATGTCCGACGGGCAGTCCTCGCAGCGCATCAGCTTCATCTCGCCCGCGTCGGTCAGGGTCTTGCCGCACACCCGGCACACCACCGGGCCGCGCCGCTTGCGACGGCTGCCGCTGCCACGCTCGATCCCGCCCGCTCCTCCGGCCCCACGGCTGCCGAGCGCGACCGAGCCGGGCCGCAGGCCGTTGAGGAAACGGGTGGGGCGGCGCGAGGCACGGCCGCCCGGCGAGCGGGACAGCGCCCAGGACAGCGAGAGATGCAGTCGGGCCCGCGTGACACCCACATAGAGCAGCCGGCGCTCCTCCTCGACCTGCTCGTCCGTCTTGGCGTAGGTGATGGGCATCATGCCCTCGGTGAGCCCGACCAGGAACACGGCGTCCCACTCCAGGCCCTTGGCCGAGTGGAGAGAGGCGAGCGTGACGCCCTGGACGGTGGGCGCATGCTGTGCGGCAGCGCGCTCGTCCAGTTCGGCGACCAGATCGGCGAGGGTCGCCCCGGGCTTGGCCCGCGCGAAGTCCTCGGCGAGGCGGACGAGCGCGGCGAGCGACTCCCAGCGGTCACGCACCGCTCCCGATCCGGCGGGTGGCTCGGTCGTCCAGCCCTTGGTGGACAGCACCGCCCGGACCTGGGAGGGCAGATCCTCTGCATCGTCGAGCAGCGAGTCGTTGCCTCCGGCGCGGGCCGCGCCGCGCAGGGCGATCCCGGCCTCCCGGACCTCCTGGCGCTCGAAGAACCGCTCGGCGCCGCGCAGCTGGTACGGGACACCCGCGTCGGCGAGCGCCTGCTCGTAGACCTCCGACTGGGCGTTGATGCGGTAAAGCACGGCGATCTCGCCGGCCGGGACGCCCGCGGCGATGAGGTCGCGGATCCGGCGGGCGGTGCCCTCGGCCTCGGCCGGCTCGTCCCCGTACTCGACATAGGCGGGCTCAGGGCCGGGGTCGCGCTGGGAGATCAGCTCCAGACGGTGCTCGGCTGCCCGGCCGGTGGCCTGGCCCAGCAGCCCGTTGGCCAGATGAACGACCTGGGGGGTGGAGCGGTAGTCGCGGACCAGCTTGACCACCGTCGCGCCGGGGTGACGGGTGCGGAAGTTCAGCAGATGGTCCGGGGTGGCACCGGTGAAGGAGTAGATGGTCTGGCTGGCGTCGCCGACCACGCACAGGCTGTCCCGGTCACCGAGCCACAGATCGAGCAGCCGCTGCTGGAGCGGGCTGACGTCCTGGTACTCGTCGACGACGAAGTGCTGGTACTGGCGGCGGACCTGGTCGGCGATGTCGTGCCGGTCCTGGAGGACGCCGACCGTCAGCAGCAGCACGTCCTCGAAGTCGATCGCCGAGCGGTCGCGCTTGAGCTGCTCGTACATCGCATAGATCTGGCTGATCTCGGCCGGGTCGCGCGGTGCGTCACGCAGGGACTTGGCGACCTCCGCCGGGTAGTCGGCCGGCACGGTCTGGGTGACCTTGGCCCACTCGATCTCGCTCGTCACATCCCGCAGCTCGTTCCGGTCGAGACGGATACGGCAGCGCGCGGCGGCCTCGGCCACCAGCTGGATCTTCCGCTCGAGGAGCCGGGGCATCTCTCCGCCGACCGCCTTGGGCCAGAAGTACTGCAGCTGGCGCAGGGCGGCGGAGTGGAAGGTGCGGGCCTGCACCCCGCCCGCGCCGAGCTGGCGCAGCCGGCCTCTCATCTCCCCGGCGGCACGGTTGGTGAAGGTGACGGCCAGCACACTGGCCGGCTGGAGTATCCCGGCGCGCACCCCGTACGCGATGCGGTGCGTGATCGCGCGCGTCTTGCCCGTGCCGGCTCCGGCCAGCACGCACACCGGACCGTGCAGGGCGGTCGCCACCTCGCGCTGCTCCGGGTCGAGCCCGTCGAGCACCGCGTCCGCCGACTCGGGGACCTGCGGGAAAAGGGAGGAGTGCGTTGCTGCTGTCACCCCGCCATGCTGCCAGGTCGGCAGTGGTGCATGCGGCCGTTGTCCACAGGGGTGCTGGATTGGTCCTACTTATGCGGGCCAATGCGGGAATGGTGGTCGGGTCACGCGCGTTCTGCCCTTGGAACACCCCGCGAGACGAAGGAGCGCAGGAGACGATGCAGGGCACTGTGACGATGTACAGCACCACCTGGTGCGGATACTGCCGTCGGCTGAAGAGCCAGCTGGACCGCGAAGGCATCTCGTACAACGAGATCAACATCGAGCAGGACCCGGAGTCGGCGGCCTTCGTCGAGCGGGCCAACGGCGGCAACCAGACGGTGCCGACCGTACAGATCCTGCCGGCAGGCGGCGGCGCGGAGGTCGTGATGACGAACCCGAGCCTCGCCCAGGTGAAGCAGGCCCTCAGCGCCTGACGACGACTGTCGACGCTGCGTGCGACTGCCGTCGCCGCGCGGACATACGGCCCCGGGCTCGTCCCGGGGCCGCGTCATGTTCCGGGCGCTGCGCCCTGTGCCGGTCTGCTGAGCGTCATGCCAGGCTGCCGGGCTTGGGAAGCGGCTTGCCGTACCAGCGCTCGATGAGACGTGAGGCGATCGAGATCCCGTACGGCGGCAGCACCTCCCCGGACTCGAACGCGGCCCGCAGGTCCTCCCTGGAGAACCAGCGCGCCTCCTCGATCTCCTCACCGTCCACCACGATCTCGGACGAGGTGGAGGGAGCGATGCGCGCGAAGAAGCCCAGCATCAGGCTGGACGGGAACGGCCAGGGCTGGCTGGCGATGTACTCGACCTCGCCGACCTCTATTCCGGCCTCCTCGCGAGCCTCCCGGCGCACAGACTGTTCGATCGACTCGCCGGGTTCCACGAACCCGGCAAGCGTGGAGAAGCGGCCTTCGGGCCAGTGCACCTGCCGGCCGAACAGCGCGCGGTCTTCCTGGTCCGTGATGAGCATGATCACCGCGGGGTCGGTACGCGGGTAGTGCTCGGCGCCGCAGGCCTGGCAGCGGCGGATGTGGCCGGCGGCGGCGATGACCGTACGTTCTCCGCAGCGCGAGCAGAAGCGGTGGAGCCGCTGCCAGTTCTCCAGAGCAACGGCGTGCACCAGCAGTCCCGCGTCGCGGGGTGACAGCAGCAGCCCCGCCTCGCGCAGACCCGCCGGCCGCGCCGACTGGTCGATACGGCCGGGCAGGGCGTCCTTCTGGAGCGCGAAGTAGCGCACCCCGTCCTCGTCCGTGCCGAGGAAGTAGCGGTGGGTCTCGGTGACGGGGGCCTCGAAGGCCGGGGTCATGACCAGTTCGGTGCGGCCGTCAGGGGTGTCGTCGATCAGCGCCTGGCCGCCGGAGACCACGAAGACCCGGGTCGTGGGGTGGCTCCACGCCGCCGCGAGCCAGGCCTCGTCGAGGCGGTTGTGCGCCTCGCGGTCGATACCGCTCGGCGCGGTGAGACCGACCGGCTCGGTGAAACCGATCGGACGGCCGTCGGCGTAGCTGTTGGTGCTCACGTGTTCTTCCAACTCCCCCGGGTGGATGGATTGCGGTTCAGCGCAGGGCCTCGGCCAGGTCGCCCCACAGGTGGGCGGCCGCCTCCACGCCTTTGAGGAGCAGGTCCAGCTCGACCTTCTCGTTGGGCGCGTGCCAGCCGTCGGACGGTACGGAGATACCGAGGAACAGCACGGGAGCGGCCAGCACGTCCTGAAGGTCGGCGGCCGGTCCCGAACCGCCCTCGCGGGTGAAGCGGATCTTGTGACCGTCGAAGGCGCGGCTCATGGCCCGTACCACCGACTGCAGAGCCGGGTGGTCCAGAGGCGTCAGGCAGGGGCGGGTCGCCGCGCCGAACTCGATCTCGTGGCGGATGCCGGCCGGGATCTGGAGTGCGACCCAGTCCGTGATCGCGCGTTCGATCTTGTCCGGGTCCTGTCCCGCGACGAGCCGGAAGGAGAGCTTGACCATCGCCGACGACGGGATGATCGTCTTGCCGCCGGGGCCCTGGTAGCCGCCGCCGATGCCGTTGACCTCGGCGGTCGGGCGGGCCCAGATGCGCTCAAGTGTGGAGTAGCCGCTCTCACCGAGGGTGCCGTGGGACTTGGCGGTGCGCAGCCAGGATTCCTCGTCGAAGGGCAGCTCGGCGAGCAGTTCGCGCTCGCCGTCGGTCAACGGTGCGATGCCGTCGTAGAAACCGGGGACGGTGACGTGCTCGTTCTCGTCGTGCAGCGCCGCGACGATCCGGGCGGCGACGGTCGCCGGGTTGGGTACGGCTCCGCCGAACGAGCCGGAGTGGATGTCCTGGTCGGGCCCGTACAGGGTGATCTCGCAGTCGGCGAGACCGCGCATGCCGGTACAGACGGTCGGGGTCGTCTCGGACCACATGCCGGTGTCCGAGACGATCACGGCGTCGGCGGCGAGGCGCTCGGCGTGCTCTTCGACGAGCGCGCGGAAGTTCGGGGAGCCGGACTCCTCCTCGCCCTCGATCAGCAGCTTCAGGTTGACCGCGGGCGTGGTGCGGCCGGTGGCGTCGAGGTGGGCCCGCACACCGAGCGTGTGAAGGAGCACCTGTCCCTTGTCGTCGGCGGCGCCGCGGCCGTACATCCGGCCGTCGCCGATCTGCGGCTCGAAGGGGTCGGTGTGCCAGCCGTCCTCGCGGGCGGCGGGCTGGACATCGTGGTGTCCGTAGACCAGCACCGTGGGTGCGCCCGGGTCGTCGGAGAGCCATTCGGCGAAGACCGCGGGTGCGCCGGGGGTGGGCCAGATCTCGGTGACGGGGAACCCGGTCCCGGCGAGTGCGGCCGCGAGCCACTCCGCGCTGCGCCGTACGTCCGGGGCGTGCTCGGGCTGTGCGGACACCGACGGGATGCGCAGCCACTCGGTGAGGGCCTCGATGAAGGCGGCGCGATGCTGCTCCGTGTAGGTACGGACGGCGTTGTCCGGGGTGTCGCTCATGCTCCTGAGCCTAACGGGCGCCGACTGCTGACTCGTCGGCCGTCCCGCTGTGCGGACTCCCGCCGATCAGGAGGCGTTCGAGACCGGCGCGGCCGGGGAGGCCGTCGGGCCGGACGATCTCTCCGGTGCGTACGAAGACGAACGTGGCGCTCACCGCGTCCAGCGGGACGCCGTGCGTCTCGGCCCAGGCCACGCGGTAGACAGCGAGCTGGAGGGGGTCGGCGCTGCCGTTGCGTGCGGTCTTCCAGTCGACGATCTCGTAGGTGTCCGCTCCGGTCCGGTAGACGGCGTCGATACGGCCCCGGATGACGCGGCCCGCGAGGGTGAGCTGGAACGGCGCCTCGACGCGGTACGGCGTGCGGCGTGCGTACGGGGTGCGCTCGAAGGCTTCCTTGAGCGCTGCCAGATCGTGCTCGTCCTCGATGCCGGCCGCGTCCGGGCCGTCCGCCCCGCCCGGCAGCTCGTCCGGGCCCAGCATGGGCAGCGGCAGCTCCTCGAACCGCGACTCGACCCATGCGTGGAACCGGATGCCCCGACGGGCTGCGGGCTGCGGTGGCCGGGGCATGGGTCGGGCCAGCTCCTGGGCGAAGCCGTCGGGGTCGGCGGCGAGGCGCAGCAGCTGGGTGGCGGAGAGCGAGGGCGGTACGAGGACGTCACGCACACTGGCGCGGGTGCGGCGCAGCTCGCCGGCGAGGGCGTCGAGGTCGCGGTCCCAGGAGGCGATGGTGCGGGCCTCTTCCGGGGTGAGGCGGACCCCTTCGGGGGTGATGCGGACCTCTTCGGGAGCGAGGGGAAGCTCCTCCGCACCTGCGGGAGAGCCGGCTTCACCGCGCGACTCGGTGCCCGCATCGGCGTGCGCGTGCGGGTGCGGCGACGCGGGGTGAGCCGGGCGCCGGGTGGTCCCCCCGTCAGCAGGGCTGCGGGGCTCGGGGATGCCGAGGTCGTCGTAGGGGGGTGGTGGGGCCTCGTCGTCGTACGGGGCTTCGGTGGGCCACCAGTCGCCCGCGTCCTCGGGCTCGGGCTCCGGCTCCGGCTCCGGCTCCGGCTCCGGCTCCGGCTCCGGCTGGTTTCTCAGGGTGTCCAGGTGGGCCAGCACGGTGTCCGCCGCCGCACGTCGGCGCGCGAGGGAGGCCGGGTCCAGGGGAAGCGGCCAGGCATGGTCCGCCGCCGTCCCGTGCAACGCCGGATTCTCCGCATCCTCGTCCGGCTCGTCCGCCCAGACCTCGATCTCGCCGTAGCCCTGCGCGCAGTGGTCGTACAGCGCCTGGAGGAACTGCGAGGGGCCGCGGCTGCGCTTCTGGCTCGGGCCCCACCAGTGCCCCGAGCCCAGCAGCAGCGAGCGGGGGCGGGTGAAGGTCACATATCCGAGGCGGAGTTCTTCGGTGTGCTGGTGGTCCTTCATCGACTCCTTGAAGGACTTCAGTCCTCTCGCGTCCCAGGAGGCGATGTCCGGGAGCGTCGCCGCGTCCCCCCGCAGAGCGTGCGGCAGCACCTTGGACCGGGCGGTCCAGGCCTCGCGCGCCTGGTCGCTCGGGAAGTGCTTGGCGACCAGGCCGGGGACGGCCACGACGTCCCATTCAAGGCCCTTGGACTTGTGGGCGGTCAGCACCTTGACCGTGTTCTCGCCGCCCGGGAGGGCGTTGTCCAGGCCCTTCTCGTACTGCGCGGCGGTCCGCAGGAAGGCCAGGAAGGCCAGGAGCGACGCCTCCCCGTCCAGGGCGGCGAAACCGGCCGCTGTGTCCAGGAAGTTGGCGAGGGTCTCGCGGCGGCGTGCGGCCAGGGCGTGCGGGGACGCGGACAGTTCGACCTCGAGGCCGGTGGTGCCGAGCACGCGGTGCAGTACGTCCATCAGCGGGTCGGCAAGCGACCGGCGCAGGTCGCGCAGTTCGGCGGCGAGGCGGGCGAACCGCACCCGGGCCTCGGCCGAGAAGGGCAGGCCGTCGTCCTCCGCGCCCGCGGACTCCAGGAAGGTGTCCAGGGCGTCGGCGAGCGAGATGACCTCGGCCGGGTCGGTCCCCTCGACGGCCGCCGCGAGGCGCTGCTCGGGATCGGCGCCCTCAGCCGTGGCACGGTGCACCAGCAGCCGCGCCCGGCGGCCGAGCAGTGCCAGGTCGCGGGGTCCGATCCGCCAGCGCGGCCCGGTGAGCAGACGGACGAGCGAGGCGTTGGCACCCGGGTCCTGGAGGACCTCGCACACGGCGACCAGGTCGGCGACCTCCGGGAGGTGGAGCAGCCCGGACAGCCCGACGACCTCGACCGGGACGTCACGGGCGACCAGCGCGCCCTGGATCTCGGGGAAGTCGCCCGCCGTACGGCACAGGACGGCGATCTCGCCGGGCTCCTTGCCGGTGCGCACCAGGTGGGCGATCGAGTCGGCGAGCCACTCGATCTCCTGCGCGTGTGTCGGCAGCAGGGCGCACCGGACGATGCCGTCCCGCTCGGCGCCGGGGGCCGGGCGCAGCGCCTCCACACCTTCGTGCAGGGCGCGCAGCGGCGTCGCGAGGCCGTTGGCGAGCTGGAGCAGCCGGCCGCCGCTGCGCCGGTTCTCGCTGAGCGAGAGGCGCGTGGCGGGCCGCCCGTCGGCGTGCGGGAAGTGGGCCGGGAAGTCGTCGAGATTGGCGACGGACGCCCCGCGCCAGCCGTAGATGGCCTGGCAGGGGTCGCCGACCGCGGTCACCGCATGCCCCGTGCCCTGCCCGAACAGGCCCGACAGCAGGAGCCGCTGGGCGACGGACGTGTCCTGGTACTCGTCGAGCAGCACGACCCGGAACTCGTCCCGCAGGATGCTGCCGACCTCCGGCCGTGTCAGCGCGAGCTCGGCGGACAGGGCGATCTGGTCCCCGAAGTCGAGAAGGTCCCGCTCCCGCTTGGCCGCGCGGTAACGGACGGTCAGGTCGAGCAGTTCACGCCGGGCGGCGGCGGCCTCGGGCACCTTGCGCAGCTCCGCGTTGCTGAGCCGGGCGGTCTCCAGGGTGTGCAGCAGCGCGGAGTCGTACGCCGCCAGTTCCTCGGGGCGCACCAGATGCTCGGCGAGCTCGGCGTCCAGCGCGAGCAGATCGCTGACCAGGGACGGGAAGGAGCGGGTGAGCGCGGGATACGGCCCTGGCGCCTCGCGCAGCACCCGTGCGGCGAGCTGGTACCGGGTGGCGTCGGCGAGAAGACGCGCGGTCGGCTCCAGACCGATGCGCAGCCCGTGGTCCGTCAGCAGCTGACCGGCGAACGCGTGGTACGTGGAGATCCGCGGCTCACCCGGCGGATTGTCCGGGTCAAGGGCGTCGGGGTCCGTCACACCGGCCCGTACGAGAGCGGCACGGACGCGCTCGGCCAGTTCGCCCGCCGCCTTGTTGGTGAAGGTGAGACCGAGCACCTGCTCGGGGGCGACCTGTCCCGTGCCGACCAGCCACACCACCCGGGCAGCCATGACCGTCGTCTTCCCCGACCCGGCTCCGGCCACGATGACCTGCGGGGCGGGCGGTGCGGTGATGCAGGCCGTCTGCTCCGGGGTGAAGGGGATACCGAGGAGCTCCTTGAGCTGCTCGGGGTCGGTGATACGCGCGGTCATCCCAGAGAGGCTAACGGGGACCACCGACAGCACGGTGGCCCCCGTCCGCGTCTGCCCGTGCTCGCCACAGGCGGGGGCGGCCGGGTCCCGGCGAGGGGCCGGGGGCGTCCGCGCCGCGTCAGGCGGCGCCCGCGCCCTGGTCGTCCAGGCCCTGCAGCTTCTCCATGTCGACGATCTCGTCGGCGGGGGGCGCCACGGCCTTCACAGGCTTGTCGTAGTCGGAGAAGACCATCGTGCCGGGCTCGTCGCCGCCGACCACGTGGACCTTGAGGAGGTAGGGCTTGCCCTCCTTGGCCACGTACATCTCGATCGTCTCGCCGTCGGCCTTCTTCTTCACCACGACGGCCGCGGGGACGCCCTCCACCTCGGCGTCGGGTCCCTTGGTCATGCCCGTGCGCTCGGACTTGTCGTCGTCCATGTCGGAGACCATGCCCTTGAGGTCGCACATCTCGCCCGGCCCCTCACCGGCGGGGATCTTCATCCAGCGGCCCTTGAGCATCTCGGCGATGCCGGTGGCCTCCTCGCCGGAAGATCCTTCCTCCTTGCCCATGGAGGTCCAGAACTTCTCGTTGCCCTTCATGTACATCACGTCGTCGGTCTGCAGCAGCTCGGCGGTGGCACCGTCGGTGCCCATCGTGCCCGTGCAGGTCCCCTTGTTGTCGACCGCGAAGTCGACGTCCATCAGGTCACCGTCCGTCTTGACCCGGCCGGCCATCCTCAGACTCGTGGCGCCCTTGGTGGTCTCGATGCCCTTGTCGGCGATCTGATCGGCGCTCAGGCCCTTGAAGGGGTCCGCCGGCTTGGACGACGCGGTCGCCGTCGGCTCCTTTGCCGCACCTGAACCGCCGTTGTTGCTGTCGCTCTTGGAGCAGGCCGACAGTCCGGCGATCGCGGTCGCACAGACCATCGCCGAAACCAGGAGTCTCCGATTGGCCGCCATCTGTCTCTCTTCTCCTCTGGAACCTGCTGATCGCACCCTTATGCGACCGCCGAGAGGCCCCTTTTGGATGCACGCCCGGCCCGTGACATACATCACGCGGCGGGTGTTCACTCCACGATGTGACGGCCCTCCGGCTGTGCGCTGCACGAGGCACGGAACGAGCAGTGCGTGCAGTGCTGGCCGGCCGCCGGGGTGAACCGTTCGTCCAGGACCCGGCCGGCCGCGGTGGCGAGCAGATCTCCCACCCACTCCCCCGCGAGCGGCTCCTGCGCCTGGATCTTGGGCAGTGCCTCGCCGCCCTCCTTCTTGGCGGCGGGCTGGCGCAGCTGGACGAGTTCCGCACCGCCGGGCTCGGGCCGGTGGCCGCCGAAGGCCTCGTCGACCGCGCCCTCGCGCACGGCGAGCTGATAGACGGCGAGCTGAGGATGGCGGGCGACCTCGTCCCTGGTGGGGGTCGCCTTGCCGGTCTTGAAGTCGACGACATAGGCGCGCCCGTGCTCGTCCTGCTCCACGCGGTCCATGGAGCCGCGGATACGGACCTCGTACTCACCGGCTTCGAGCGTCACGTCGAAGTCGTGCTCGGTGGCGGCGGGTTCCCGGCCGCCACGGTCCATGACGTGCCAGCGCAGGAAGCGCTCGAGCGCCAGGCGCGCGTGCTCCTTCTCCTGCTGCGACTTCCAGGGGGCGTCGAAGACGAGCGCGTCCCAGACGGAGTCGAGGCGTGCCATGAGGACCCCGAGATCCGCGGGGGTCCGCCCGGACGCGACCTCGTCCGCGAGCACGTGCACCACGTTGCCGAAGCCCTGGGCCGCGGTGGCGGGTGCGTCGGCCTTCACCTCACGTCCCAGGAACCACTGCAGAGCACAGGTGTTGGCCAGCTGGTCGAGCGCGCTGCCGGAGAGGGTGACGGGCTGGTCGCGGTCGCGCAGCGGGACGGCGCTGTGTGTGGCGTCGTACAGACCCCACCAGCTGTAGGGGTGCGCGGCCGGGACCAGCGGCTGGTCCTCGTCGTCCGTGAGCGCGGCGAGGCGCGCGAGGCGACGGGCCGCGGCATCGCGCAGCTGCGGGGTCGCGGCCGGGTCCACGGTGGTGGCACGCAGCTCGGCGACGAGCGCGGCGACGGCGAGGGGGCGGCGCGGGCGGCCGGTGATGTCGCGCGGCTCGACGCCGAGTTCGGTGAGGAAACGGGAGGGCTGATCACCGTCGTCGGCGGGCGCCTTGACGGCGGTGACCACGAGCCGGTGGCGGGCGCGGGTGGCGGCGACGTAGAAGAGGCGCCGCTCCTCGGCGAGCAGCGCTCCGGGCGTGAGGGGCTCGGCGAGTCCGTCACGCCCGATGCGGTCGGCCTCCAGGAGGGATCCCCGCCGGCGCAGGTCGGGCCACAGACCCTCCTGTACGCCGGCGACGACGACCAGGCTCCATTCGAGGCCCTTGGAACGGTGGGCGGTCATCAGGCGTACGGAGTCGGGCCGTACCTCCCGCCTGGTGAGCGTGTCGGCGGCGATGTCCTGGGCGTCGAGCTCCTCGAGGAAGTTCAGCGCGCCCCGGCCGCCGGTGCGCTCCTCGGCACGCGCCGCGGTCTCGAACAGGGCGCAGACGGCGTCGAGATCCCGGTCCGCGTTACGTCCGGCCGCGCCCCCGCGGCGGGCTGCGCGCTCCAGGCGCTGCGGCCAGGGGGTGCCGTCCCACAGCTGCCAGAGAGCTTCCTCGGCCGTGCCGCCCCCGGCGAGCAGCTCCCGCGCCTTGCGCAGCAGCGCACCGAGCCGTTGCGCGCCGCGGGCGTACGCGGGGTCGTGAGCGACGAGGCGCTCGGGCTCGGCGAGGGCGCGGGCGATCAGCTCGTCCGACGGCGGGGGTACGCGGTTACCGCCTGCGCGCTCCTCGTCACGCAGAGCCCGGCCGAGACGCCGGAGGTCGGCGGTGTCCATGCCGCCGAGGGGGGAGGTGAGCAGAGCGACGGCGGTCTCGGTACCGAGCCAGCAGGGGCTGCTCCCCGGCGCCGCGCCGTCCTGGCTCACGGGATACGCTGCCTGCACCTCGATATCGCCGTCCGCCGCCGTGCTGAGCCCGACGGGGGCGGCTTCGCCGGTTCCCCGGCCCGCCGGGTCCGCGGTCGTCGTGGCGGGCGGTGCCTCCGCTCCGCCCCCGGGGCGGCCGCCGTCACCGGCCGAGTCCTTCACCGTGCCGTCCCCGCCCGTGGCAGAGGGCAGTCGTCCGGCCTCTGGTGCGGCCTGTGCGACACCCGGTCCTGCGCCGCGGGTCTGCGCCGAGGCGTACGCGGGACCGGAAACGTTCGGCCGGTGCCCCGCGCCCGGGCGGTCGTCACGGGTCTGCGGCGACGGCTCCCCGGCTCCCGCAAGGGCTTCGCCCCGGGCTTCCGGACGCCCCTCGCCCGGGTCCTGGCCCCCTTCGGCCGTGGCCGACGCCGCCCTAGGTGTCACCGCTGCCGTCGCCACCGCTCTCAGAGCCGTCAGCAGCGGGGCCACCGCGGGCTCGTGGCGCAGCGCCACGTCGTCGCCGTCGACCTCCAGGGGGACACCCGCCGAGGTCAGAGCGCGGCGGACCGCCGGGATCGAGCGCCCGCCGGCGCGCACCAGGACCGCCATGTCCTTCCAGGGGACACCGTCCTCCAGGTGGGCACGGCGCAGGATGTCGGCGATGTTGTCGAGTTCCGTCGAGGCCGTCGGGTACGTGTACGCCTCGACGCGGCCGCCCTCGCGCACGGCCCCGAGCTCGCGGTGGGCCCGGACCTTGTCCGCGGGAAGGCGGGTCAGCGGCATCCGGCGGGTCAGCAGCCGGGTCGCGGCGAGCAGTTCCGCACCGCTGCGCCGGGATGTGCCGAGCACTGCCACCTGCGACGGCGTCCCGTCCGTGTGGCGGAAGGTGTCCGGGAAGTCGAGGATGCCGTTCACGTCCGCGCCCCGGAAGGCGTAGATGGACTGGTCCGGGTCGCCGAACGCCACCAGCGTCCGCCCTCCTCCCGCGAGGGCCCGGAGCAGCCGCACCTGGGCCGGGTCGGTGTCCTGGTACTCGTCGACGAACACCGCGTCGTAGGGGAAGTCGTACGGCGCGGCACTCCGCTCGGCCAGCAGCACCGCACGGTGCACCAGTTCCGCGTAGTCGAGCACCCCTTGCAGGTCCAGGACGTCGAGATACTCGGCGAGGAACGCCGCAGCCGCCCCCCAGTCGGGACGGCCGGTGCGAGCGGCGAAGCGGGCGAGCGAGTCCGGGCCGAGACCGAGCTCGCGGCTGCGGGCGAGCACGGCCCGCACCTCGTCCGCGAAGCCTCGCGTGGTGAGGCAGGCCCGCAGCTCGTCCGGCCAACGGATGCCCGGCACACCGGCGCGCTCCAGACCGATGTGCCCCGCGAGCAGTTCGCGTACGGCGACGTCCTGCTCGGGACCGGACAGCAGCCGCAGCGGTTCGGAGAACAGGTCGGCGTCCTGGTGGGCCCGGACCAGGGCGTAGCAGAAGGAGTGGAAGGTGGTCGCCTGCGGCCCCTGCCTGCCACCGAGCCGCAGCGCCGTCCGGTCGCGCAGATCGACGGCCGCTCTGCGGCTGAAGGTGAGCACGAGGATCCGGGCCGGATCCGCGCCCCTGGCGATATGTGCGGCGACGGCCTCCACCAGCGTGGTCGTCTTGCCCGTGCCGGGCCCGGCGAGGACCAGCAGCGGCCCTGCCCGATGGTCAACCACGGCCCGCTGGGCTGCGTCCAGGAGGGGGGGATCCACCGGGCCGGGAGGGGTACGCACCAGTCGGTACGCGCCCGGGGGCCTCCCCCTGCGTCCTTGCGGGCGTGGGGGAACCCCCTGCCGTACCTGCTGCGGGTACGGCGTACGCCCGGTGGTGGAGGAGGAGCTCACGTGGTTCGCCGGTCCTGGTGGGTGTGCTGGTGATGAGAATGCGCATCGTGACGCGCGCTGACGACGCTACGCCAGGGCGGGGAGCACCGATGGCGGGTCCGCCGGGTACCTCCTGCGGTCCCGCGGTCCCCCGCGGTCGCGCCGCTTGGCGGAAGCTGTCATATGTGAGTTCCGTCGCTGCCGCCGCCCGCTGTTCCCGGGTGGACCCCGTCCCACCGCGCCCGTCGCATGTCGATGCGCGGCACGTGGTCGTCGGCACCCCGCGGGGCGTCGCGCAGCGGGGTGCCCTCGGCGCGGTAGTGCTGCAGGGCCTCGATCTCATGGCCGGGCAGCACAGTGCCGTCCGCGCGCACGACCCGCCACCACGGCACCGCCCCGCCGTACAGCGCCATCGCCCGGCCGACCTGGCGCGGCCCGCCCTCACCCAGCCATTCGGCGATGTCCCCGTATGTCATCACCCGGCCCGATGGGATCAGGTCGGCAACCTCCAGCACCCGCTCGGCATATTCGGGATACTCGGCGTACTGCGGCAGCTCCTCCATCCGACCCATCCTGCCGCACGCCACCGACAGGGCCCCGGACAAGGGGCGAATCAGGCCATGAGGGACATAGGGCCGTGTCTTGCACACGTCGCACCCCCGCAATGCACCCTGATACCCCCCACTGTCGTCCGGTCGTGCCACCATCGTGCGGGCGGTGACTGGTGATACGAGATCAAGAAGAGACCGAGACGGCGAAGGAGCAGGGCGTGCAGCCTTCGAAGGCGGCAAGCACCCCTGAGCCCGAGTCGCGCCCGGAATCTCCCGTTCCACCGGCCGCCGACGGCCGGCCCGGCGCCGATCCGTCGAAGGACGAGCGGTCGAAGGACGAGTCGTCGAGCCCGAAGCAGTCGAGCGCCGAGCAGCCGGACGCGAAGCACCCGGCCGGCGGCCGGGCCGGGGCACTGCCCCACGGGGCCCACCCGTGCACCGACCCCGAGGTGATCCGCGCCGACCGGGTCTCCGGCGACGAGCCGCTGCTGCCCGCCCGCGTGCACCGGCCGTCCGACCTGATGCGGCTGCTCATCGGCGTCCTCGCGATCGCCCTGGTGCTCGCCGTCGCCGCCTTCGCGCACGGCACCACGTCCGGTCTCGAGCAGGACATCAGCAAGGGCACCGGCCAGGCGCCCGACCTGCTGGTCAAGATGGCCGGTCTGGTGTCGAGCATCGCCGTCCTGCTCGTCCCGGTCGCCTTCGCCATCGAGCGGCTGATCAAACGCGACGGCCTGCGCATCGCCGACGGCGTACTCGCCGCGGTGCTCGCCCACGGCGTCACCCTCGCCACCGACCTCTGGGTCGCCAGGAGCGCGCCCGACACCCTCCAGGACGCGCTGACCCAGGCCCAGACCGGCGGCGAGCTGACCGACCCCGTGCACGGCTACCTCGCGCCCGTCATCGCCTACATGACCGCCGTCGGCATGGCCCGCAGACCCCGCTGGCGCGTCGTGCTCTGGGTGGTCCTCCTGCTCGACGCCTTCGCGATGCTGGTCGCCGGTTACACCACCCCGTTCTCGATCATCCTCACCGTGCTGCTCGGCTGGACCGTCGCCTACGGCACGCTGTACGCCGTCGGCTCGCCCAATGTGCGCCCCACCGGGCAGACCCTGCTCGCCGGCCTGCGCCGTGTCGGCTTCCGCCCGGTGACGGCCATGCGCGCCGAGGAGAGCGGGCACGACACCGCCGACCAGGGCGACCGCGGCCGCCGCTATCTGGTGACGCTGGAGGACGGGCCCCCGCTCGACGTCACCGTCGTCGACCGCGAGCAGCAGGCGCAGGGCTTCTTCTACCGGGTGTGGCGCCGGCTGACGCTGCGCTCGATCACGACCCGCCGCTCCATCCAGTCGCTGCGCCAGGCTCTGGAGCAGGAGGCACTGCTGGCGTACGCGGCGATCGCCGCCGGAGCCAACGCCCCCAAGCTGATCGCCACTTCCGAGCTCGGCCCGGACGCGGTGATGCTGGTGTACGAGCACCTCGGCGGCCGGACCCTGGACTCGCTGGACGACGGCGAGATCACCGACGACGTGGTGCGCGGCACCTGGCGCCAGGTACAGGCGCTCCAGTCGCGGCGCATCGCGCACCGAAGGCTCACCGGGGACTCGATCCTGCTCGACGCGAACGGCCGGGTGATCCTCACGGATCTGCGCGGCGGCGAGATCGCGGCCGGTGACGTGGTCCTGCGCATGGACATCGCGCAACTGCTGACCACCCTGGGGCTGCGGATCGGCGCCGAACGCGCCGTCGCCGGCGCCGTCGCCGTGCTCGGCCCCGACGCGGTCGCCGACTGTCTGCCCCTGCTCCAGCCGATCGCGCTCAGCCGCTCGTCCCGGGCGACGCTGCGCAGGCTCGCGCGCGAACGGTCCCAGCGCGAGCGCGAGGCGGTGCTGGAGGCATCGGCGTCCGCGCGGCAGGCCCGGGCGCACGAGGAGCCGGCCGACGACGACCGCAGGACGGCTCGCAAGACCGAGCGCGCCGAGAAGCAGGCCGACAAACGGGCCATGGACGTGGCCATGGAAGGCGCGCGCGAGGAGGATCTGCTGACCCAGATCCGCCACCAGGTGCTGCTGATCAGGCCGCAGGCCCCCGTCGAGCCGGTCCGCCTGGAGCGGATCAAGCCGCGCACCCTCGTCAGCCTCCTCGCCGGCGCGGTCGCCGCGTACTTCCTGCTCTCGCAGCTCGCCGGCATCGACTTCGGCACGATCTTCTCGCAGGCCCACTGGGGGTGGGTGGCGGCCGCGGTGGCGTTCTCCGCGCTCAGCTACCTGGCCGCCGCGATGAGCCTGCTCGGCTTCGTACCCGAGCGGGTGGGCTTCGTGCGTACGGTCCTCGCTCAGGTCGCCGGGTCCTTCGTCAAGATCGTCGCCCCGGCGGCGGTCGGCGGGGTCGCCCTCAACACGCGCTTCCTGCAGCGCTCCGGCGTACGGCCCGGACTGGCCGTGGCGAGCGTGGGCGCCTCACAGCTGTTCGGGCTCGGCGCGCACATCCTCCTGCTGCTGTCCTTCGGTTATCTGACGGGTACGGAGCGGACGGCGTCGTTCACCCCGTCGAGGACGGTGATCGCCGGTCTGCTGACGGTCGCCGTGCTGGTGCTGGTGGTCACGGCGATCCCGTTCCTGCGGAAGTTCGTCTCGACGCGACTGCGCTCGCTGTTCGCGGGCGTGGTGCCGCGCATGCTCGACGTGCTGCAGCGGCCCTTGAAGCTGCTCACCGGCATCGGCGGCATGCTGCTGCTCACCGGTGTGTTCGTGATGTGCCTCGACGCATCGATCCGCGCCTTCGGAGACGGTGTCCAGCCGGTGAGCTACGCCGCCATCGCCGTGGTGTTCCTGGCGGGCAACGCGCTGGGCTCGGCCGCCCCCACACCGGGCGGCGTGGGCGCCGTCGAAGGCGCGCTGGTGGGCGGTCTGCTCCTGGTGGGACTGCCCAAGGACGTGGCAGCCCCCGCGGTCCTGCTGTACCGGATGCTGACGCTGTGGCTGCCGGTGCTGCCCGGGTGGTTCGCCTTCAACCACCTGACGCGCAAGGGCCTGCTCTAGACACATCGACCGGCCCGGTCAAGCCACCCGCATGGACCTGTCGCCCGTGCGGGCGACGGCCGGACGGCGCACGATGGCGGCATGCCGACTTCCTCCTCCGCCGCCGTCCGGGTGCGGGGTGGCGCACGTGGTCGCACCTCCATAGCCATGGCCACCGCCGCCGCGCTCCTGGCGGCGGCAGGCTGCTCCGACGGCGACGGAAACCAGGACGAGGCGAGGGACTTCGCCTCCCAGACACTCGAGTGGCACCCCTGTCCGGCGCCCTCGGAGGCGGAGGGCGGCGGGACCCCGCCGTCACCGCTGCCCGGGGGCACCGGGTGGGAATGCTCGTTCATGGATGCCCCACTGGATTACGACGACCCGGAGGGCGAGACCATCGAACTCGCCCTCATACGCGCCAGGGCCCTCGACACCGCGAACCGGATCGGCTCGCTCATCTTCAACTTCGGCGGACCCGGTGGCTCCGGCGTGCAGACCCTCCCCGCGGCCGCCGAGGAGTACGGCGCCCTGCAGACCAGGTACGACCTGGTGAGCTTCGACCCTCGCGGGGTGGGCCGCAGCGCGCCGGTGGAGTGCCTGGACAACGAGCAGATGGACGCCTACCTCGCCGAGGACGGGACACCCGACGACGCCGCGGAGCAGGAGACCTTCGTCGACGGGCTCGCCTCGTTCGCGGACGCCTGTGAGAAGAACTCCGGCAGTGTGCTCCCCCATGTCGCCACCACCGAGACGGCCCGCGACATGGATCTGATGCGGGCGGTGCTCGGCGACGACAAGCTCCACTACTTCGGCATCTCCTACGGCACCGAACTCGGCGGCGTGTACGCGCACCTGTTCCCGGCGCGGATCGGGCGGGCGGTGTTCGACGCCGTCGTGGATCCGGCCGAGAACGCCGAACAGGGCTCGCTCGGCCAGGCCCAGGGCTTCCAGCTGGCCCTCACCAACTTCGCCAGGGACTGCGTGGCGCGCGGCGACGCCTGTCTGGTGCCCGGCTCCACCGTGCAGGAGATCCAGGACTGGATCATCGCCCTCCTCGACAGGCTGGAGAAGAAACCGATCCCGGGCTCGGGCGACCGGGAACTGACGTCGACACTGGCGACCACCGGCATTGCGCAGACCCTGTACTCGCGGGAGTACTGGAGCCTGCTGGAACAGGGCCTCGACGAGGCCGACGGCGGCAACGGCGCGCTGCTGCTGGCCTTCGCCGACGCCATGAACGGCCGCAACGAGAACGGCCAGTACAGCAACATCCAGCCGGCCGGCACGGCCATCGGCTGCGCGGACTCCAAGTCCCGTTTCACGCTCGAACAGACCAAGGCGCGGCTGCCGGAGTTCCGCAGCACCTCGCCGGTCTTCGGCGAGTACCTCGGCTGGGGGCTGATGAGCTGCACCAAGTGGCCGGTGCCCGGCGCCTGGAACACCCCCGACGTCAGCGCGCCGGGCGCGCCCCCCATCCTCGTCATCGGCAACACCGGAGACCCTGCGACGCCCTACAAAGGCGCGCAGGCGATGGCCGAGGAACTCGGCAAGGGCGTCGGCATCAAGATCACGTACCGGGGGCAGGGCCATGGCGCGTACGGCAGCAGCGCGTGCGTGAAGCGGGCCGTGGACGGCTACCTCCTGAACGGGAAGGTGCCGGCCGACGGGACGGTGTGCAAGTGACCGCGCCCAGGACCGCGGACGCCGGCGTCCCGGCGCACGCTGCCAGGTACCCGTGGTGCACGCGCAAGGGCCCCGGACCGAGTCGGGCCGGGGCCCTGCACACACTGTCGGGTGTCAGTAGATCGGCTTCTCCGGAAACTGAGCGCAGCCGGGGTGGCCAGTCCGGTCCCGCGAAAATTCGACATGACGCGGCTTTGCCTCAGCTGGCCGGTCCGGGCTGCGGCGGTACCGCGGCGGGTGCTGTCCCGGGCGAGGCTCCCGCTCCCGTGACACCTGTGCGCTCTACGGTGCGCCGCCACAGCCGTCCCACGGCTCGGTAGAAGCGGTCCGGCAGGAACACGGCGTCCGCGACGATCATCGCGCCGGAGAAGATCGGCAGTCCCATGACCACCGCGATATTCACGTGCATGCCCAGCAGCAGGACCAGGACGGGGTATTTGAGCCTTCCGAACAGGACAAACGGAAAGGCAACCTGCACCAGCACCGTCAGATAGCCGATGACTGCAATCAGCACGTGATGGCCGTCGATCATCCGGGACAAGTCAGGCCAGGGTCGGAACAGGTCGATGTTCAGGATGTAGTGGAGGGCGGTGCCGTCGCCCCACTTGACGCCCTGCACCTTGTACAGGCCCGCACATCCGTAGAGGAAGCAGACCTGGGCGGCGATGACGAACATGCCGCAGTTGTGCAGCACAGTGATCAAGATGGTGCGGGTGTCACCGAGTTGGTGCCGGAGACCGCCACCGAGCCGGCCTGCCGTCTTGCCCGCCGCCGCCTGGAGCCGGGTCCTTCGCGCGTCGAGGGACCAACGCCGGCCGCACGCGGTGAAGACGAGGTAGACGGCCATGAGGACCATGAGATTGTCCCCGCCGTCCGCCATGAAGATCGCCCTAGCGTGGAACGACACCACCACGACCGCGAACAGCACGGACACCACCCGGGTCCGCCAGCCCAACAAGAACAGCGCACACGTGACGAGAGCCACGGCGTAGCACATCTCGAAGTACACCCGGCTGTCGGACAGGGTGAGGACGCTGACCCACCCGCTCTGGTCGAACATCTGCCTGGCCAACGCGGGCGTCCACGGTGAACCGGGGCCCCACATCTCATCGCGGTGTGGAAACTCGCGGAGCAGAAACACGAGATAGAGCAGCCCGTACCCGATGCGCAGCATCGCCGCCGCGTACAAGGAGACCGGTCGCTCGGTCAGGAGGACGAGGAGCGCATGGACCCGGTCGAGTACGCGCTGCGGCATTCGCACGGCCGCTGGCTCGGTGGTACGTGGGGGCGCTGCGACCGGTGCCTGCTCAGTCCGTTCCATGCGAGGACACCTTCCACCAAGGCAGATACCGGGTTTCGGCACGCGCCGATGCCGCGGCGGCCGGCCGGAAGCCGCCCGCTGCGCGGGGCGCGGGGATGGGCTGCGTGATGACCCGCAGTTGGATGGAGTCGAAGGTGCCGCCACGTCGGGCGGCGACACGGTCCGCTGCGATGTTGCGGAGATACTTCTGGATCATCACAGCACGTTCCGAGCGCGGCTGGTTGTCGCCGCCGTGCGTCTTCAGGTAGGAATTCCAAGCCTGGCGCAGCATGTTCTGTGCCGTATGGCTCGGGAAGACGTTGTGCTTGACGGCGGAATTGTCCCTGGCGGTCAGATCGATCCAGTCGCTCACCCGTGTGGTGCCGTCCGGCGCTGTCCACTTGATCCTTGCCGAAATCTGCCGGTTGACCCACTGCGGATTCGGGGCGAAGAGCCGCCAGTTCTGCTCGAACACGGGCCGGACCCAGGCGTCGATCTGTCGGCTGTACGCCTTCGAGACGGCATTCGGAGGCGCCACGTGCAGAAACACCAGGAGCACATGGGCCAGAGCCACTGCAAGGCAGAGGGCCACCGCGGCTCCCGTCCCTGCGGTCAGCAGGCGGGATGGCCCTGCAATGTCACGAGTCGTACGCGGTCCCCCGCCACCGTCCTGTGCTGCCGGCTCAGCGTCGGTCCGCTGCGATTCCTTCACATTCGTCGACTCAACGCCGCCCAGCACGGCCCCACCCGGCCCTTCCCGTCCCGACTGCTCGCACCTGCTTCTCCTGCTGCTCCTGCTTCCGCGGGCGGCGCGCGACGGAATCGACGACGATCCGACGCGCGCCATCCGTCCCACTCGCGCGGGGGTCGACTACCCGTGTGCGCACTCCGCCGAAAGGACCCCTGGGCGACTCAATGGTCCCGCCGATCGGAGGGGGAAGAACTCGCTCAGCGTTGAACGGGCACTTGTGCACCCTGCGCTTTCCCTCACGCTTGCCGGGGTTCCCGGGCTTCTCGCCGTATTGCCGTCGTTGTGACCGCCGTGGTTGTAACCGCCGTCGTTGTAACCACCGTGGTTGTAACCACCGTCGTTATAACCGCCGTGGTTGTAACCGCCGTCGTTATAACCGCCGTGGTTGTAACCGCCGTGGTTGTAACCGCCGTCGTGGTAACCGCCGTCGTCACCGGTTGCAGCGTCACCCGTCGCGGCATCACCCGTCGCAGCGTCACCCGTCGCGGCATCACCCGTCGCAGCGTCACCCGTCGCGGCATCACCCGTCGCGGCATCACCCGTCGCGGCATCACCCGTCGCGGCATCACCCGTCGCAGCGTCACCCGTCGTCGTGGTGGTCGCAGCGTCACCCGTCGTCGTGGTGGTCGCAGCGTCACCCGTCGTCGTGGTGGTCGCAGCGTCACCGGTGGTTGTGGTGGTGGTGGTGCCCGCACACTCCGGCCTGGTGATCCGGTTGGTGTCCAGCGTCACGGCCTCGACCTCGGCCAGCGCGCGGCCGTCGATGCTCGCCCCCGTCGCTACGGTGATCGCTGCCTTGGCCATGATGGTGCCCACGAAGGTGGTGCCGGTGCCGAGGGTGGCCGAGCTGCCGATCTGCCAGAACACATTGCACGGCGATGCGCCGTTGATGAGGGACACGCTGCTGTTGCTCGCCGTGGTCAGCGTCGAACCGACCTGGAACACCCACACGGCGTTCGAGTTGCCCTGGGCATCCAGGGTGAGGGTGCCGGTGAGCCCGAGACTGGAGGAGGCGGTGTAGACGCCCGGAACCAGCGTCAAGCCACCGGCATCCGGGGGAAGAGCGCCATTGGATGCCTGTCCGGCGGCGTCGTTGTACGCCGCCACCAGGTCGACCTTGGCTTGCCCAGCCACAGTGTCCCCAGAGTGCAAGGTCCCGTTGACCGTACCGGGCGGGAACCCACTGATGGACGTTCCCGGATGCACTCCGACGTCTCCAGTGACCACTGAGGACCCGGTGTTGGTGACCTCCGCGCCGGCCAGTACCGCGAAGCTTTCCGCGGTACCCAGATTTACAGGTGTTGCTGCATTCGCCCGTGTAGGCGTCACTGCCACAACGGCAAAGGCGACCAGTAGGGTGAGTACCCCCGCGATCCAAGCCGTCATTGTGCGCCGATGCGGCGCATCGGGAATATTCAGTGTCATCGAGGAGCCAACTCCTGTGGGGTGGTGACGTCCGGACGTTCCTCGTCGAACGGAATCGCCTCGCCTGTCGGCGGCATATTAAGCAGACACCCAACCCCCGTCACGACTCGCCCAGGTGATGTCGCCGGAATCAATCAATATGCATCAAAGAATGCATGAAAAATGTTGAGCTGACTGGCCGTCACTCATCCATGCGGAAAGCAGGTCGGGGAAACATCCACCGAGCCCGTCACGGACGGTCCCGGCGCGGGTCCGGGCTGGGGAGCCGCGAGCCTGCGCGTTGGCTCCGTCAACGATGAGGCGGCTACGGCTCAGCCCAGGATGGCGAGGCGGTCGGCGGCGCCCCCGCGCCACTCGATCAGGAAGAGTGTCGCGTCGTCACTGGTGCTCCCGCCCCGCTCCTGCTTCAGGGTGTGGGAGAGCGAGCGCACCACCGCCCGCACGCCCTCCTCTGTCTGCTCGCCCCGGTGACGCCGAGGAGGCGGTTGCCTTCCGTGGTCTCGCACAGGGCCTTCATGATCGCTTCGCGGTAGTGCTTCCGCTCATGGAGCGTTGCCATGATTCCTGCCCACTCGTGCCGGGCACCTACGAGGGTTCTTGCCTTGGATGTCGTCCGTCTGCGTGCGGCCCTGCTCGGAGGACCAACTGGCTACCAGCCAGGGCCGCGCCCCTCTGCCGTGTGTGTGGTGTCAACCGTGAGATGGAGGCGGGTTCCGCCGTCGCTGCCGGCGGGGTGGCTGCGCTGTTCGGTGGCGGCGAAGCAACGGCGGAGCACCCCTGCCACCCGACGGGCGGCCTCGGGAGACGCGGCGATTCGCACCTCGGTACGCCCGCCCGAAGGTGGTTCCGGTGGCTCACGGTGGCCTCGTTCATCGGGACGACGTGCCTGTGGGCGGGCGCGTGACGCCACGCCCACCGCCCCGGTCAGGAGAAGGGCGTGTGTCATCCGCGGCCACGTCGCGGTGTTCGTGGTGAATGGCGGGTGGTGACGTCGGGGCTCCGGCAGGCCCTGCCGACCGTCGGCCAGGCACTTCTCTGCGCCTCGAATCAGCTGTTCAGAGCCGTGATCACATTGAACCGGACCGCTCTCTTCCAAGCGCTTGGCCACAGGTTCGAGTCCTGCCGAGGGCTTACAGCCAGGACGTGGCCCGGTCGGAGTTCATCGAGTGGAGGGGCGCCGGCCCGCAGGTGTGGGCCGAGTCCTCGCCCTGAGGCTACGCGGCCGCTACTCGCTGCCGTCTTCGACCACCTGGCCAAACGGGAGACGGCCCCGGCATGCAACCGGGGCCGTCTCCGGGCCGTGGAACGCGGACCACTGCCGACCGATGTCGACAGCTGATGACCACGAGGGCGCTGGTCAGCGAGGCCTGAGCCTCGCCTTCCGCAGCTCAGCGAAGGGGCTGTTCAGTAGATCGGCTTCTCCGGCTCGATCTGGTTGACCCAGCCGATGACGCCGCCGCCGACGTGCACGGCGTCGGCGAAGCCGGCGGACTTCAGCACGGCGAGTACTTCCGCGCTGCGGACGCCCGTCTTGCAATGCAGGACGATCTTCTTGTCCTGCGGCAGGTCCTGGAGGGCGGTACCCATCAGGAACTCGTTCTTCGGGATCAGCCGGGCGCCGGGGATCGAGACGATCTCGTACTCGTTGATCTCACGGACGTCGATGATGTCGATGTTCTCGCCGTCGTCGATCCACTCCTTGAGCTGCTTGGGAGTGATCGTCGAACCGGCCGCCGCCTGCTGGGCCTCCTCGGACACGACGCCGCAGAAGGCCTCGTAGTCGATGAGCTCGGTGACGGTGGGGTTCTCGCCGCAGACCGCGCAGTCCGGGTCCTTGCGGACCTTGACCTGGCGGTACTGCATCTCCAGGGCGTCGTAGATCATCAGCCGGCCGACGAGCGGCTCGCCGATCCCGGCGAGCAGCTTGATGGCCTCGTTGACCTGGATGGAGCCGATGGACGCGCAGAGCACGCCCAGCACGCCGCCCTCGGCGCAGGAGGGGACCATGCCCGGCGGCGGGGGCTCCGGGTAGAGGCAGCGGTAGCAGGGTCCGTGCTCGGACCAGAAGACGGAGGCCTGGCCGTCGAAGCGGTAGATCGAACCCCAGACGTACGGCTTGTTCAGCAGCACGCAGGCGTCGTTGACCAGGTAGCGGGTCGCGAAGTTGTCCGTGCCGTCGACGATCAGGTCGTACTGGCTGAAGATGTCCATCACGTTCTCGGCCTCGAGCCGCTCTTCGTGCAGGACCACGTTCACGTACGGGTTGATGCCGAGCACGCTGTCGCGCGCGGACGCGGCCTTGGAGCGGCCGATGTCGGCCTGGCTGTGGATGATCTGGCGCTGCAGGTTCGACTCGTCGACCTCGTCGAACTCCACGATGCCGAGGGTGCCGACACCGGCCGCGGCGAGGTACATCAGGGCGGGCGAACCCAGGCCGCCCGCGCCCACACAGAGCACCTTGGCGTTCTTCAGCCGCTTCTGCCCGTCCATCCCGACATCAGGGATGATCAGGTGGCGGGAGTACCTGCGGACCTCGTCGACGGTGAGCTCAGCAGCTGGCTCGACCAGGGGTGGCAGCGACACGGGGACTCCGTTGCGTCGTTGAGTCAGTACGGTTGTTCCCCCGTAACACTGCCACGACCCTCCTCATTCCGAGACACCCGGTCCGATCTGCGAGACGATTTCGTCCCAGTAGCCGGGCAGTGTCTCGAATGGACCGATCTGCCCTTTCCCGTCACCCGCGCCGCCTCGATCCGTGAAGAAGATCGTTCCGGCGCCCTGCCAGCGGGCGATGCGCGTGGCCTCCTCCAGGTGGGTGCGGGGCACACCGTGGACGAAGTGGGCGAAGAGCTCCGGCGGGTAGTCCGCGGTCCACTCGGCCACCTGTGACCAGCGGTAGTCCGTCCAGGCCCCGGAGAAGGTGACCAGCTGGTCGGCGGCCTCGGCGTACCCGGGGTATGGGTGCGAGCCGTGTCCCAGTACCAGGTGGCCGCCGTCCAGGACCGCCTCCAGCGTCGCCGTCGTACGCCGCACCCGGGCGAGTTCGGCCCGCTCGGTCGGACACCGGTCCAGCAGGAACCCGTCGACCTGGTACCACTCCAGGAAGTGGTGGGCATCACAGATGAGATCGCCGAAGACCCGTGATCCGTGGGACAGGTCGAGATGGCCCAGGACGCGGACACCGGCGTTGCGCAGCCGGCCCGCGGCTTCGAGGCAGTGCGGGTCGGGGCGGTCGCCCGGGCCGTTGGCCACATTGAGGACGACCCAGTGCAGCGGGGCGCCGGGGCGGGCGAGCTCGGCCCATTCGACCGGGGCGATCAGCGGGTGTGCGTAGCCGGGAACGCCGAAGCCGAGCCTTCCCCAGATGTCGTCCGGAGGGGCGGCCACCGCACCGTTCGCCGGGAGCGGGGCCTCGTTCGTGGTCAGATGCGACATGCCGCCTCCATCCAGATGTCGGCGAGCGACTCTTCGAGGTTGATCCGGGGCCGCCAGCCGAGCCGGTCCCGGGCGGTGCGGACATCCGCCTGCTGCCAGTTGCCGCAGCCGTCGGGATACGGGGACGGCGTGGCGGCCAGGTGCTCCATGACGGATTCGGTGCGCGGGGAGCCGATGGGGCGGCCCGCGGAAGCGTCCAGCTCGTGCAGCGCCCCGGCGTATCCGGCGACGCGGGCCAGGGTCGCCGCCGCGTCCCGGAGCCGTACGGCACGTCCCGTGCCGATGTTGACGACGCCCTGCGCGGCGGAGAGCGAGGCGGCGTGCACGGCGCGGGCCACGTCCCGTACGTCGACGAAGTCGCGCTGCACACCGAGGCCGCTGAGCTTCAGCTCGCCGTCGCCGGACTGCATGGCACGGCGCATGGCCTCGGCGAGCCGGCCGAGCGGGGAGCCGGCAGGGGTGCCGGGGCCGACGGGTGAGAAGACCCGCAGGACGACGGCGTCGAGGCCGGCGCCGAGTACGAGTTCGGTGGCTGCGAGCTTGCTCACTCCGTACGGGCCGCCGGGGCGCGGCACGGCGTCCTCCGCGGTCGACGAGCCCTGCTGGGAGGGCCCGTACTCGGAGGCGCAGCCGATCTGGACGAGCCGGGCGCCGCAGCCACTGCGGCGCAGGGCCTCGCAGACGGTGGCGACGGCGACGGTGTTGTGCCGGGTCAGATCGCGGGCTCCGCCGCGGATGGCGCCTGCACAGTTGATGACGACGCCCGGGTGGACGGCCCCCAGGAAGCGGGTGAGCGCACCAGGGCTGCCGCCTGCGAGGTCGAAGCGCACATCGGCGTCGTCGCCGCGGCCGAGGGCGGTGAGATGGACGGCAGGGTCGGCGAGCAGCCGGTCGGCGACGAAGCGGCCGATGAACCCGTTGGCACCGAGCAGAAGAACCCTCATCGCGCGGCTCCTTCGGGCCGACGGGCCGGGGCTGGGGGTTGCGGATACATGTCGCTTGCTCCTTTGTGGTGCCGGATTGGTGATGCCGGTGACTCCGCGGTGTCGGCTCCGCGGGAGGTTGTCCTTCTCAAGGGGTGTGCGCCGAGGCCCTGCTCAGCGCGGTGGTGGCGTGGACCAGCAGGCCGAGGGCGACGGCGCCGCAGGCCAGGGTCGGTACGGCGGCCGAGCCCCAGGCGGCGACGAGCGCCTCGACGGGACCGGCCAGGAAGCCGAGACCGGGCAGCCGGCCCGACAACAGCAGGGCCGGTGCGGCGGCTTCGGCCGCGCAGGCGGTGGCCAGTGCGGTGGCCGCCGCTTCGGGGAAGCCGTGCACGACGAGCAGCCGGGTCAGGAAGAACAGGACACCCAGGGCGGCGGTCGGAAGGAGGGCCGGGCCGGGAAGTACGAGGGCGGTGAAGGCGAGAAGCACGGAGAGTGCGCCGGTGTACAAGGTCACGACGGCGAACAGCAGGGGGCGTACACCGGCGGCGAACTCGTCGAGCGTGCGACTGCGGGCCAGCCTCCGGCGCGCGCGTACGGAGAACAGGTGGGCGCACCAGGCCGCTGGGGCGACGGCCAGACAGAGGGCGAGGAAGGGGCCGTGGGCGACGGGCCACCGCTCGTCGGGGCCTCCGGTGACGACCTGGCCGACGAAGCCCTGGCCGTATGCCGCGAAGACAAGCAGGCACACGGTCCAGATCCGCACGGCACGGACGGTGCGGCCGCGGGCGCGCAGGGGGCCGCGGCCGAGGCACAGCCCGAGGGCGACGGTGACGGCGACCGCACCGACGGCGGTGGCGGCGAGGCGGAGGCTGCCGTGGGACACCTCCCTGCCCAGGACGGCAAGGGCGCAGACGGCTCCCGGCAGCAGCGCGAGCAGCATCCGTCCGGCGCCCGGATCGGCGGCGCGCGCCGGACGGATGGGGCCCTCGGCCCGGCGGGGCACGCGTGCGAACAGCTCCTCGGCGAGCGAGAACACGTCCCGATGCCGGAACCGCGCGGCGGTGCGGTCCGTGACGCCGTGGGCCTCCAGCCCCGCGGCGATCTCCAGCGGGTCGACGGCCTGCTCGCAGAGCTCCCGATGCCGGTGCATCAGCCCCTTGACGGGATCCACCGGGCCGCGCCGGACCGCCACGGGCCTGGTCCCACCGGCACCACCACGCTCCGGCGCGTCCGCGTCCGCGTGCCGCGGGGGTACGGCATCGGGCTCCGGACACTCGGGCTCCGGCCACTCGGTGCCGTCCGACCGCCCACCGTCGAACCGTGCCACGGCCCCACGGCTGCCCCTACCGGAGTCGGAAGCATCCCCCTGCCCGGAGTCAGAAGCGGGGCGCTCCGCGTCGCGCTCGGGCACTCCCCCGGACTCCCGCTCCGCCGGAGGCCACAGCTCCGGACCGGCCGGGGATCCGGCGGCGAACTCCGGGCCCGACTCCCCCGCCGAGACGGCCGGCCCGTCCGGTACACGCTCACCGGCAGCTCGGGCCGGGGCCGGACGCACATCCGCGTGTGCTCCGCCCGGCGCGGAGTGTTCGGCCTCGGGCCGGGTCTTCGGCCCGGCCTCCGGCGGCGGCCAGAACTCCGGCGCGTCGGAGTCCGGCCACGTCTGCCAGGGCTCCGCGGCTGATGGTGACGCGTCGGCGTGGAGCTGGGAGAGCGCCTCGAGGGCCCAGTCCTCCTCCGTGGCCTGTTCGTTGATGCGGGACGTGGTCATCGGCCTGCCTCCTCGGCCGTGGGCACCATGCCCGGGCCCGTACCGTCCGCCCAGTTCGGGGTGGTGGCCGGACCCGGCCACCGGCCCGGGACGTGGGACTCGACGGGGTAGGCGAACGGGCGCGGCTCGCCGTCCGCGTCCACCGATTCCGCCTCCCGTTGCACCGGGGAGTACGAGATCAGCTCCAGATAGATCCCGCGGAACGCCGCCAGGTTCTGTTCGACCGTGAACAGTTCGAGCGCCCGCGCCCGCGCCGCCGCGCCCAGACGCTCACGGCGCTCGGGATCACGCAGCAGCGCAAGACACGCGTCGGCGAGCGCCCGGGGGTTGCGCGGAGGCACCACCAGCCCCGTGCCACCGATGACTTCGACGACGGCGCCGACATCCGTGGACACGGTCGCGCGCCCGCAGAACATCGCCTCGACCAGGCTGATCGGGAAGCCTTCGACGACGCTGGACAAGACGATCACCTCTCCCGCCGCATAGGCGTCGACCAGTTCGGGCGCCTCGGGGGCGCCGATCTCCTCGAAGGAGACCGGGTTGTCGCCGACGGCGTGCGCATCGGCGGCCTCGTCGGGGAACAGCTGCGCGGCCAGCGCCCGGCAGTGGGCGAGATAGGTGGCGGACTCGGGGCCGGCGACCGGTGCCCCGAGGATCCGCAGGCGCGCCTGCGGTTCCTCCTTGCGGATCTCGGCAAAGGCGTGGAGCAACGCGACGAGGTCCTTCGCCGGCTCGATGCGTCCGACCCAGACGAGGGTGCGCGGATCGCCGCCCCGCCCTCCGGCCCCGTCGCCGAGCGCAGCGAAACGGTCCGCCTCCATCCCCGGGTAGACCGTGCGCAGTTTGGCGCGGTCCGCCCCGCACTTCTCCTGCCAGCGTCTGGCGTGCGTGTTGCCGGGGGTGATGACCGATGCCTGTTGGTACACCTCGGCGGCGAGCCGGCCGTGGAAGGCCGCGAGCAGGGCCCGTACGGGCGCGCCGAGTCCGGCCTCTCGCGCGGAGAGGTAGTGCGCGCGCAGTTGGACGCCGTACTCCGTGACCAGCAGCGGAACCCCGCAGAAGCGTTTGGCCAACAGCCCGGGCAGAGCCGCCGATCCACCGGACGCGGCGTGGGACAGGTCGACCGCGCCGAGCGCGTCCTCGCCGTACCAGTCGAGCGAGAGCGGTCGCAGCGCACGCTCGAGTCCGTCGACGAAGGCGAGATGGTCGGGAACAGCGGCGCCCTGCACTGTCCGGCGTGCGCCGGGTGCACGGCAGGCGGACTCGAGGGCGCGTACGGCGAGTTCGGAACGGAGTGCCGCGTACAGCCCGCCGCACTCACGGGCCAGTTCGGCAAGCCCGTACAGCCCTTCGGCGAACTCGGGGGCGTCGCCCTCGGTGCAGACTGCCGCGGCCAGCTGTCTGAAGTGGGCGACGAAGCGCCGCCGTTCACGCCGCCCGTAAGTATGGCCGTCGTCCTCGGGCGCCCACAGCGCGGCCGTCCGCACCTGGCGGACCTGGGGCGGGAGGCTGACCCAGCCGCCTTTCTCCTGACGGGCGCTGCGGCTCAGTGCGTAGACGTCGAACTCGTGCTGTGCCAGGCCGCGCACCAGCCGGTCGCACCACAGCCTGGACTCACCCGTCGCATACGGGTAACCACCCTCCGTGAGCAGTCCGATCCGCACGAGTGCACCCCCGATCTCCCTTGTGGGTGGCCGCCGTTCGATCCGGCGACCCGCAGCGGGGACGACGTTAAGCGGATACGTCGGTGGCGTGATGGACGGTTGTCCGTCGCGCCACTGGAAGGGGTGAATACACGTAACTTTCACGCCCAGGTAGCGTTCTGTCGCGCTACGGTGCCTCTTCGTTACGTACCGTCATGCTACGGCCAGCTCCGGGCCGGGCTCACTTCCCGGGATGCACCCAGGGGTTGGGCCGGCACTTGACCCCGTCGATGTCCAGCGACTTGGTCTGCTGCTGCATCACGGGCGCCGGCGCTCCCGGGGTTTCGCAGTTCACGTGGTCATAGCCGAGCCGGTGCCCGACCTCGTGGTTGATGAGCATCTGGCGATAGGCGAACATCGCGTCCGGCCCGTAGGTCTCGGCGCCCTGCGCCCACCGGAACGCGTTGATCATCACCCGGTCGGTCAATGCCGAGTCGCAGGAGACGTTGTCGACGGTGGTGTCGAGGTCGGACTTGGCACACCATTCCGCGGTCGTGCCCGGGCTGGCCAGCGTGATGACGAATTCGGCGTCCCCGGAAGAAACGCGCTCGAAGGTCATCTCACCCTTGTGCGCCCAGCTCCGGTCGTCGTTCAGGGTCTCCTGGACCGCCTTCGCGAACAGCCCGCCGTCCAGGCCCAGCCCCTTCTCGACATCGACCCGGTAGCGGATCTTGCGGCCCTCGCCCGGCGCTCTGTCGAAGCCGGCGACCGCCTCGAAGTCGCCCGATGCCTCGAGCCCCGGGTCGATCGGGAAGCGCTTGGCCATCAGCTGGGCGTACGTGGGCGCCTGCGGTGCGGCAGCGGGCGGCGGGACCTGCTGCGGCACGCCCCGGCCGTCCGACCGGTCCGGACGCTCCTGCGCCTCCCGCTCCTGGCTGCTGGACCGGGATGCCGATGTGTCCGGCGGGTCCGTGACGACCTGGCCGGCCACCACGACGGCAAGGACCGTGGTCACGGCGGCAGCCGCGATCCCGGTGAAGGCGCGCCCCTTGCCCCCCTTGGCGGGCCGCTCGTCCCCGGTTTTGGACACGCCGAGGCCGGCGGCCGCGTCGACGTCGTCGTCGGCCGCGATCTCGGCGGGCCGGCCGTGCATGGTGTCCCATTCGGTGACGGAGGCGTACGGATCGGGATGCGGGGTCTGTCGCGGGAACTCGTCGAAGGCCTCGACGAACTCGCGGCGGGGGCCCGGTATCCGTGGCCCTCCGACCATCGCGCGCTGTGGGGGATACGTCTGCGTCTGCGTGCGCTGCGCGCCGGCCGTGCCGGGCGCTGTCCGCAGGTCGCCCCAGCCGCCGCCCGACTCGTGCTGCTCGGGGTGTCCACCCCTGGTCTGCGCGGCGCCGTAGCCGCCGGAGGCGTGCTGCTCGGGCCCGGGCACGGCGCCCCGCCTGCGCTGTCCGCCGCCGGGAGCGGCCGCGGCGGCGCCCGGCGTGTCCCCTGGGCCTGCACCCCTGGGTACGGGGCCCTTGCGGCTGTGTCGTCCCACGCCCCGGATCAGCTCCTACCGTGCTCGTCGAGCAGTTCCCGGACCGCCTGGGCGACCGCCTCGGGGTACTCCATCATCGCAACGTGCCCGGCGTCCGGGAGCGTCAGCAGCCGTGAGTCCCGGAACGCCGCTGCCGCCTTGCGAGCCATACGGTACGAGACGAGCTGGTCCCGCCGCCCGTAAACCAGAAGGGTCGGGGCGAGCACCCGCTCCGCCTGCCGCCACAGTCCGTGCTGTCCGCCGAGCGTGTAGGCATCCACGATTCCGCGGGCCGAGCGGGCCATCGCGTCCCAGAAGTACGGGAGCCCCATCCTCCGCTCCATCTCGGCGACGGCGTTGCGCAGGCCTTCCTCGGTCACCCGTGAGGGGTCTCCGTAGCAGAGCTCCATCACTCCTCGGGTGCGGGCTTCCGCCGACCAGTTCTCCGTCAGCCTGCTGAAGAGCAGGGCGACACCCGGCAGTGCGAGCAGTGCGGTGGGCACGGCCGAGCGCTGGACGCGCAGCTCCGGCAGCGCAGGCGCGACCAGCGTCAGCGTACGCACGAGGTCCGGACGGACCGCCGCGACACGCGTGCAGACGGCGCCGCCCATCGAGTTCGCCAGAAGATGCACGGAGCCGCGGCCGCGGGCGTCCAGGAAGCGGATCACCGCGCGGGCGTGACCGGTGACCGAGTAGTTGCCGTCGTCGGGCGGCGGGGAGTCGCCGAAACCGGGCAGGTCGATCGCCTCGCCGTCCAGCACGTCCTCGAGCTGGAGCATCAGCGCCGACCAGTTCTGCGACGAGCCGCCCAGGCCGTGCACATACAGGGCGGGCGGCAGTCCGGCGCGCGCCGGACGTCTGGAGCGGACGGTGAGCGTGAGCCCGGGCAGGGCCACGGAGCCCAACTCCTCACCGTCGGCGACGTGTACGGCCGCAACCTTCGGAGCCATCGCGGCGCTGATGGCGCGGGCCCCCGGAAGCTCGGTCGAAGACATGCGGCAATGTTACGAGACGATCACGCGATGACCCGTGTGTTCGGCGTCACACGCCGCCGGACACCGCGTAGCGCCACGGATCAGTACCTCCTAGGCTCGTAGGAAAGGCACTCTCCATGGAAAGCGGTGCCGCATGTCAGTCGATCCCACCGATCCTGAGACCTTCGTAGAAGAGAACGACGACGACGCCGCGCGCGACGAAGAGGTCCCCGAGGCGGACGCCGCCGAGCAGCACACCGACATACGGCCGGACCGCGACGAACCGGTGAATCGCGCCGACCCGGACGCCGCGAACGAGGCGGATGCCGCCGAGCAGGCCCGTGTGGTGACGCTCGATGAAGACGACTACCGGTGACCTCTCGCCCGTTGCCCACCGAAATGTGCCGGAAATGCCCCCGAACGTGAAGCTACCGAGACTGTCCGGTCCGTGAAATTCTGCGTCCGCACCACGCACAGCCGGGTTACCCAAAAGTACGATGGCGGGCGCGGCGCACAGCGCGCACGGAACGACTGTGCTTGTTCAAGACATGGGAGGCGGCGTGACAGCCATCGAGCAGACAGAGGCGGCGCGCCCGCGGGGCACACGCCTGCCACGCCGAGCCCGCAGAAATCAGCTCCTGGGCGCCGCCCAGGAAGTTTTCGTGGCTCAGGGATACCACTCGGCCGCGATGGACGACATCGCAGAGCGCGCCGGCGTCAGCAAGCCGGTTCTCTACCAGCACTTCCCCGGAAAACTGGAGCTCTACCTGGCGCTGCTGGACCAGCACTGCGAGTCGCTGCTGCAGGCGGTGCGCACCGCGCTCGCGTCGACGACCGACAACAAACTGCGCGTCGAGGCGACGATGGACGCCTATTTCGCGTACGTCGAGGACGAGGGCGGTGCCTTTCGCCTGGTCTTCGAGTCGGACCTGACGAACGAGCCCGCGGTCCGCGAGCGCGTCGAGCGGGTCTCGCTCCAGTGCGCCGAGGCGATCTCCGACGTGATCGCCGAGGACACCGCACTGTCCAAGGAGGAGTCCATGCTGCTGGCCGTCGGCCTCGGCGGGGTCTCCCAGGTGGTGGCCAGGTACTGGCTCTCCAGCGAATCGGCCATCCCTCGCGAGCAGGCGGTGCAGCTGCTGACCTCGCTCGCCTGGCGCGGTATCGCCGGTTTCCCGCTGCACGGCAGCGAGCAGCACTGAGCGGCGCCGCCCGCCGGCGCCGTCCGGCCGGGGGCTGTTCGCTCCTGGCGTTTCCCCGGGGCACCAGACGCGTCCTGACTCCGGGCTAATGTGTGCTGCGTACGGCGCGGTTGACCGCGCAACGCACTGACCGTTCGGAGGGACATAGCCGTGGAGGTCAAGATCGGCGTGCAGCACGCGCCCCGGGAGATCGTTCTGGAGAGCGGGCAGTCCGCCGAGGAGGTCGAGCGCGCGGTCGGTGACGCGCTGGCCGGCAAGGCGCAGCTGCTGAGCCTCTCGGACGACAAGGGCCGCAAGGTGCTTGTACCGGCCGACCGGATCGCGTACGTCGAGATCGGTGAGCCGACGACGCGGCGCGTGGGGTTCGGCGCGCTGTAGCGGCGCACAGCAGCATCACGCAGAAGGGCCCGGCGGATGTCCGCCGGGCCCTTCTGTGCTGATCCGGGCGTTTCTCGCGCAGAACAGGGAGGGTTGCATTCCGCACCCTTCGGGTAGTTACGGCTACGACCCGTTCTGCCAACCGGCGTCCACGAGGTGATCATCGGTGATCTGGGCAACGCTCGGTTCCGTCCTGCTCGGACTGGCCCTGTCCTGGGCCGCGGCCCATCACTTTGCCAACCGTCTCCCGGCCCGGCGTGTGGTGTTCGCCACGGGCACGCTCGGCACTCTATTCGGCGCCTATGTGACCCATGTGGCAATCGGTCCGGGTCATGAGGCGGCGGTGGTGGCGGGGGCGGTCGCGATCGGAGCCGTACTGCTCTCGCTGCTGATCCGCCCGTCCACCCGACGCCTGCGCCGGGCGCTCCCTTTCTGAGCCCGTCCGACGACCGGCCGCCCGCCGAGCGGCCGGAGGAGAGACCTGACCTGCCCGGGTCCGACGGATCCGGGCAGGAGCCCGGTGGACCGGGCGAGCACCCCGCAGAGCCCGACGGACCCGGCACGTCCGGCGACGCCGGGCCGGGGCCCGGCGGACCGGACCGGCCGGGCCGCTCGGCGCCGCCCTAGGCGGCGAGGCCCAGGGCGGCCATCCGCTTGGTGTGGGCCTCGGTGATCCGGGAGAACATCCGTCCCACCTCCGCGAGGTCGAAGCCGCCCGCGACGCCGCCGACCAGCATCGTGGAGAGCGCGTCCCGCTCCGCGACCACGCGCTGGGCCTGGGACAGTGCCTCGCCCATCAGCCGCCGTGCCCACAGCGCGAGCCTGCCGCCGACCCGCGGGTCGGCCTCGATCGCGGCGCGGACCTTCTCGACGGCGAAGTTGCCGTGGCCGGTGTCGTCGAGCACGGCGAGCACCAGGGCACGGGTGTCGGAGTCCAGCCGGGCAGCAACCTCGCGGTAGAAGTCGCTGGCGATGGAGTCACCGACGTACGCCTTGACCAGGCCCTCGAGCCAGTCCGAGGGGGCGGTCTGGCGGTGGAAGTCGTCCAGGGCCTGCGCGAACGGCTCCATGGCGGCGGCCGGCTCGGCGTCGATCTTCGTGAGCCGGTCACGGAGCTGCTCGAAGTGGTGGAACTCGGCGGAGGCCATCTTCGCCAGCTCGGCCTTGTCCGCCAGCGTCGGGGCGAGCTTGGCGTCCTCGGCGAGCCGCTCGAAGGCCGCCAGCTCGCCGTAGGCGAGGGCGCCGAGCAGGTCCACGACGGCGGCACGGTACTGGGGTTCCTTGGACGCCGCAGCCCAGTCCTGGGCGGCGATGCCGGTGTGTTCAGTGGCGTTGTCAGGCGTCTCCATGAAGCGCACAATAGCCCGCTCGTCGTGAGGCGGAAGGGCCTGGTCAGCCATGCTCGTAGTGCGGTTCCTACGAATTCGCCCAACACACATGCGCGAATCCGGGGTACAGTGGTAATGCGCCCACTGATCGTTGATGAATGTCGACGAGTCCAGTGGGCCATCCGAATGAGGATGCCCGGTCGGTGGCCCGATCGGCTCCGACCCGACAGCCCTCCACGCGGACCGTGCGCGATATGCGTACGCAGGCAGATGAGGGGCCCCCTCAGCGGCACGAGCGCTCGAGCGTCGGCAGTGGTCCCGCACCGTCCGGCCATCCCCGGCCGGCCCAGTACTCAGGTGCGGTTAAGACCCCCGCGTACGCCTCGCGCCGCGTCTCACAGAAGAGGCAACACCCTGACTACGCAGCCTATGACTTTCCGGGATCTCGGGATTCTCCCCGAGACCGCCGAAGCCCTCGAGGCCGTCGGCATCGTGTCCCCGTTCCCCATCCAGGAGATGACGCTCCCCGTCGCGCTCTCCGGCACCGACGTCATCGGCCAGGCCAAGACCGGCACCGGCAAGACGCTCGGTTTCGGCCTGCCGCTGCTGGAGCGTGTCACCGTCCCCGCGGACGTCGAGGCCGGCCGGGCCAAGCCCGAGCAGCTGACCGAGGCCCCGCAGGCGCTCGTGGTCGTCCCGACCCGCGAGCTGTGCACCCAGGTCACCAACGACCTGCTGACCGCCGGCAAGGTCCGTAACGTCCGCGTGCTGGCGATCTACGGCGGCCGGGCGTACGAGCCCCAGGTCGAGGCCCTCAAGAAGGGCGTCGATGTGATTGTCGGCACTCCGGGCCGACTGCTCGACCTGGCCGGCCAGAAGAAGCTGAACCTCTCGCACGTGCGCGCGCTGGTGCTCGACGAGGCCGACGAAATGCTCGACCTGGGCTTCCTGCCCGACGTCGAGAAGATCATCCAGCTGCTGCCGCCCAAGCGTCAGACGATGCTGTTCTCGGCGACCATGCCGGGTGCGGTCATCGGTCTGGCCCGTCGCTACATGTCGCAGCCCACGCACATCCGCGCCACCGCGCCGGACGACCAGGGCGCGACCGTCGCGAACATCACGCAGCGCGTCTACCGCGCGCACTCCATGGACAAGCCGGAGATGGTCTCCCGGATCCTGCAGGCCGACGGCCGCGGACTCGCGATGATCTTCTGCCGTACGAAGCGGACGGCGGCGGACATCGCCGACCAGCTCGCGCAGCGCGGCTTCGCGTCCGGCGCTGTCCACGGCGACCTGGGCCAGGGCGCGCGTGAGCAGGCGCTGCGGGCGTTCCGCAACGGCAAGGTCGATGTGCTGGTGTGCACCGACGTCGCCGCGCGCGGTATCGACGTCGAGGGCGTCACGCACGTCATCAACTACCAGTCGCCGGAGGACGAGAAGACCTACCTCCACCGCATCGGCCGCACCGGCCGTGCGGGCGCGTCCGGCACGGCCGTGACGCTGGTCGACTGGGACGACATCCCGCGCTGGCAGCTGATCAACAAGGCGCTGGAGCTGAACTTCAACGACCCGGTCGAGACGTACTCCACGTCTGCGCACCTGTTCGAAGAGCTGAGCATCCCCGAGGGCACCAAGGGCGTGCTGCCGCGTGCCGAGCGCACCCGCGCCGGTCTTGCGGCGGAAGAGGTCGAGGACCTGGGCGAGACGGGCGGCCGCGGCCGCAAGTCCGCCGCGACCGCGGTACGGGAGGAGCGCCCGGAGCGCACCCGCACCCCGCGCCAGCGCCGCCGCACCCGCGGCGGGGCCGAACTGGCCGAGTCGGCCGAGTCAGCCGTGGCGAGCGCCCCGGAGCAGTCGGCGGACGCCCCGGCAGAGCCGCGCACCCCGCGCCGCCGCCGTCGCACCCGCGTGGGCGCGCAGGCTTCGGCCGAGGCGACGGCTGTCGTGGAGAGCGTCGAGCAGCCGGCCGCCGAGGTCGCCGGGTCCGTCGACGAGACGGCCCCTGCAAAGCCGCGGCGCCGTACGCGTGCGGTGAAGCAGCCTGTGGAGGCGGCCGAAACGGCCGTCGCCCCGGCACCCGAGGCGGAGCCGAAGGCCCGCCGGACGCGCGCCGCCGCGGCCGACACGGCGGACGCCGGGACAGAGGTCACGCCGCGTCGCCGCACCCGCGCTGCCGCGAAGTCGGTCGCCGGGACGGGCGAGGCGCAGGAGACGGCCGCCGCGGAGCCGAAGCCCCGCCGTCGCCGCACGCGCACGACCACGGCTGCGCAGCCCGAGAGCTGACGCGCACCGGTCCGATGGCCCGGCTCCCCACGGGGAGCCGGGCCATCGGCGTCCCGGCGCGGGCCTCGTCCATGACGGGGCCACGGCGACGCCGGCCCGGCCACCGCGGCATGCCACGTCGCGTGGAGTCTCCCGGTCCCGGCAGCCGTCGGCCGAGACGGAGACGGTCGGGCGCCCGCGCCGTTGAAGGTCCCCTGCCCCGACTGCGCCTGCACGCGGTCCTGACGCCTCCAAGGACGCGGCGCGGGCGGGCCGAGGCGCGGAACCCTCATTCACCCGCCCCGCGCGCACCCTGGGGTTTCGGCGCACCCACGATGAGTACGGCAACCACACCACGCCCGGCCCCGGGCAATGCCCGGACCCTCCAGGCGCCCGCACCACCTCGCGCCGCGGCTGTCCGACACGGAGCGGCGTCTCATGGCGCACGCGCCCCGCTGGATCGCAGCCCCACCCGCTAGCCTCGTCACATGAGTCGGCCGCCCACCTTCGTTCCGCCCGCCTGCGCGCGTGCCCATGCGCTGTCCACCTCGCGCGGGGCGTTCGCCGTGCTCGATGCGCGGCCCGGCGGTGCCGTGCGCGGGACGGCGTTGCTGCTGCCCGGGTACACCGGCAGCAAGGAGGACTTCATCGCGATGCTCGAGCCGTTGACCGAGGCCGGTTACCGGGCCGTCGCCGTCGACGGGCGCGGGCAGTACGAGAGTGCCGGCCCCGAGGATCAACAGGCTTATGCGCAGGAGGAGTTGGCCAAGGACGTCCTCGCGCAGGCGGCCGCCGTCGGCGGGCCGGTCCACCTGGTCGGGCATTCGCTGGGCGGTCAGATCTCCCGTGCCGCTGTGCTGTTGGACCGCACGCCGTTCCTCACGTTCACGCTGATGTCCTCCGGGCCCGCCCAGATCAGCCCGGCCCAGCAGCAGAAGGTCAAGCTGCTCGGCGACGCGCTCGCCGTCATGCCGATGGACCAGGTCTGGGAGGCCATCCAGGCCTTCGACGCCGCGGAAGTTCCCGAGGACGCGGAGGCCGACGCCGCGGCCGGCCGCAACGGCGAGGATCTGCGACGCCGTTGGCTGCGCCACAACCCGGTCCAGCTGACCACCACCGGCCGGCAGCTGCTCGTCGAGCCGGACCGGGTGGACGAGCTCGCCGCCGTACGACCGCTGCCGAAGCATGTGGTGTCCGGCGAGGAGGACGACACCTGGCCGGTGCAGCTGCTCGATGAGATGGCCGAGCGGCTCGATGCCCGCCGGACGGTGATCGCGGGCGCCGGTCACTCACCCAACACCGATTGCCCGCTGGAGACGGCCGCGGCGCTGATCTCCTTCTGGGATCAGAACTGAGTCTGCAGGTGCTGCCAGAAGCCGTCCCGCAGCGCTCGGCGCAGCACCGCATGTCCCCGTAGTGACCGCTGCAGTACCCGTTCCGCCTCGATCAGCAGGTCCTGGTCCACCGGGCCCGGCAGATAGGGCTGGCCGGGAAGCAGTTCCGCCATGGCCGCCCTCCCCCGCTCCCCCAGCCAGGTCGCGGCGATCTGCGCGCCCACGAACCGCACCTCGTCGCGCGACGGCGGCGGTGCGCCCTCGTTCTCGTAGGTCGTCACGGGTCGGCGCGTGATGTAGGGGCGGCAGAAGTCGAGGTCGAAGGTCCGCTGGCTGTCGACCTCCCACAGCAGCGGCTCCGCCTGGTTGCGCCCGTCGGCCGCCTCGATGCCCCACAGATGGACGCGGGCGCCGTACCCCTGTGCCGCCTCGACCGCCGAGACCAGGTCCTCGTCGCCGCCGACGAGCGCCGCGTCGCTGATCGCGCGGTGCCGGGCGAGCGACTCCAGATCCGTACGGATGAGAGAGTCGACACCCTTCTGCTGATTGTTCGCGTTCAGGTTGCCCAGCCGCACCTTCACGTCGGGCAGCTCGGCTATGGACTGCTGCTCGGGGGTGTGGATACGGCGCCGGGCGCCGTCGTACCAGTACACCCGCAGCAGCCGGCTGTCGGCGAAGATGATCCGCGCCTTGTCGATGAAGGCCTCGATCAGCCCTTCCGCGTCGAGGTCGAAGGAGCGCCGGTCCTCCGTGCCCGCCACAAGCAACCCGGCCGCAGCATAGACGTAACCGGCGTCGACGAAGATGGCATGGGTGGAAGGCGTCTTCGCGACCTCGGCGAGCATCCGCTGCAGGAGCTCATTGGTGCGCTCCAGGCGGGCGCCGATCTCGGCGATCTCGGGGATCTCTGCGTCGTTCATACGGGCCTCATTCTCCGTGGCCGAGGCTCTACCCGCCAGTAGTTAGGCATCCGAAAATTTTCCTTAGCGTACGGAATATTTGCAGGATGCATCCCGTTGTGGACATACGTATACGGACGGAGAATTCCGTCTGTCAGCAGTTCTCCTTCAGGAGGATCAGACGAAGGGAGAAGCCGTGCGCTTCGAGATCATGCGACTGGACGACGTCGACGGCACCGCCGTGGACAGCACCGTCGTGGACGCCGCCTCCGTCAACCGGATCGTGCAGCAGGCCGCCTCGATCGGCCAGCGCATCTACATCCGGCCCGCCGAAACCACGGCTTCATAGCCCTGACACGCTGCACGACGCACCAGTGCCCCCGTACGGATGGTCCGTGCGGGGGCACTGGTGCGTTGCGCCGCGTCGGAGGCCAGCCAGGGACTCAGGCGCCCTGGATGACCTGGGTGACGCCGTTGATGATCTGCTGCACGGCGATCGCGGAGAGCATCATGCCCGCCAGCCTCGTCACCAGGACCACACCGCCGTCCTTGATCAGGCGGATGATCACCAGCGAGTAGCGCATGGTCAGCCACAGCACGACATGCATCGCGACGATCGCCGCCCACACCGCCGTCAGCTGAGCGGCGCCGCTCGCGTGCTGGACGGCAAGGATCACCGAGACGATCGCGCCCGGACCGGCCAGCAGGGGCATGCCGAGCGGCACCAGCGCGACATTGACGTCCTTGGTCTGTTTGGGCTCGTCGTTCTTGCCGGTGAGCAGATCGAGCGCGATGAGCAGCAGGAGCAGACCACCCGCGATCATCAGCGCGGGGACGGAGACATGCAGATAGTCCAGGATCTGCTGGCCGAGGAGCCCGAAAACGGTGATCACACCGAACGCGACGGCCACCGCCTGCCACGCCATACGCCGCTGCACCTTGGCGGCGCGTCCGGAGGTGAGGGCGAGAAAGATCGGGGTGATCCCGGGGGGATCCATGATGACGAAGAGGGTGAGGAACAAGGAGCCGAAAACGGCAACGTCGAACACAGTGAGGAGCCTTGCCGGAAGAGGGGTGTACGAAGGGCGGATGGTGGGGTGACGCGCGAAGCTCCCGGGAGCTATGCGCCGCCGGTGCCCCCGGTGCCCGGAACGGGGAAAGCGCCCGTGGCGCGCCGCGTGATCTCGCCGTAGATCTCCGGGTCGGTGGTGTACTCACCGAGCCGGCAGGACTTGCGGCTGCCGTGGTAGTCACTGGAGCCGGTGGCCAGCAGCCCGAGCTCCCCGGCGAGGCCGCGCAGCCGTGCGCGTACGTCCTCGTCGTGGTCCATGTGGTCGACCTCGATGCCGTCGAGGCCGCACGCGGCCAGCTCGGCGATCGCGCTCTCGGGCACCGTGCGGCCCCGCTTGACCGCGAGCGGGTGCGCGAAGACGGTGACCCCGCCGGCAGCCTTGACCAGGCGGATCGCCGTGAAGGGGTCGAGCTCGTGCTTCTCGACGTACGCCCGGCCGCCGTCGGCCAGCCAGTCGGGCGTGAAGGCGTCGGAGACGGTCGGTACGACGCCGAGCTCGACGAGCGCCTCGGCGATGTGCGGACGGCCGACCGAGCCGTCACCGGCTATCCGGGCGACCTGCTGCCACTCGACGGGTACGCCCAGCTCCTGGAGCTTGCCGATCATCGCCTGGGCGCGCGGCACCCGGTCGTCCCGTACCAGCTCGCGCTCGCGCAGCAGTTCGGGCTCTTCGGGGTCGAAGAGATACGCCAGCATGTGCAGCCCGATGCCGTCCAGGCGGCAGGAGAGCTCGGCGCCGGTGACGAGGGTCAGCCCCTCAGGGACGGCCGCGGCTGCCGCGGCGTGTCCACGGGTGGTGTCGTGATCGGTGAGCGCCACGACGTCCAGCCCGGCAGCGGCGGCATTGCGCATCAGCTCGGCCGGGGTGTCCGTGCCGTCCGACGCCGTGGAGTGGGTGTGCAGATCGATGCGCACGACGCTGACTCCGGGGCTCGGGTCGGACAGGGGACGGTCAAGGGTAACCGGCCCGTCATCCCGCCCCTGACGTACAGGCGGGCCGTTTGCACAGGTCGCCCTCGCGCACGACGCCTCCGGGCACCCACTGCGACGTGCCATGGCCCTCGACGCGGGCCACCGCATGCGGGCCCGGCACGACCCGGCGGAATGCCCTCAGCTCAGCAGTCGCGGGGACAGCGCCCCGCACGGCAGCAGTTCGACCTCCGCACCCGCGTCCCGCAGATCCGTGAGCACCAGCTCGTCGTACATCAGCAGCGCCGACTGCTCGGGCCAGCAGACCGCCCACAGCCACAGGCCACGCGCCTCGCCCGCGAAGACCGCTCGGTCCTCGGGTGCGCCCGCCACATGCCACAGGGGAGTCGGGCGCCCGGCGGCGAGGACCTTGGCCTGCGGTGACTGGTCGACGCGGATGTGCGGGCCGGGGTCGGGGCCGTCCATCCCGGCATAGCGCGCCCCCAGGCCCACGCCCAGTTCCTCGGCGATCAGCAGCACTTCACCCATACCGCCGAGCGGGCCCGGGCCCGAGCAGGCGACCGCCGTGGCGCGACCGCCGCTGCGGTCGTCGCCGGCGTAGGCGACACCGGTGAAGAGCCAGCCCACAGGCAGGGGCCAGGGCATCCACACGGGTACGTGGGCGCGGTGCACGACGACACCGAGGGCTTCGACACTGGGCGGGATCACCGGCTGCAGCGGGTACACGGCGCCGTGCACATCGCACTGCCAGGAGTCGGCAAAGAGACCGGGCGCCCTCACCCGGCCACCGCACTTCGGGCAACTGGGTTCGCCCCTCATAGGGGTCAACGGTCCTCCCCGGCCGACGCCGCGTCAAGGACGATCACCCGTCCGGAGCGTGCCTCCCCCTCGGCCGATTCAGATGTACGTCACATCGATCCTCGCCGACCAGTCCGCCCGGCCGGGCTGGTCATCAGTCCAGAGTGACCGACCTGCGCAGCGGATCGCGCAGGTCGGTGCCGTGCGCCAGCCACCGCTCCTGGAGCTCCTGCCCGCCGTGCACGCGCTTCCAGGCCGCCTCGTTCGCGGTCATCGGCAGCAGCGGCAGAAAGTTCACCGGGTCCATGGGCCCGTCCAGTTCGAGGTCCTCGACCAGACCGCCGGGCTCCGCGACCAGTACCGAGCTGAACGCCGCCCCCGGCCACAGTGGTTCACCCACGTCCAGTGACGCGCCAGGGGCCACGACCACGCCCTCGACCTGGGGGGACGCGGCCAGTACGGCGAGCGGGCGCAGCACCTTGTCGGTGTCCGCGAGCCCCGCCCGTACGGTGAGCACCAGCTCGGCGCGCGGGCCCTTGACCGGGTCGGCGAGGGTGGCGGTGGGGTCGGTCATCGGGTGGGCGGACATGCCGAGGGTGGCGTACCGCACGATGTCCCCGTCCCCGTCGCGGTCCATGAACCGGAGCACCTCGATGCGGTCCGTACCGAGGAACGTCACCGCGGCGCGCGCCTCCGGTTCGCCGAGTGCCGTACGCAGCCGGGCCTCGACCAGAGCAAGAACATCTCCCATGCGGCGAGCATAAAGCGCGTATGGAACGGGCAAAGCACGGGATTGCCCCTCTGTCGGCTGATAGTCTTGGCCGCTGGTCGGGACGGTACGCAGAAGCGTGCTTTCGAGTCCCGGCGACACGTCATCCCCCACGGGGGACCGGCCGGAGGAGGTGGGGCTGCGATGAGTCGAAGTCGACCGTGCAGTACCAAGAGCTCTTCCACGCCGCACCGATTCTCGCTCCGTCTCTGCCGGTGAACCGAGGGTCTGTGTGCTGAGGCCTTTCCGCACGAGGCCGGTGGCATTTCGCACTACGGAAGAGCATTTCGTTTTTGCCTGTCTGTAGCGAACGCCGTCACTGCGACCCTGCGGTGCCGCCCGCTTTGCGGACGTATGCCTCACATCACGTCCTCATTCCGGGCTGTGCCACACCACTCGCCGACGGCCTCTCCGTGAAGGAGCCAGCCATGTCGATGATCCGTGACCTGCGCGCAGCGGTCCGCCCCGCCCTGCGCAAGAGCGCCACCCCGTACAACAGCTACGACACCACGCGTGACCCCTCCGCCTCCAGCGCGGTCGTCGACTGCGCCGTCTATCGCGACGGGGCGCGGCTGGAGAGCGCGTCCTGCCAGACGCCGCACGAAGCGATGCTGCGGGTGCGGGAGGGCGGCGGCTTCGCCTGGATCGGGCTGCACGAGCCGACGGAGGAGGAATTCGCCGGTATCGCGGCGGAGTTCGGTCTGCACCCGCTGGCCGTGGAGGACGCGGTCCACGCCCACCAGCGACCCAAGCTGGAGCGGTACGACGACACGCTGTTCACCGTCTTCAAGACCATCCACTACGTGGAGCACGCCGAGCTGACCGCGACCAGCGAGGTCGTCGAGACCGGCGAGGTGATGTGCTTCACCGGGCGGGACTTCGTCATCACCGTGCGGCACGGCGGCAAGGGGTCTCTGCGGGCCCTGCGGCACGGGCTGCAGAAGGACACCGAGCTGCTGGCGAAGGGCCCCTCGGCGGTGCTGCACGCCATCGCCGACCACGTCGTCGACGGCTACATCGCGGTGGCCGCGGCCGTGCAGGACGACATCGACGAGGTCGAGATCGACGTGTTCTCGGCGCCTGCCAAGGGAAGCCCGCGCGGCAGCGACGCCGGGCGGATCTACCAGCTCAAGCGCGAGGTGCTGGAGTTCAAGCGGGCCGTCTCCCCGCTGCTGCGCCCGATGCAGCTTCTCAGCGAGCGGCCGATGCGGCTGGTCGACCCGGACATCCAGAAGTACTTCCGCGATGTCGCCGACCACCTGGCCCGGGTGCAGGAGGAGGTCATCGGCTTCGACGAGCTGCTGAACTCGATCCTCCAGGCCAACCTGGCGCAGGCGACGGTGGCGCAGAACGAGGACATGCGCAAGATCACCTCGTGGGCGGCGATCATCGCCGTCCCGACGGCGGTCTGCGGGGTCTACGGCATGAATTTCGAGTACATGCCGGAACTGGAGTGGAAGTACGGCTACCCCATGGTGCTCACCGGCATCATCGCCGTCTGTTTCACCATCCACCGCACCCTCAAGCGCAACGGCTGGCTGTAGGGCGACCGGCTCCCGTTAGGCTGCGCGCATGACAGATCAGCTGCTCGGTCGGGCGCTCGTCGAGGAGGCCACCAAGAAGTCCGGCCTCATCTGGGTACGGGGTGACGGCCCGGCGCGCGCCCTGTGGCACGTATGGCACGAGGGCGCGGCGTACGTCGTCGGCGACGGCCCCGGCGAGCAGCCGCTGCCCGGTCTCACGGACGGCGGCACGGCGGAAGTCACCGTACGCAGCAAGGACAAGGGCGGCCGGCTGGTGGCCTGGACGGCGCGGGTGAGCGAGGTCGCACCGCGCTCCGAGGCGTGGGAGTCGGTGGTCGCGGAGCTCAAGGGCAAGCGCCTGAACGCCCCCGACGCGGAGGAGCTGACGCAGCGCTGGGCCCGCGAGTCGCGGGTGCTGCGCCTGGCCCCGCAGGACAGTGGCACGGCCTTCCCGGACGGTTCGTCGGCGGCCGTGCCTCTCCCGACCCCGGCAACGACACGCCGCCCGATCCCCGCGGCCCTGCCCCGCCTGCTCTTCAAGCGCCGCGGGAAGCGCTAGGGCCTGTCCGGCGGATCAAAAGTTGAGTTGGCTGGGGGCGCCCGGTGAACCGTGCCTCAGTAGCGATATCTGCTGGTCAGCGATCTGGCATGCCTGCCATGATCGGCTTCATGGGCACCGATATCCATGGATTCATCGAGGTCAGGAACAGCTACATCGACAGCTCGGAGCCCGATGACGACGAGTTGTTCTTCCGCTGGCACCCCGCGATTGCCCTGAATCACGTCTATGACGGCCGGTCCTACGAAGCCTTCGGCTGTCTCTTCGGCGTCCGAGGGCGGTCCTTCGAGCCGCTCGCGGCACAACGTGGCTTCCCGCGAGACGCCTCACGCGCTGTAACGCGCGCCGCCGAGCGAGAACGGGAGGACTCGCACAGCCCGTCGTGGATCAGTTGGGCCGAATTGGAAGGGGCAGACTGGGACAGCACGGGATCATTTGGAGGTCCGTCCGAGCCCGAAACACTGCTCACCCGACGCCAGGTGGTGCGTGACGAGGAATGGGGTGACGTGTGGTCGGTGATGACCGTACTTGCCAAACGGCACGGGGCCGAGAACGTCCGTCTGGTGGTCTGGTTCGATAACTAGGCCGGCTCGACAGATCAGGGACGGAGCCAGAGTCGGATCGCTGCGACGGTTACGGTGCCGTGGAAGATGTAGGCCCGTTTGTCGTACCTCGTAGCGACGGCCCGGGAGTTCTTGAGGGCGTTGATCGTTCGCTCGACTTCGTTGCGGCGTTTGTAGATTGTCTTGTCGAAGCTGGTGGGCCTGCCGCCTTGGCTGCCTCGGCGCTTGCGGTTGGCCCGCTGATCCTTCGGCTCGGGGATGGTGTGCTTGATCTGGCGTCTTCGCAGGTAGCGGCGATTTCGGCGGGATGAGTAAGCCTTATCGCCGCCGAGGTGATCGGGCCGGGTGCGGCGTCGTCCGCCTTCCTGACGGGCCACCCTGACACGTTCCATGACCGGGATGAGCTGCGGAGCGTCGCCCCACTGGCCCGGGGTGAGCAGGAACGCGAGCGGTCGCCGGCCTCCCTCACCGGCCAAGTGGATCTTGCAGGTCAGTCCGCCCCGGGAGCGTCCGAGTCCCTCGTCGGGGCGGTGCTGGAGGGGCGTGCGTCTTTTCCCGGCACCCGCGGCGGGTTCTTGCGTGCCCCGGCGGCGTGTTGGTGAGCGCGGCACGAGGTCGAATCCACGCTCCCAGGTACCGTCCGCCGACCAGCGCCTATGCCGTTCGTAGACGGTTTTCCACGGACCGAAACGTGCAGGCAGATCGCGCCAGGGCACCCCAGTCCGGTTCCGGAACAGGATTCCGTTGATCACCCTGCGGTGGCTCGACCAACGCCCGCCTCGCTGCCTGGTCTTGGGCAGATGCGGCTTCAGCCGAGTCCACTCATCAACCGTCAGATCTCCCCGCCCCATGCTCATGCCAACGAGCTGGAGCCGCGACAGTCACAAGATCCGCTGGACAGGCCCGAGGCCTCCTTCTTCCGGATCAGGCCGGATCAGTGAGCGGCGGGTGGGGTACCTCCCCGCCGAAGGCTGCGGGGGAGCCAGGGCACGCGAGTCCGGCAAGATCCGGAACGAGAGGCCTGAGGGCGCCGGGGTGCTCCGGCCGGGGCTGTTCCGGCGGCCGTGGCGGGTGCGTGGGCTTGCCAGGCATCCGCGGGGTTTTCAGCATGGAAGGTGACACGCCGCCCGGCCCCGGAGGCAGCATGGCCACGCTCCGTATCGAGCACGCGATCACCGACCTCGACACCTGGAAATCCGGGTTCGACCGGTTCGCCGATTTCCGCAGGCACGCGGGCGTGCGCGCGTACCGGGTCATGCAGCCCCTCGACGACCCGCACTACATCGCCGTCGACCTCGACTTCGACACGGCCGCCGCCGCGGAGAACTTCCGTGACGCACTGGTGGAGAAGATCTGGGCGACCAGCGAGACCGCCCGCGCCCTGGTCGGTACGCCGAAGACCCGGATCCTCGAGATCATCGAGGAACGCTGACGCCCCGCGTCAGTCGCCCGAGGTCCTGGGGAGCTGGCGCCCGTAGTCGACCGTCTCCTCCTTCGACGGCTCCGCCAGGGCGAATTCCTTGTCCCAGTCGCCCAGCGTGAGCACCCCCGCGCCGCCGGCCCGCGCGAACTGGAGGGGGTACGGCTCGCCCTCCAGCGAGACGTCCAGGATGCCGCCCTCGCCGTTGCCGCCGGTCACCTTGATGGTGCGGACGCCGCCGACCTTGGTCCGGTCGCCCTTGGTGAGCTCGCCCTGCATCCCGAGCAGCCCGTCCAGCAGTACGTCCATGTCCGTGAAGCCGCGGAACTGCTTGTACGCCGGGTCCCCCTCGGGCACCTTCACGTACTTGTCGTCGAGCTTGTCCGCGGCCTCGGAGTCCGACTTGCTGGGCTCCTTGCCGTCCTTGGCGCCCGAGTGGGTCCAGAAGCCGGCATCGGCCTTCAGATAGAGGGCGTCGCCCACCCGCAGCAGTTCGAAGGTGTTGTCCTTCGTGGTGACCGATCCCGTGCCGCCCTCGTGCTTGAGGCGCATGTTCAGTCTGTACGAGCCGCCCTTGCTCACCAGCGTCCCGGACAGGCGCACCGAATCGGCCCCGTCCACCGCCTTGCGCGCCTTGGTCTCGATCTCGACCGCGCTGAGTCTGCCGACGCCGTTGGTCCCCGCATCCGGATCCTCGCCGCATGCCGTGAGCAGAACGGTCAGCCCGGCGCACACGGCCACCCGCAGCGCGGCCCGGCGGGCCCGGGAAGCAGGAAGGAGGGGAGTCACCAGCGCACTGCCTCTCGTCGGTGGGGGGACGGCAGACCGCAGCGTACCTGTGCCGACCTCCGTGTTCATCAGAGAGCCGTACGGACGCCGACCAGGGCGTGCCCGAACCGTACGGGCTAGCCTGAACCAGTCGAACAGCACGGTTTACCGGGCAAAGAACGTGCACGGAGGAGGCGCTGAGCATGGCGGCAGGCGTGCCTCGTGTCTTCGTCTCGCACCTCGCGGGCGTACCGGTCTTCGACCCCAATGGCGACCAGGTGGGCCGCGTGCGCGACCTGGTGGCGATGCTGCGTGTCGGCAGCCGGCCGCCCCGGCTGCTCGGTCTGGTCGTCGAGGTCATCAGCCGCCGCCGCATCTTTCTGCCCATGACACGCGTGACCGGTGTCGAGTCGGGCCAGGTCATCACCACCGGTGTGCTGAACATGCGCCGGTTCGAGCAGCGTCCGACCGAGCGGCTGGTGCTGGGCGAACTGCTCGACCGGCGGGTGGAGCTGGTGGAGAGCGGCGAGGTGGCCACCGTCCTCGATGTGTCGATCCAGCAGCTGCCGGCCCGCCGCGAATGGGAGATCGACAAGGTCTTCGTACGCAAGGGCAAGGGCGGGGCGCTGCGCCGCAAGGGCGAGACGCTGACCGTCGAGTGGTCGGCCGTCACCGGCTTCTCGCTGGAGGAGCACGGACAGGGCGCGGAGAGCCTGCTCGCCACGTTCGAGCAGCTGCGCGCGGCCGACCTCGCCAATGTGCTGCACCATCTGTCGCCGAAGCGACGCGCCGAGGTGGCCGCCGCGCTCGACGACGACCGGCTCGCCGATGTGCTCGAGGAGCTGCCGGACGACGACCAGGTGGAGATCCTCGGCAAGCTGAAGCAGGAGCGGGCGGCCGACGTGCTGGAGGCCATGGACCCGGACGACGCCGCCGACCTGCTGTCCGAACTGCCCGAGGAGGACAAGGAGCAGCTGCTGGCGCTGATGCGGCCGCACGAGGCCGCGGATGTACGGCGGCTGCTGTCGTACGAGGAGCGCACGGCGGGCGGCCTGATGACCACGGAGCCGATCGTGCTGCGGCCGGACGCCACGGTGGCGGACGCCCTGGCACGGGTGCGCCAGCGGGACCTGTCCCCCGCCCTCGCCGCACAGGTGTACGTGTGCCGGCCGCCGGACGAGACGCCGACCGGAAAGTACCTGGGCACGGTGCACTTCCAGCGGCTGCTGCGCGATCCGCCGTTCACGCTGGTCAGCTCCATCGTGGACAACGATCTTCCGCCGCTGGCGCCGGACACGTCACTGCCCGCCGTGACCAGCTATCTCGCGGCGTACAACATGGTCGCGGCGCCCGTCGTCGACGAGAGCGGTGCACTGCTGGGGGCCGTGACCGTCGACGACGTGCTGGACCATCTGCTCCCGGAGGACTGGCGCGAGACGGAGTTCGAGGCGTTCTCCTCCGGCGAGGAGGCCGTCGATGGGTAGCGGCGACCAGCGGCCCTTCGAGCGGGGCGAGCCGAAGGAGCGCATGCCGTCCGGGGCGACCGCGACGTCGCGTCCGCGGGCCCGCCTGGACGTGCCGCGGGCGCCGCGCCGCGCTCTGCTGCCGGAGTACGACCCGGAAGCCTTCGGACGGCTCTCCGAGAAGATCGCCCGCTTCCTGGGGACGGGGCGCTTCCTCGTCTGGATGACCCTGACGATCATCGCCTGGGTGGTGTGGAACATCAGCGCACCGAGCGACCTGCGCTTCGACGAGTACCCGTTCATCTTTCTCACCCTCGCCCTGTCCCTGCAGGCGTCCTATGCGGCCCCGCTGATCCTGCTGGCGCAGAACCGGCAGGACGACCGCGATCGGGTCAATCTCGAGCAGGACCGCAAGCAGAACGAGCGGTCGATCGCGGACACGGAGTATCTGACCCGGGAGATCGCGTCTCTGCGGATGGGCCTCGGCGAGGTGGCGACCCGGGACTGGATCCGCTCCGAACTGCAGGATCTGATCAAGGGCATCGAGGAGCAGCGCGTCCTATTCCCGCACGACACCTCTCGGGGACGTGATGAAGGCGACCGCTGAGAGGGCTTTCCGGCCGTGGCGGTGAGCGCCGTACCATCGTCCGTATGGCTACGGAAGACGCGGTGCTTGAGGCACTGGCGACGGTGAACGACCCCGAGATCAACCGACCGATCACCGAGCTGGGCATGGTGAAATCGGTCGACATCCGGGAGGACGGCACGGTCGCCGTCACGGTGTACCTCACCGTCTCGGGCTGTCCCATGCGCGAGACGATCACGAAGAACGTGACCGATGCGGTCGCCCGCGTCGAGGGCGTCACCCGCGTCGAGGTCACGCTGGACGTGATGAGCGACGAGCAGCGCAAGGATCTCGCCGCGTCACTGCGAGGCACGACCGCCGAGCGCGAGGTGCCCTTCGCCAAGCCCGGGTCGCTGACCAGGGTGTACGCGGTCGCCTCCGGCAAGGGCGGCGTCGGCAAGTCCTCCGTGACCGTGAACCTGGCCGCCGCCATGGCGGCCGACGGGCTGAAGGTCGGCGTCGTCGACGCCGACATCTACGGGCACAGCGTGCCGCGCATGCTGGGCGCGGACGGCCGTCCCACCCAGGTCGAGAACATGATCATGCCGCCGTCGGCGAACGGCGTGAAGGTCATCTCCATCGGGATGTTCACCCCGGGCAACGCACCGGTCGTATGGCGTGGCCCCATGCTGCACCGGGCGCTGCAGCAGTTCCTCGCGGACGTGTACTGGGGCGACCTGGACGTCCTGCTGCTGGACCTGCCGCCGGGTACGGGCGACATCGCGATCTCGGTCGCGCAGCTGGTTCCGAACGCGGAGATCCTGGTCGTCACCACTCCGCAGCAGGCGGCCGCGGAGGTCGCCGAACGTGCCGGGTCCATCGCCGTGCAGACACACCAGAAGATCGTCGGTGTGGTCGAGAACATGTCGGGCCTGCCGTGCCCGCACTGCGACGAGATGGTCGATGTCTTCGGCACCGGCGGCGGGCAGAGTGTCGCCGAAGGCCTGACGAGGACGACCGGCGCCAATGTGCCGGTTCTGGGGTCGATCCCGATCGATGTCCGGCTGCGCGAGGGTGGCGACGAGGGCAAGCCGGTCGTGCTGACCGACCCGGACTCGCCTGCCGGTTCGGCGCTGCGTGCGATCGCGGGCAAGCTGGGCGGCCGCCAGCGCGGCCTGTCGGGCATGTCGCTGGGTATCACTCCGCGCAACAAGTTCTGAGGCACGGCGAAGGGGGCGCTGCTCGCACCGAGCAGCGCCCCCTTCGTCATGCCTGCGCCAGGCGCGCCGCAGACGCGTCCTACGCGTCGTACACCGACAGATCCTCGACCACCGAGAACCCGAGTCCGTAGGCGCTCATCCCGCGCCCGTACGCCCCGATGTGCACGCCCCCGGTGCCGGTCGTCCCGGCCAGCACCCAGCCGAACTCGGACTCCCGGTAGTGGAAAGGCGTCGGCACCCCGTCCACCGGCAGCGAGAGCATCGACCAGGGCGGGCCGGTCACGTCGTCGGCGAGCGCGAAGGCCGTCTCGGTCTGCTGGTCGAGCCAGTCGTCACGCAGCGAGTGGTCCAGCTGCGGCGGCCAGGTATGGGCGAGCAGCCCCGAACCCGCCAGCCAGGCCGCGGAGGAGACGCTCGTGGCGTCGAGCATGCCCGTGCCGTCCGGGCTGCGTCTGACAGGGCTGGCGGCGACCGTGACGACGACGGCGAAGCGCTCCTTCTCGGCGCCTGCTGCCTCGGGCCGTATCGACGGCTCGTCGCCGTGGCCCATCGCTCCGTGCTGGACCGTGCCGTCGGCGGCGATGCCGACCTTCATCAGCCGCCGCGGGCCCGCGAAGGCCTCGTCCAGGCCGTACCAGGGGAAGGCCGCGCTCAGATATGCGCCAGCCGTATCCTGTGCCGCCACCCGACTCGTCGTCGCCATGTGCTCGGCCTCCTCCGTCTTCCAGGCTTGGAGCGGTCCCGCCCCCCTCGGGCGTCCTCACTCCCGGACAGATGGAGAGAATAGCCAGCCCGCACCCGGTCGAAGGGATTGACAGGTTCAGGTGGCGTCTGCGTCGAACGGCGGGCGCTCGTCCCGATCAAGCTTTTCGCGCTTCTTGAGCAGGTCGGGGGCGCCGGCCGCCGAGCCTCCCACGGCGGCGGGGACCGCAGTGCCGGGCGCGTCGGCGCGCTCCGTGCCGTTGACGGCGTCGGCGACTTCTTCGATCTCCTTCTTGAGATCGAAGCTGCTGCGCAGCTCCTTGAGGTCCTTCAGATCCTCGTTCTCCGCGAGCTGCTTGCGGAGATACGCCTTGGGATTGAGGTCCTCGAACTCGAAGTCCTTGAACTCCGGACCCAGCTCGCTGCGGATGTCCTCCTTGGCGCTCTCCGAGAACGCACGGATCTTCCGGATCGTGCGGGTGACGTCCTGGATGAGCTTCGGCAGCTTGTCGGGGCCGAAGATGAGCACGGCGAGGACGACGAGCGCCGCCAGCTCCAGTCCGCCTATGTCGTTGAACACCCTGCTGCTCCTCGTGTTCTCTTCGTCTTCGCTGCCGACAGGTCGGACGGGGTCCGGGCCCGATCCACGGTACCCGTCGAAACTGTCCGCGCGGTACCTTCCGGCGGCCCGGGCGGTGGCCGCCGGATGGCCTGCGCCGCCCGTTGCCGTGCCGGTCAGCTGCTGTCGGCGGAGCCGAGGGTGAGCGTCATCGTCCGCTCGGCGTCACCGCGCTCCAGGGTCAGCTCCAGCCGGTCGCCGGGGCGGTGGGCGCGGATCTTGACGATCAGCTCCTCACCGCTGTGCACCCGCTGGCCGTCGACCTTGGTGATGACGTCGCCCGGTTCGATGCCCGCCTTGGCAGCGGGCCCGCCCGGCGTGACGGCCGCGGCGCCGTCCTTGCCCTTCTCACCGACGCGTGCGCCGTCGCCGGTGAACTTCATGTCGAGGCTGACGCCGATCACCGGGTGCGTGGCCTTGCCGGTGTTGATCAGCTCCTCGGCGACGCGCTTGCCCTGGTTGATGGGGATCGCGAAGCCGAGGCCGATGGACCCGGCCTGGCCCCCGTCGGCGCCGGCGCCGCTGTCCGCGGCCCGGATGGCGCTGTTGATCCCGATGACCCGCGCCTTGGCGTCGACCAGCGGGCCGCCGGAGTTGCCGGGGTTTATCGGGGCGTCGGTCTGGAGCGCGTCGACATAGCTGATGTCGCTGCCGTCGCCCTTCTCGCCGCCCGCCGTGATGGGACGCTCCTTGGCGCTGATGATGCCGGAGGTCACGGTGTTCTGAAGGTCGAAGGGTGCTCCGATGGCGACCACCGGGTCGCCGACCCGGACGTTGTCGGAGTTGCCGAGCGGCAGCGGCTTGAGGCCGGAGACGCCGGTCACCTTGACGACGGCGAGGTCGTAGCCGCTGTCCTTGCCCACCAGCGTCGCGTCGGCGGTCTCGCCGCCGCTGAACGTGATCGAGATGTCGCCGGAGGAGCCCGCCGGATCGACGACGTGGTTGTTGGTGAGGATGTGCCCCTCACGGTCGAGTACGAAGCCGGTGCCGGTGCCCTGCTCTTCGCCGCCGCTGACATGGAGGGTGACCACGCTCGGAAGGGCGCTGGCGGCGATGCCCGCCACGCTGTCGGGCGCGCGGTCGCCGCTCTCGTGCCCGGCCTGCGGCAGTTCGACCTGGGTGATGCCGCCGTTGCGCTCGATGTACGCGCCGATCGCGCCGCCCGTACCGCCCGCGACCAGGGCCAGCACGACCGCGCCGATCAGCAGCGGGCCGCGCCGGCGCTTCTTCACCGGCTCACCGTGGTGGGTGAGCGGCTGCCCGGGGGCGCTCCACGGGTCGTACTGGAGCCACACCGACGACAGCGGCTGCGGCCGGTCCTGGGACGGGGGAGCCTGCGGCGGCAGCGGCTGGGTCACATGGGGTGGCTGGTGCAGGGGCTGCGGCTGCGGCTGGGGTGCCCCCGGTGCCACGTACTGCTGCGGCACGGGGGTGCCGTGCGCGGGCGTCGGCACCGGCCGCTGTACGGGGGGTGCGGGCGCCCACGGCCCGGGGCCGCCGTACGGCGGAGTGCTGTACGGGTCAGGGGCGTGCAGCGGCTGCGGGCGGCTCACCGGCTCGGTGACGGCCGCCACCACGGAGTCCGCCGGCACGGTGGTGTCCATGCGCACGGTGGTGTCGGTATGCGCTGTGGTGTCCGTGAGCGCTGCCGTGGTGTCCGCGTGTGCCGTCGGCGCGCCTGCTGCCGCCGGCGCCGCCTGCGGGTCCTGCTGCGTGTGCTGTGCTTCCTCGGGGGCGGGCGCCTCCGGTCCGGAGGCGCTGCCGCTACCCCCGCTGGGGCGGCTCCACCACTTCGCCTTCGCTCCGGTGGGCTTCCCGTCGTTCATGCTCTCCCCGCAAACTGCCGGCCCGTGCCAGCGCCCCCACGGGGCACCTCCCAGGATTCAACCAGGTTTGCGAATCCGTGCGCAGGGTCCTGGTCAGCGCAGTTGCGACACAGAAGGCCGCGTCGGGCGCGCGAGATCCGTGGGGACCGGGCTGGTGCTCGGGGTGACTCCGGGCGCCGTCGCCGGCTGGAACGTCGAACCCGTCGGGCGTATCAGCGGTGACAGGGAAGCGGTGGACGGGGCCAGCAACGAGGCCGCGAACGGCCGGCTCTGCGGCTCGCCCGCGGGCTCGCCGGGTGCGGTGGCCGCGACCGTCCGGGTCTCCGGCAGGACCGCGCCGGTCCCGCCGGTGCGACGGCGCTCGGAGTCAGCGCCCCGCACGGCGGCCGTCCCGCCCTGGGAGCCTGTGGCAGCGGCCGGTCCCGCCGTACGCAGCGGAGTGACCTTGCCCGGGCCCTGTCCCCTGGCGCTGCTGTCCGTCACGGCGTCCAGCGGGATGGCGCCGCCCAGCGCGATCGCCGCGAAGGAGACCGCGCTGGCCGCCGCGAAGGCGAACCGGCGGCCGAGCCACGGCGAACGCTCAGCCTCCGCGCGGCCCACCTCGTGGATCCGGAAGCCGCTCCCGCCCCCGGGCAGGACGGCCGCGTGGGCGCCCGGGACGTAGCCGAACGTCTCCGCGCGGGGGTCGCGGGTATGTCCCGCGGACGGTTTCAGCGCTCCGAAGACTCCGTCGGCGCTGCGCCGTCCGCCGAAGGGTCCTGCCTGGTCGTCGTCATCGCTCCCCGCGGGGCCCGCGGGGAGCCCTTGAAGCCGCGCGAGGAGCCCCTCGGAGAGCGGCGGCGGGGCGGCCTGGGCGAACACGCTCTTCAGCCGGCGCTGGGCGTCGGCCTCGGCCTTGCACTTGGGACAGGTGGCCAGATGGGCCAGTACCCGGTCCCGGACGTCATGACTGAGCTCACCGTCCACCAGGGCGGCGAGCCGGTCCCCGAGATGCTGCTCCGCGGGGGTGGGACTGGTGCCGCTCACGCCGACCCGCCCTCCCCCGCCAGGCCGACCACACCCGCCAGGGAACGCTGCTGCTCCGCACGGGCCTCCGGCGAGCGGTGCTGCAGGGCCTTGCGCAGATGGGAACGGCCACGGTGGATCCGGCTGCGGACGGTGCCGAGCTTCACGCCCAGGGTCGCGGCGATCTCCTCGTACGACAGTCCCTCGATGTCACAGAGCACCACGGCGGCGCGGAACTCGGGGGCGAGCGTGTCGAGCGCCTGCTGGACATCCGCGTCGAAGTGGCTGTCGTTGAAGACCTGCTGCGGGGACGGCTCACGGCTGGGCAGCCGCTCCGCGGCATCGTCACCCAGCGCGTCGAAGCGGATCCGCTGCTTGCGGCGGACCATGTCCAGGAAGAGGTTGGTGGTGATCCGGTGGAGCCAGCCCTCGAAGGTGCCCGGCGTGTACGTCGACAGCGAGCGGAAGACGCGGACGAAGACCTCCTGGGTGAGGTCCTCGGCGTCGTGCTGGTTCCCGGTCAGGCGGTAGGCCAGGCGGTAGACCCGGGCGCTGTGCGTGCTGACGATCTCCTCCCAGGTGGGCGGAGTCCATGCCTGCGATTCCGCGTCCGATGCGAAGGTCGCGGTGGCTACGGGTTCGGTCGGCAGAGAACTGTCAGCGGTCTTGGTCACGGATTTCGGCTCACCCACCGACCTGAGAAGGCGCCTGAGCACCCCTCCCCGATCCGCAGCTGCAGCCGCACCTCCCCTGTCGGCTCTGGTGGTATCCAGCGGAGCCCCTACCATAGCCACCTCGCCCGTTAGCTCCGGATAAGAATCTTTACGTCGATTTGGGTCCGGCTCCGGCCTTGATCCCGAGCGCTTTCCCCTGTCCTGCACAACGCCCGGTCCCATCTGCGGGTTCCCGGGCGCAGCGGATACAGTCAGCGTCGCGCCAACTACGGGGACAGGAGAGGGTCATTACCGCCAACCGGCAGACGAGCTGGGCGTTCGCCGACGCCTTTGTCGCCGAGGACGACGCTCTGCGCTGGGCCCGCGAGCGGGCCCGGGAGTCAGGGCTGTCCTCGGTGTCACCGGGCACCGGCGCCGCGCTGCGACTGCTGGCTGCCACGACGGACGCCAAGGCGGTGGCCGAGATCGGGACCGGCACCGGCGTCTCGGGAATCTATCTGCTCCAGGGCATGCGCCCGGACGGCGTACTGACCACGGTGGACCTGGAGCCGGAACGGCAGCAGTTCGCCCGCGAGGCCTTCCGCGCGGCCGGCTTCGCCGCGAACCGGGCGCGTTTCATCCCGGGCGGTGCGCTGGACGTGCTGCCGCGGCTCGCGGACGGCGGCTACGACCTCGTGTTCTGCGACGGTGACCGTGCGGAGTCGCTCGACTACCTCGCTGAATCGTTGCGCCTGCTGCGTCCGGGCGGCCTGGTCTGCTTCGAGGGCGTCTTCGCCGACGGCCGTACGGTCGACTCCGCGGCACAGCCCATCGAGGTACTGCGGCTGCGCGAACTGCTGCGCGCGGTACGGGAGAGCCATGAGTTGCTCTCGACGCTGCTCCCGGTGGGCGACGGCCTGCTCTGCGCGGTCCGCCGCAGCTGACACCCCGGGTGCCAGGTCTTCGAGTCCCGAAAACTCCTCCGGAAACACCGCTGCCCCGGCACGTCGGCACCGGGGCAGCGAAGTGTCAGGGCGCGTCAGCCGACAACCTTCTTCAGGGCGTCACCGAGTGCATCCGCTTCGTCCGGAGTCAGCTCGACGACAAGCCGACCGCCGCCTTCGAGCGGAACGCGCATGACGATGCCCCGCCCCTCCTTGGTCACCTCGAGCGGGCCGTCGCCCGTCCGCGGCTTCATGGCCGCCATGCTCGTTCCCCTTCCTGAAACCAGCTCATCGTCAGCCGACGGCCCCTGGATGGGCACACCTCACCGGCATCGAACACATTGCTTCCAGGTCATTATCCCGCATGGCGGGACCCAATGACCAACATCAGTCGGCATCGCTTGCGCAACGCGCTCTCGCAAAACCACCCAATTCGGCGATCCGCCTGCGATACTTCGCCCCCGCCCGAGTCCGGCGCGGCGCGCAATGTTTGACGCAGCTCACATGTCCGGCGCCGTTGATCTCCGCCATGCTGGCCTCGACAACGCCGTTGAGCCGACAAAGGGGACCCTGACATGGCCGACTCCGTGCTGTACGACGTGAGCGACGGACTTGCGACGATCACGATCAACCGGCCCGAGGCAATGAACGCCATGAACGTGGACGCCAAGGTGGCCCTGCGCGACGCCGCCCAGGCCGCCGCCGCAGACACTTCCGTACGTGCCGTACTGCTCACCGCGACCGGGCGCGCCTTCTGCGTGGGCCAGGACCTCAAGGAGCATGTGGGGCTGCTGATCGCGGCCCACGAGTCGGGCTCCGGCGAGGTGATGAACACCGTGAAGGAGCACTACAACCCGATCGTCCGGGCCCTGACCGAGATGCCGAAGCCCGTCGTGGCCGGCGTCAACGGAGTCGCCGCCGGCGCAGGGTTCGGTTTCGCGCTCGCCGCCGACTACCGCGTCGTGGCCGACACCGCCAAGTTCAACACCTCCTTCGCAGGCGTGGCGCTGACCGCCGACTCGGGGGTGTCGTGGACGCTGCCCCGGCTGGTCGGCCACAGCCGCGCCGCCGATCTGATGCTGTTCCCGCGTTCGATCTCCGCGCAGGAGGCGTACGAGCTGGGAATCGTCAACAAGCTGGTCCCGGCGGACGACCTGGCCGCCGAGGCCCACGCGGTCGCCCGGGCCCTGGCCGACGGCCCGACCGTCTCCTACGCGTCGCTGAAGGAGTCCCTCGCGTACGGCGCCGACCACTCGCTGCGCGAGGCACTCGACAAGGAGGAGGAGCTCCAGTCGAAGGCCGGCGCGTCCGAGGACCACACCATCGCGGTCAAGGCGTTCCTGGCCAAGGAACCGCCGAAGTACGTCGGCCGCTGAGCCCGATCCGGGATCAGGCCCTGGGGCCGCGGAAGACGCAGTCGGCGAGATGGTCGTCGACCAGACCGCAGGCCTGCATGAGCGCGTAGGCGGTCGTCGGGCCGATGAAGCGCAGGCCCCGCTTCTTGAGCGCCTTCGCCATCGCCGTGGACTCGTCCGTGACCGCGGCTACGTCGGCGATGGAGCGCGGGGCCGGCCGCTTCGCGGCATCAGGGGCGTACGACCAGATCAGGGCGTCGAGCTCGCCGGCGGACCAGTCGGCGAGCACGCGCGCGTTGGTGAGGGTCGCCTCGATCTTGGCCCGGTTGCGGATGATGCCCTCGTCGGCGAGCAGGCGCTCCTTGTCGGCGTCGGTGAACTCGGCCACCGAGGCGATCTTGAAGTCGGCGAACGCACTGCGGAAGCCTTCCCGGCGGCGCAGGATGGTGATCCAGGACAGTCCGGACTGGAACGCCTCCAGGCAGAGCCGTTCGAACAGGGCGTCGTCGCCGTGGACGGGGCGGCCCCACTCCTTGTCGTGGTACGCGACATAGTCGTCCGTCGACAGCCCCCAGGGGCAGCGCAGTCTGCCGTCGGGACCGGCCACGGCCCCGCCGGTCACTGGTCCCGCTCCTCGCCCGGCTTGGTGAACAGATCGGGGCGGCCCGTGGCGCTGGCCTGTGCGCCGGCCAGCGCCGACTCGAGCTCGGCGATCCGCGCATCGCGCTCGGCGAGCTCCGCGCCCAGCCGGGTGAGGATCTCGTCCACGTCCGCCATCCGGTAGCCGCGCACACCGACGGGCAGCCGTACGGCGTCGATGTCGGCACGGGCGAGCGGGCGGCCCGCCGGCAGCGGGTCCACCAGTTGTTCAGGGGCCGCCTCCGGCAGGGCGGCGCTGTCGCCGCCGCCGACCACGGCGAGGGTGACCGCGGCGACCACCACGACCATGGCGATCAGCAAGAACAAGAACACGAGCGACCCTCTCCCCGAACACCCCGAGCGGAAACCGTCAGGTGCTGATCGTGCCACGGGACTGTGACGGTTAGGGTCGCAGGCGGACGACCTGAGGAGGAAACAGCAGATGCTGCGGCTGGGACGGCGTGAATTCGAGGCGCACGAGCCGGTGATCATGGCGATCGTGAACCGGACGCCGGATTCCTTCTACGACCAGGGCGCGACGTTCCGTGACGAGCCCGCCCTCTCCCGTGTCGAGCAGGCGATCGCCGAGGGCGCCGCGATCATCGACATCGGCGGTGTGAAGGCCGGTCCCGGCGAGGAAGTGACGGCCGAGGAGGAGGCGCGGCGCACGGTCGGCTTCGTGGCAGAGGTCCGCAGGCGCCACCCGGACGTCGTGATCAGCGTCGACACCTGGCGGCGCGACGTGGGCGAGGCCGTGTGCGAGGCGGGCGCCGATGTGCTGAACGACGCCTGGGGCGGTGTGGACCCGGGGCTCGCCGAGGTCGCCGCGCGGTACGGCGCAGGGCTGGTGTGCACCCACGCGGGCGGCGCCGAGCCACGGACGCGGCCGCACCGGGTCGCGTACGACGATGTGATGGCGGATGTGCTGCGGGTGACGCGCGGGCTGGCCGAGCGGGCGGTCGCGCTGGGGGTCCGCCGGGACGCGATCATGATCGATCCGGGCCATGACTTCGGGAAGAACACCCGGCACAGCCTGGAGGCGACCCGGCGCCTGGACGAGATGACCGCGACGGGCTGGCCCGTGCTGGTCTCCCTGTCCAACAAGGACTTCGTCGGCGAGTCCATCGACAAGCCGGTCAAGGAGCGTCTGATCGGCACGCTGGCGACCACCGCGGTCTCCGCATGGCTGGGGGCGCAGGTCTACCGCGTCCACGAGGTCGCGGAGACCAAGCAGGTGCTGGACATGGTGGCGGCAATCGCGGGCCACCGCGCCCCGGCGGTCGCCCGCCGGGGACTTGCCTGACCGTCCGGGGCCCTGACCGTCCGGGTCCGGTGCCCTGACCGTCCGGGGCCCTGACCGTCCGGGTCCGGTGCCCTGATCGTCCGGCGCCCTGGTCCGGGGCTGCGGGCAGGACCCGGATGCCGGGGCCCCGGGCCCTGCCGACCGGTGCGCGCTACCTGGCCGTCTCCTTGGTGACCAGTGCCACCGCCTCCTCCACCGAGTCCGTGACATGGAAGAGCAGCAGATCACGCTCGGACGCCTTGCCCTGGGCCACCACGGTGTTGCGCAGCCAGTCGACCAGGCCGCCCCAGTACTGCGTGCCGAAGAGCACGATCGGGAAGCGGGTCACCTTGCGGGTCTGGACGAGGGTGAGCGCCTCGAACAGCTCGTCCAGCGTGCCGAGACCGCCCGGCAGCACCACGAAGCCCTGCGCGTACTTCACGAACATCGTCTTGCGGACGAAGAAGTAGCGGAAGTTCACGCCGATGTCGACGTGCGGGTTCAGGCCCTGTTCGAAGGGAAGCTCGATACCGAGTCCGACCGAGATCCCACTGGCCTCACGCGCCCCCTTGTTGGCGGCCTCCATCGAGCCCGGGCCGCCGCCCGTGATCACCGCGAAGCCGGCCTCGACCAACGCCCGGCCGATGGCCACCCCCGCGTCGTAGTCCGGCGTCCCGGCGACGGTCCGGGCGGACCCGAAGACGCTGATGGCGCTGGGGAGTTCGGCAAGCGCACCGAAGCCTTCCACGAACTCGGACTGGATGCGCATGACCCGCCACGGATCGGTGTGCACCCACTCGGAGTCGCCCTCGGTGTCCAGCAGCCGCTGATCGGTCGTGCCTTCCTGCACCTGGTCCCTGCGGCGCAGTACCGGTCCCTGCCGCTGCTCCTCCGGCGCCCGCAATCCCTCGGGGTTGCCCATGACCTGCTCCCTCCGCCGAACCTTGTTGCCTTGGCTCAGGGTAGGTCCGGGATCGTTACGAATGATGAAATCAGGGTTTTCAAGCTGTGAGCCACTCGCGGAGGCGTTGCTCGCAGTGCGTGATCTTGTCAATGGCCACATGCTCGTCCGCCTTGTGGGCGAAGAGCGCGTCACCGGGCCCGTAATTGACCGCGGGCACGCCCAGCGCGCTGAAGCGTGAGACGTCCGTCCAGCCGAACTTGGGCTGTGCGCTGCCGCCGACGGCGGCCATGAACGCGGCCGCGGCCGGGTGCGAGAGGCCGGGCAGCGCCCCGCCGGTGTGGTCGTCCACCACGATCTCGCTCACGCCGCAGTCCGCGAACACCTCACGGACATGGGCCTCGGCCTCGGCCATGCTGCGGTCGGGCGCATAGCGGTAGTTGACCACCACGGTGCAGGCGTCGGGGATGACATTGGTGGCCACACCGCCCTCGATGCCGACGGCGTTGAGGCCCTCGCGGTACTCGAGCCCGTCGATCACCGGGCGCCGCGGCTCGTACGCGGCGAGGCGGGCCAGGACCGGGCCGGCGGCGTGAACGGCGTTGGAGCCCATCCAGCTGCGGGCGGAGTGCGCCCGCTCCCCTGTCAGGCGGAGATGGACGCGCAGGGTGCCCTGGCAGCCGCCCTCGACCTGGGCGTCGGACGGTTCGAGGAGGACGGCGAAGTCTCCCTCCAGCCAGTCGGGGTGGGCCTCGGCCACATGCCCGAGCCCATTGAGGTGTGCGGCGACTTCTTCGTTGTCGTAGAAGACGAAGGTGAGGTCGCGGTTGGGCTCGGGGACGGTGGCCGCGATACGCAGCTGGACGGCGACGCCCGACTTCATGTCGCTGGTGCCGCAGCCCCACAGGATGCCGTTCTCGTCCAGTCGCGAGGGCAGATTGCCGGCGACCGGGACCGTGTCGATGTGCCCGGCCAGGACGACCCGCTCGCTGCGCCCCAGGCCGGTGCGGGCCACGACGTTGTTGCCGTGACGGTCGACGGTGAGGTGCGGCAGGGCACGCAAGGCCTGCTCGATGGCGTCGGCGAGGGGCTTCTCCTCCCCGCTGACCGAGCGGAGATCGACCAGCGCGGCGGTCAGCGCCGGGCCGTCAAGAGTGAGGTCAAGCACGGTGTCAGGCATGGCTCCGACCTTAGAGCCTTCCTCGGACTCCAGTACGGTGGGCGTCGTGCCCGAGACCGCCTCCCCCGTCCGGCGCGGCCGCCCGATTCGTGTCGCGGCCGCGCTCGTCGTGCTGCTGGCCGTGATCGGTTACGTGATCGTGCAGTACGAGACCGGTGGGGGCGCCCCGCGCTGCACGGTCCGCGGCGCCGAGGCCGACGGCCCGTCGTACGAGCTCACTGCCGAGCAGGCCGCGAACGCGGCGACGATCTCCGCGGTCGGCACCACGCGGGGCATGCCCGAGCGGGCGGTCACGATCGCGCTGGCGACGGCTCTGCAGGAGTCCGCGCTGCGCAACATCAAGCACGGCGACCGGGACTCTCTGGGCCTGTTCCAGCAGCGCCCGTCGCAGGGGTGGGGCACCCCCGCGCAGATCCTGGATCCCGTCTACGCGTCCAGGAAGTTCTACGAGCACCTCGACGAGGTCCCCGGCTACTCACGGCTGCCGCTGACCGTGGCCGCGCAGCGGGTCCAGCGCAGCGGGTTCCCGCAGGCGTACGCGAAGCACGAGCCGGACGCCACGCTGCTGGCTGCGGCCCTGACCGGCCGGGCCTCGGCGACACTGACCTGCACGGTGCGCGGCGGCGACGCGGGCGACCCGGCGAAGGTGCGGACCGAGCTGGTGCGGGTCTTCGGGCCCGATGTGCTGCCCGGCGGCGTGCAGGGCGGCGGCGCCAAGAGCGGCAGCGCGGGTGCCGCTGCCGCGGGCGAGCTGACGCTTCCGGTGCCGGCGACGTCCGGCGGCCCGGCGTCCAGGCGTGGCTGGGAGCTGGCGCACTGGGCCGTCGCGCGTGCGGACGAGCTGCGGATGGCGGAGATCTCGTACGGGGGCCGGGTGTGGCACGCGGACGAGTCCGACGAGGGCTGGCAGAAGGGCGGGGCGCCCGAGGGGGGCACCGACACCGTCCGGATCCGTATCGCTCAGTAGTTTGCTCCCTCCCTCGAAGGCGGCGCTCCGGACTCGCCCGGAACGCCTTGTTCACAGGCCTTGTCGTCATTCCGCGTGCGATGTCAAATCCCTTGCGAACAAAGGGGAGTGACGGTTCGCCAGGCACTTGCGCAATGCAATGTTTGCCCGTTTTTATCCGAGGCCGATAAAACGATGCATTACCAACTCTTTACCTTGGCCGACCGCAACTTCTCCCGGCCCCCGAGCGGTTGTCAGGACGTCCGAACGCCGGGCAGCACCACCAGCAGTCCGAACATCCGAACGTCCCTCTCGTCCCAAGGAGCACCATGTCCCTCCCCCTGACCCGTCGGATCGCCCGCGCCGCGCTGCTCATCGCGGCTGGAGCAGCTCCCGTGGTCGGTGCGGCCGGCTCCGCAGGCGCCGCTGAACTGCCGCAGACGCCGCTCGGCGGCCTGACCGCTCTCGACACGGACAACGTCGACAGCACGGTCGACGGCGTCTCCAAGGAGTCCACCAAGGTGGCCGGCCAGGTCGGCGGCAAGACGGCCAAGAAGGCCGCCCCCGTGGCGACCAAGACCGTCGGAAAGGCGGCCAAGACGGCCGCCCCGGTCGCCAAGAAGGCTGCCGGCGACGCCTCGGCGCAGGCCGCCGGTCTGCTCGGCGGCGCCGCAAAGGGTGGCCTGCCGACCGGCGCCGTTCCCGGTGGCGGTCTGCCCGCCAGCTCACTCGGCGGGCTGCCCCTCGGAGGCTGATCGCACCCCTGGCGACACGCGGCGGGGGGGCGGCCCCCCCGGGGGGGGGGCGGGGCGCCGCCGGGGGGGGGGGCGCCGGCGCGCGGG